>JAWKQB010000002.1:500000-848488 GCA_041390365.1 Syntrophotaleaceae bacterium | reverse complement strand
AAGGTGAGGAGTGAGGAGTGAGGAGAGAGGGGTAAAAGCCATTTCAACTGGTTCACGGGATGGAAATACCCAGGGTGTGCTCGAGCACGATCCGTATGCCGATACCGATGAGGATGAGGCCGCCCAAAACTTCGACGCGTTTGCCCAGGAGGGAACCGGCCCGTTGACCCAAAAGCATGCCGACCAGGGTCAGAACACCGGCCACCAGACCGATGATGGCGGCAGGGAACCAGATCGAAACCCCCAGGACGCCAAGCGATAGACCTACGGCCAGGGCATCGATGCTGGTTGCCAGCGAGAGAACGACCAGGCTCATGCCACGGGTCGGATCTCCGGCGCGTTTCGGTTCGTCGGTTTCGTGAAAGGCCTCGTAAATCATCTTCCCGCCGACAAAACCCAGCAGTCCCAGGGC
Source organism: Syntrophotaleaceae bacterium (assembly GCA_041390365.1). NCBI lineage: Bacteria > Pseudomonadati > Thermodesulfobacteriota > Desulfuromonadia > Desulfuromonadales > Syntrophotaleaceae > Syntrophotaleaceae bacterium. The sequence goes on along the minus strand of JAWKQB010000002.1, from coordinate 848,076 downwards.
AAGCCAGTGGTCAAATGCCTCTATGTACTGTTGCAGCGTGACCCCGGCGAGCCAACCGATGACGGGCATCATGGCCTGGAAGAGGCCGAAGTGCCAGCCGAGTCGAAAAAGGTGGCGGCCGGTCAGCGGCGATACCGCCAGGCCAACGCCAAGCGCGACGGCGAAAGCATCCATCGCCAAAGCCAGGGCGATACCGAGCAGGGTCAAAAGGTCCACAGTTGCTTTCATCCTTTAATAAAAACTTGAAACCCCCAAATTGGACGTGGATCAAATCTGATGCTTCGCATAACGCGGATCATCCAAAATACCGTAACTTTTGGTGAAAACCTGCGAAATCTTGAATCAGCTAGAGCCCGTCATGCCCGAGTGATTCTATCGGGCGTCCATTTTTTTAAGTACTTAAAGACTGGATTCCTGATCAAAACCGCCTCGGGAGTGACATTTTTCACGACCATCAGTTTTACCTGGCCCTATCATGATCTTACCCCTCACCCCTCACGGATTTTCCGTTACTGCCTGATATGCATGCTCCCGATTGCGAAAAAACCACTGATTGTTCTGATCGAAGCCGATCAATCGGCTCATGGCGGCGAAATCGAGCATCCAGCCCTCTTGCCCCTGTCGGAAAAGGTAGGGTGAAACCTTTTTCCGCTCAGTGGGAAAGCGAATGGCGGCCAAGTTACCTGATATGCGGGTCGTTCCGAGTTCCATCACTTCCACCAGTTCCCGCAGTTCATTATCCTGCTGGGCGTCGGTTACCAGCCAGTTGCGGAAGAATTTCCGGGTTTCAGGGGTATAGATGCCAAGATCCGGGTCCTTGACATGACCTTCCAGCACCTTCAGGTAGGTTTGCAGGGTTTCCAGGGGAGTGGTCCCGGCGCCAAATGCCGAGCGGTCGGCCACCCGGCCCTTTTGAGGGGCGCCTCTTCCGATCTCTACGGCGACGCGTGCTCCACCGCCGCCGGACAGATGCTTCAGGGGTCGAACCGGCTCCGTTCCGACCAGTTCCTCCACTTTGATTTCGCCCAGCGCCCGGCCGACCAGCAATTCCACGGTCGCCTCGATGCCATTCGTAACGCGACCCAGCTGAAAAAAGGGCGTCATCTGCCGGTCTTCGATATAGCCGACGAAACCATCGGGGAAAATCCCTTCAAGGTCGTACCCGATCTCCATCCGCACCTGCCCCCCCTCCGGATCGATGACCAGCAGCACCCCCCGTGCCGCCCGGGTGCGAAGGCCGAGACCATAGTCATCGAACAGCTTCACAGCCTCTCGGTCGAAATCCACCGGACTCTCGTCCAGCACCAGCACCTTGAGCTCGATATCCAGATGCCGAAGCAGGTGCTCTCGAAAATCCTCCAGCCTGCGCAGCTCCCCTCCGGACAGCAACCCGGCCCGATCCTCGACTCCCGCATCCGGGCGATTTTGACAGGCGGCCGGCAGCAATAGGAAAAGCAGAACAAGTCCCACCTTGAATAGAAATTTCATTTCTCCACCCCCGTCAAACAAGGGAAATCTGGAAAACCATCATTGGATGCGGATCAAATCTGATGCTTCGTATACGCGGATCAACCAAAAGACCGGAACTTTTGGTGAAAACCTGCGAAATCTTGAATCAGCTAGAGCCCGTCATGCCCGAGTGATTCTATCGGGCGTCCATTTTTTCAAGTATTTAAAGACTGGATTCCCGACCAAAACCGTCTCGGGAATGACCTTTTTCTACGTAACGACTCATCACATTTTTTCCTGGCCTATAAGCGTTCATCAGCGTTCATCTGCGTCCCATTCCTTCTCGTTTTCGTTGTCGTAATCGTTGTCGTAATCGGTCTTTCAACATAAGTTTCGATTACGATTACGACAACGACAACCGTTCCGCTACCGCTTCATTGACAACGAGGTTTTTCCTCCTCACTCCTCACCCCTCACCCCTCACGATGTTTAATCACCCAACAATGATGAATCCGGGGATTGCGGGCGAAATCCTTGGGGATTGTTGCAGCAGTCACGTCTTCGATCTCCAGTTCCGGCAGGGCGTCCCGCTCCATTTTGAACTTCCTGAAGTTGTTGGAAAAAAGAAGGATTCCGCCCCTTTCCAGAAGCTTCGCGGTCTGCCGCAGCAGCTGCACATGGTCCCGCTGGACGTCAAAGGTTCCCTCCATCCCTTTCGAGTTGGAGAAGGTCGGCGGATCGAGGAAGATCAGGTCGTAAAGCTCCGAGGGACGGGAGCTTTCCCGCTCCAGCCAGCCCAGGCAGTCGGCCTGGATCATCCGGTGTCGGGGCCCCTCCCGGAAACCGTTCAGGGCCAGATTGCGTTTCGCCCAGTCCAGATAGGTGCGCGACATGTCGACAGTGGTCGTGGTGGCGGCGCCTCCCCGGGCAGCGTGGACAGTGGCGGTGCCGGTGTAGGCGAACAGATTGAGAAAGCGCTTGCCCGCCGCCAGCTCCCGGATCATTCGGCGGGTGAGACGATGGTCGAGGAACAGGCCGGTGTCGAGGTAATCGGTGAAATTGACCAGGAACCTGCAGTCCCCTTCCCGCACCTCGTGCAGTTGTCCGCCGGCCGACAGCTTGTTGTACTGGGAGGCTCCCGACTGGCGGCTGCGCACCTTGAGAAAGATCCGTTCGGGGGGCATGTCCAGAGCCTCGGGCAGGGCCTCCATCACCTCGTCCAGCCGCTTGCGGGCCTGATCCGGATCGATCGAGGAGGGGGCCTGGTATTCCTGGACATGCAGCCACTGCTCGTAAAGATCAACCGCTACGGCGTACTCCGGCATGTCGGCGTCATACAGGCGAAAACAGGTGATCTCTCCCCGGTCGGCCCAGCGTTTGACCTGACGCAGGTTTTTCCTCAGCCGGTTGGCAAACATGGCCGCACCCGGGCTCAATCCTTTTTTTGAGGACCCGGTGGAGGGCCTTCCCTCAGCCATATCGGCACCGAAAAACCACTGGGGATCGATGTCGAAATGGAACAGGCGGCATTCCAGGGCGCCGTTGTACAGGGTGTGACGTCGCCGGGCACGGATGGCGATCTGTTTGGCCAAATCCGGGTTGCCGGTCAAGACGGCCGCCTTCCAGCCAACGAAACCGGTGCGGAGCGACTCGCCCAGCCCGGCATAGAGAGGGCGCAGTTCGGCCACCTCCCCCAGACGTTCGCCGTAGGGAGGATTGGCGACCAGCAGGCCGGGTCGGCACTCCATCGCGGGCAGAGGCCGCAGCGCCGTCAACTCCTTCTGCTCAAAGCGCACCAGCCCCCCCAGCCCCGCCCGATCGGCATTGATCCTGGCCGCCCTGATCGCCTGGCCGGCGCTATCGTACCCGGCGATGTCCGGCAGCCGGTCCAAACCCGCCTTGCGCCGTTCCAGAGCCTCGGCCACCAGCCGTTTCCACGTACCCGAACGGTGCCCCAGCCAGCGGAAAAACCCGTAGGCCGGCCGATTCAGCCCCGGGGCGATATCGGCTGCCATCAGCGCCGCCTCGATCGGCAGGGTGCCGGAACCGCACAGCGGATCAAGCAGGGAACCGCCGGCGGCGGCGATGTCCGGCCACCCGGCCCGCAACAGAATGGCGGCAGCCAGGTTTTCCTTGAGAGGGGCCATAACCCCCTCGGCCCGGTACCCACGCCGATGCAGACTCTCCCCGCTGAGATCGATACTCAGGGTCGCCTCATCGTTGAACAGGTACAGGTTGATCCTCAGATCGGGCTGCCGAACATCGACAGAGGGCCGGCTCCCGGTTCGTTCCCGAAACCTGTCGACGATGCCGTCCTTGACCTTGAGAGCCGCAAAACGGGAATGACTGATCTGCGACCGGTTCACCTGGGCATTGACGGCCAGGGTGCTTTCGCCCGCGAAATGTTCCTCCCAGGGCAGGGCCCGGACCTGCTCGTAAAGCGCGTCGGGACCGGGCGCCGAAAAGGTGGCCAGAGGCAGCAGCACGCGACTGGCCAGTCGGGACCAGAGACAGACACGATAGGCCATCTCCAGATCCCCCGAAAAGCCCACTCCGGCCCGCGTTTCCGCCACGTCCGCGGCACCAAGAGCGCGCAGTTCATCGGCCAGAAGAGGTTCAAGCCCTTTGGGGGCGGTCGCGAAAAAATTATGTATTATCATTCAAAAATTCCACAAACAGAAGCTAGCACCACGAAGATCACGAAGGACACGAAGAAAAGCAGTTATCGTTGGTAAGTATTTTTCGTTGTCAGTGAAGCGGCAGCGGAACGGTTGTCGTTGTCGTAATCGTTGTCGGTTTTCGAGTGCGATTACGATTACGATTACGACAACGACAAATGCATCTTCGTCCGATTGAACAGTGTACACCGTCTCCCACTGCCGGCACCAGACCTATCCTCCGGCGCCGATCCACTGCGGGAGTTGTCCGTATACCACGTCGAACAGGGGGACGACAAGGAGATGTGTCACAAGGGAGATAAGCAGGATACTGATCAGGTTGAGGCCGAAGCCGCTTTTGGCCATCTGCGGAATGGAGACGTAGCCGGAGCCGAAAACGATCGCATTGGGCGGTGTCGCCACCGGCAGCATGAAAGCGCAGCTGGCCGCCAGGGCAGCCGGCACGACCAGCAGCAACGGGTTCTGATGCAGACCGAGCGCCACGGCGGAGAACACCGGCATGGCCATCGCTGCGGTGGCGGTGTTGGAGGTCAGTTCGGTCAGAAAAATGATCAAAGTGGTAACGGCAACGATCAGCACCGGTATCGGCGCCTCCCGCAGCAGGAAAACCTGCTCTCCGATCCAGGCGGAAAGTCCGGTCGCCTCGAAGGCCGCCGCCAGGGAGAGGCCGCCGCCGAAAAGCAGCAGCACGCCCCAGGGGAGCCGGGCCGCCCACTGCCAATCCATCACGAAAACTCCCCGCTTGAGATCCAGGGGGATCAGAAACAGCACCAGGGCGCCGAGCATGGCGATGGTCGCGTCGGTCACCATGTCCGGTTCCGGCAGCAAGGGAGCCAGTTGACCGCGGAAAATCCAGCCGAGGGCGGTCAGGACAAAAACCAGGGCGGTCCACCATTCTCCGGCGGAGAGGGGACCCAGGCTGTTCAATTCCTGCAGGATGATCTCGCGGCCTCCGGGTACTTTTTCAATTTTCATGGGATTGGCCCACTTGACCAGCCACAGCCAGCAGAGTGGCAGCAGTGTCAGTGCCAGCGGCACCCCCACCAGCATCCAGCGGGCAAACGTGATTTCATAGCCGTAGGCGGTCTGCAGATAACCGGCCAGCACCGTGTTCGGGGGAGTGCCGATGAGGGTGGCGATTCCGCCGATGGACGAGGCGTAGGCGATGCCGAGCATCAGGTTGACGCCGAAAGGGAAACGCCCGGGAGAGAAATCGATCTCCAGCCCCTGCTGCCGTCCGGCAGCGGCCACCTGGTCAATGATGGCAAGCCCGATCGGCATCATCATCATGGCCGTCACGGTGTTGGAGACAAAGGCGGACAGCAAGGCGCTGGCTGCCATGAAGCCGAACACCAGCCGGCCCGGCGAAAACCCGACCAGGCGCACCACCTGCATGGCCACCCGGCGATGCAGATTCCATCGCTGCATGGAAAGGGCGATCAGAAACCCGCCCAGAAACAGGAAGATCAAATGATTGGCATAGGGGGCTGCGGCCTGCTCTGCCGGCAGGATTCCCAGCAGAGGTAGCAGCGCCAGCGGCAGGAGGCTGGTCGCCGGAATCGGAATGGCTTCGGTCATCCACCAGCAGGCCATCAAAACGGCAACGGCGGCGGTCTTTTGCGCGCCCGCGCTCAATCCGGGAAGGGACGGCAGCGCGAACAGCACCAGCCCAAAAAGGACCGGTCCGGCGACCAGCCCGAAGAGCTGCCTTCGGCTGTAATTCTTCTGGGGGTCAGTCATGGCATTATCGGAAAGATTAGGCTCTCTTCGTTGTCAGTGAAGCGGCAGCGGAACGGTTGTCGTTGTCGTAATCGTTGTCGGGTTGAAGGTGAAGATCCGATTACGATCACGATTACGACAGCGACAACGACAACGATTAACTTATTTTACCGCCCCCGAGGGCCGAAAGGCCTTGATGCGATTTTCATCAGTGGTCAGATAAGGGCCGCCGATCAGATCGATACAGTAGGGGATGGCGGGAAAAACCGCGTCAAGACATTCGCCGATCGCCTTTGGCTGCCCGGGCAGGTTGACGATCAGGGAGCGTCCGCGCACACCCGCTGTCTGCCTGGAAAGAATTGCCGTAGGCACTTTCAGCAGCGAGACCTGCCGCATAAGCTCGCCGAACCCGGGCAGCAGCTTTTCGCAGACCGCTTCCGTGGCTTCCGGCGTGAGGTCGCGCGGCGCCGGTCCGGTTCCGCCGGTGGTGACGACAAGGCAGCAATACTCCCGTTCGCAGAGCTCGACCAGAGTCTCTTCCAGCAGCCGGATTTCATCCGGAATGACCCGTATGACAGGCTCCCAGGGGGAGGTCAGCACTTCCTGGAGGTAAAGACGGATGGCCGGTCCCCCCCGGTCTTCATATTCCCCACGGCTGGCCCGGTCGGAAACCGTAACGATACCGATTCTTGCTACATTCTCTTGCGACATGGCACCCCCTTCCAGAGAGATACTATATGACATTCGACGACCGACTGCGCCAGCACCGACTCACACCTCACACCTCACCCCTTAAAACATCCACAATCCTCTCCGCCGCTTTGCCATCCCACTTCTCGGGCACCTGCCCTTTGCGGGCTTCGCCGTTCAGGATCCTGCGGGCCGCCTCGAGAATTTTTTCCGGATTGTTTCCGACCAGATAGTTCGTTCCCACTTCGCAGGTGATCGGGCGTTCCGTGTTGTTGCGCATGGTGATGCAGGGCACACCGAGTACAGTCGTTTCCTCCTGCAAACCGCCGCTGTCAGTGAGAACCAGACGGGCGTTCATGTTTAGATGGAGAAATTCGAGATAACCGAGTGGTTCGGTGATCCAGATCCCTTCGACCTTGTCCCCCTGATTGAAGAAAGGGGTCAGGCCGAACTGCTCGGCCATCTTCCGCGTGCGCGGGTGAATGGGGAAGACGATAGGGAGTTCCCTGGAAATATCCTTCAGCACCTCGAGGATGCCGGATAGAATACCCGGATCATCGACGTTGGAAGGCCGATGCAAAGTCAGCGTGGCATATCCTCCGGGCGTCAACCCAAGTTTATCCGTCAGCCCGAGCCGTCCTGCCATTGCCTGGTGCTTGAGCAGGGTATCGATCATCACGTTCCCGACAAAAAAACACTTTTCCGGGGAAACACCCTCGGCCAGCAGATTGTCATCGGCAAAACGGTCGGTGGTAAACAGGTAATCACACAGGACATCGGTGCAGAGGCGGTTGATCTCCTCGGGCATCGACATATCCCTGGACCGCAGGCCGGCCTCCACGTGTGCCACCCGAATTCCGAGTTTTTTCGCGGTAATGGTGCAGGCCATCGTCGAGTTGACGTCGCCGACCACGATCACCAGGTCCGGCTTCTCCCGCAGGCAGACCTTTTCGAATTCGATCATAATCCTTGCCGTCTGCTCGGCATGGGAACCGGAACCGACCTCCAGGTTGATGTCCGGCCGGGGCATCCCCAGGTCGACAAAAAAGGATTGGCTCATCCTCTCGTCATAGTGCTGTCCCGTATGCACCAGCAGATGCTGAAACTGCGTCGGATGGCGGTTGAGAGCCTCGATGATCGGAGCCATCTTCATGAAGTTGGGACGGGCACCGACAATATTGATGATTTTCAAGAGAACCTCCTGTTGGTGTTTACAGGGAATCATTCGATCCGGACGCCGAAACGGTACGCCCGGTGTCGCCGCCAGACAACAGTACTCCCGGGGAAATGAACCTTATCAGGAATACGGATGATACTAAACCCAAAATATGACTTGTCAAAAATCGAATCTGTTCCTGCCGGACGGGTCAGGCGAAGTTGCCTTTTGTTTTCCACAACCAAAATTGTCACCCGTCTTGGTCAAAAACCATATCCTCTTTGGAAGCGGATCCGGTTATCTGTAACCACCGCACCGCAAAAACCCGGGCCGCCGCAGGGCTTGAGCCGTTTTTATTAATAAGGCAACAGATGGGCACGGCTTTTGCCTATTCATGAGTGCAATTCGGTGAAACGTTCTTCAGGAGAGGATCTCATGAATAAACTTCTTAAAGCTCTCAGCATGGTACTTTTTGCGATGATCATCGGCCTTTGCCTGGCCCCTTCGAAGGGCTTCGCGAAAGATATCACCCTTTCATGGGACCCCAGCCCCAGCTCCGGCGTTGTCGGCTACAAGCTCTATTACCAGGCCGACAGCGCCACCCTGCCAATGACCGGCACTGACGCCGCTGAGGGGTCCTCACCCATCGATGTCGGCAACGCCACCACGTTCACCCTCACAGGTCTTTCGGAATGGAGCATCTACTACTTTCGTACCACCGCCTATGACAGTCAGGGCAACGAAAGCGAATTCTCCAACTTGGTGGCAAGCGAGTGGATTCCCGCCCCGCTGTCGCCTGCAAACAACAGCATTGTCTCCTCCCCGGCTCGATTGACATGGACCTCCCCGCCGGCGGAACTCAACCTGACGTTCACCGTCTATTATGGAACCGATCCCTCCCTGCGGGAGAGCAGCACGGTTGTGGCTGGTGGCCCCAACCCCGGTTCCGGGCTGCCGCCCCAGGGCATTCTGATGGCGATCCTCATCTGCATGATCGGCATGACTCTGCAGCAATTGCTCTCGTCCACGGGACGGAAACGTCTTGCCGGTCTGGCCCTCTGCAGCACTCTGGCAATGACCATGGTCGGCTGCGGCGGTGGTGGCGGTGGCGGCGGTGATGATGGTGCAGTGGATACCACCCCCACAACCTCTGTGTCGCCGACGAACAACACCGTCGTGGTCCCTGAACTTACCGGAAGCTCGCACACAACCGGCAACCTCGAGTCGGGAAGGACCTACTACTGGAAAGTGGTGGCCGTGGACGAATACGGACAGGAATTCGAAAGCCAAACCAGTTCGTTCAGGGTGCAGTGAAAGAGAAGGTGAGTAAGATGTCTTTTTCGTTGTCGTTGTCGTTGTCGTAATCGGCTTTCAATATCTAATTCCGATTACGATTACGACAACGACAACCGTTTCGCTACCGCTTCACTGACAACGATTAAGGTGAAAAATCCTCTCCTATTCTCAGTGTCGATTTAATCCGAATCCCCCTGCAAGCCATGCTTTTTCAACAAGTCGTAAATTGTCGGCCGACTCACCCCGAGCACATCGGCGGCCCGCACGATGTTTCCACCTTCTTTTTCCAGAGCCAGCAACAGGATTTCTTTCTCCACTCTGTTGCGCGCCTCCTTTAGGTTTAGAGTCTCAAGATGGGAAATGCCGACGGGTTCAATGACAATGGCACTGCCCGCCGGTCTTCCTTCTTCCGGAGTGACTTCCGCAAATCCCAGGTCGCCGGGCTCGAGAAAAGCCTGGTCGGTCAGCACCACAGCCCGCTTGATCTTGTTTTCCAACTCCCGCACATTGCCCGGCCAGGCGTAGCCTCGCAGCGCCTCCATGGCCCGCGCAGAAAACCCCCGCACTTTTCGGTTGAACTCACTGCCGAAACGCCGCAGAAAGAGATGGGCCAGCAGAAAAATATCCTCGCCCCGTTCCCGCAGTGGCGGCAGATCGATGCTGATCACGCCGATACGGTAATAGAGATCCTCCCGAAAAGCTCCATCGGCAATGGCCTGCTGGATATCGATGTTGGTGGCAGCCACCACCCGCACATCGAGGGGGAGATCCTGCCGACCGCCAACCCGCTGTATGACCTTCTCCTGCAGGAAACGAAGCAGCTTGACCTGCAGGGTGGGCGGCATTTCACCGATCTCGTCGAGGAACAGAGTTCCACCCTCGGCATACTCGACCTTGCCCCTGACCTGGCTCTGAGCTCCGGTAAAAGCACCCTTTTCGTGGCCGAACAGCTCCGATTCGAGCAGGTTTTCCGGAATCGCCCCGCAGTTGATCGGCACGAAAGGTCCGTTCTTGCGCAGGCTGTTCTCGTGGATCGCCCGAGCCACCAGCTCCTTCCCGGTGCCGCTTTCCCCCAGAATCAACACCGGTACATCGACCGAGGCGACCTTGCGGATGGTGGTAAAAATTTGCTCCATCCGGGGGCACTGGCCGAATATCCCCGATAGACACTGTTCCTCACCGCGAACCGTCTTCACCAGATTGCGGTTTTCCTCCTCCAAGGCCGCCAGGTGAAAGGCTCGCTGCAGGATGATCTTGAGTTCGGGCAATTCGATCGGCTTGCGGTAGAAATCGTAAGCCCCGAGGCCAACCGCCTTAAGGGCATTGGCCCGCTCCTCGTTTCCGGACAGGACGATCACCTTGGTCGCCGGCTTCTGCGACAAAAGCTCCTGCAGGCAGCGCAACCCTTCCGTCGCCCCGTCGGCATCCGGCGGCAATCCGAGATCAAGGGTCACCACATCGGGCAGATGTTCATTGAACAGCCGCAAAGCTTCACCGGCATCCCGCGCAAGGAGCAGACGATAGTCTTTCTTCAGGCCCCATTTAAGCTGCTGGTGAATCTCAGGCGAATCGTCGACGATCAGAAGTTTTTCCATGTGTTCGTACCTTTTGAAAGCGTGAGGGGTGAGGGGTGAGGAGTTAGGGGTTACACCTCACACCCCACACCTCACTCCTCACGGTTATTCCGTTTTTCCAAAGACTTCATCAAGCCACCCAGCAGACTGAACACTCTTTCCATTCTGTCCAAGAGCGATGAGCTGTTCTGAAAGTATTTTAAATCCGAAGCTAGGAGTACTTGTGTTTCCAATTCGCAAAGGGATCCCCGAGCGATGCTCAAAAACAGTAGAAACTCAGTGGTGCTTATCCTTCCCGCACCTTCAGCGATATTGCTGGGGACAGATACGGCAGCCCGTCTCATCTGGCTGGTAAGTCCATAATTTTCATGTGCGGGAAAATCAGCAGTGGCACAATATATTTCACGCACCAAAGCCATTCCCTCCTGCCATACCAGCAAATCATGATGCTTACGTTTGCGGTTTAACTCCTCACTCCTCACCCCTCCCTCCTCACAACCTTATCAAACCAAACCGTAAACGTCGTCCCCTCCCCCACCCGGCTCTCTACTTCAATACGGCCGCCGTGGGCTTCGACGATGTTTCTGCATTGGTAGAGGCCGATGCCGAAGCCTTTGGGTTTAGTGGTTTGGAAAGGCTGGAACAGCCGTTGCCGGATGAATTCCTCGGTCATGCCGGACCCGTGGTCGCTGACCCGCAGCCAGGCCGTCTCGTCCCGCCCGACCTCGACCTTGATCGGGGCCCCACCGGCCTCTATTCCGTTGAGCACCAGGTTGTGCACCACCTTCTCGATCTCCCTGAGGTCCAGAAGAACCGATACGGGCTCGCCTGAAACTGTCACCTGTTCTCCGCCCGCCAGACGAACTCCCTCGATCGCAATTTGCAGGAGGTCCGCTTCCACCAGGTTCAATGCCTTCTGCTCGGTCACGTTTTTTAATCGGGCGATCAGAGCCTTCATCCGGGAGGTGGTTCCCTCAAGGGTTTCAATCATATCCTGCTGGAACTCGGGGTCATCGAGATATTCACGGGCGTTATCGGCAACCATGGACAGATTGGATGCAAGATTTTTCAGGTCATGCACCACAAAAGCCGATACCTTGCCGATGGCCGCCATCTCACGGGCTGTACTGAGCTGGGCCGAAAGCTTCAGACTGAGCAAGGTGGAGGTCGCCTGCCAGGCCAGCATTTTCATGAGATCAAAATCCTCGTAGCTGAGCCGTTCCCACGGATGGAGCGTTCTGCCGAGGAAAATGATCCCTTCCAGACTCTTCTCGAATAGCAGGGGCACAGCCAGGTTGAACTCGTTTTCCCGGCAAAAATCCAGAGCATCGGCAATATCAGGCGGGTTGTTGTCAGCAACATTGAATATCCAGTCCCGGCCGGCCAAAAAGGCGATAAAGGAGCTGTTTTTTTCAAACTGCCGAAAAAGGGGACTGATCTGGTGGCCGGCAACAAATCGGTAGCAGCCCACTTCATCGTCCCGAAGATAAAGGGCAGCTGCCCCATAGGCAAATGTTTCGGAATAGAAGGAGAGAATCCCCTCCTGGAGTTTCTCTACAGTCCGGGCCGATGACAGATGTCTGGTAAATCGGCGCCACTCTTTGCGATAATCGTATTTTTGCCGGTAAAAATGCTTGTGCAGAAAAACCTTGACCTTGCCCCGCAGTTTTTCCGAGAGGATCACCAGGACCACCGCCAGGCCGAGCAGCACGGCGATCGATACGAACAGAGCACGTTGCATGGCTCCATCCATGTAGTTCATACCCTCGCCGACCAGGGCGAGCCCGACCAGATAGATGCTGACTGCAAGCAGAACCAGGGATCGGGACGCCATGTCCCGTGAAACCCGCACTCCGCCCACTATACCGCCCCGCAGCCGTGACCAGCCGATCATGACGACACCAATTGACAGCAGCAGGGAACGCACGGGAAACAGATTCATGTCAATGGTGCGGTATAAGAGAGCCTGGCTGTAATAGACGACCAGCATCGCCAGAATCGTCCCGACGCCGACCACCTCAAGTTTTATTTGTACCCTTTCGGCCCTGGGCAGAGCGACGAGAGTCCGCTCCAGATGAAAAAGCGCCGAGACCAGGTATCCCATCAATGCGATGTAGAAGACAAACCCGAGATTGCCGAGAAACAGTATCTTCTCCTCGGCAAAGTCGGGTGAATAGAAAAACCGCGACGCTGGCGCCACCAGGGCAAAGACCGGGAACGCCAAGCTTAAGGCCAGCAGCAACCGCGACGGCCAGGAGAGCCGTTGAAAAGCACGATCACGGCCAAAGGAAAGAGCAAAAAGCAAAAAGCCGATCGGCTGCCAAGATTCGGCGACTATAGCGCCTCTTTTAAATATAATCAGGTCTTCGGGATGGGTCACGGCCAGCAAATCGAAAAGTTCGCTGCAGGCACAGGCCAGCAGCGCACCGGCCAGGGCCAGAATCGCCAACCCGGACCGCTGTCTGAGCAGAAGATAGATGACCAGGGACAGTGAGAGAAGAATGGCAATTAGGGGAAGGTAGAATTCGAACATGAAGAAATACCGTTTTTACCTTTCTCGAAAGGTTCCCTTTCCTTGTCGTTGCCGTAATCGCAGTCGAGCAAAGATGAACTTCCTATACGATCACGATTCCGACCCCCGCTCCGCTGCCGTTCCCCTGACAACGATTTGAGTAGTGGAGGGTAGTGTTTTCACGGAAAACCGAGTCAAAAAAAGTCTCATGTCACTCAACCTGCTGAGGAAAATCTGAAAACCTCCTGCACAGATTTTACCTCGACCGAATCTAGCAAAACAGCAATTTAAGTCAATAATAAAACAGGGCCACCCGTTTGAGAGGTGGCCCTGTTTTAGTGATGTAACAAAAGGTGTCCTTCCGAAGTTTTCAGAGGGAATTCCAGAAGAATTTCAACATCTTTCTAATTCCCCGTACAGACGATGTTGCTGTACTCACTTTCGAGGCCATCGGAGCTGTAAGCAGTCGCGGCGAAGCAGAAAACTGTTGTTTTGTATGGGAGATTAAGTGTGTAGCTGGTGTTTAAACCGACATCTATGGGTGAATCTCCTTCGGACAGTCCCGTACTATTAAAGGGAGTTTTTTGGTAATTGGGGTCACCGGAGGAGCTCTCCTTGTAATACAAGCGGTAGCCTATGACCCGAGAATCATTGCTCGGATTCCAGTTCAAAGTAATTTGCGGTGGCAGAACAGAATCTTTTGCAGCAACCGAGAGTTGGTTGGAGCGAAGGTATTGGTCGGGCTCAGCCTGCGTCCACCTTGCCTCTACCAGGAAAGTATGGGAAACGTTAGGGTCAAGACCGGTGATGGTCTGGCTGGTACCGGTAGTCCGCCAGGTGGTGTTGGTATCAACACCGTCGATGATAACATCGAAACCGCCGGACGGAGTTTCTGTCATACCGGTCGGCAAGCTCCAGTTCAGCACATAATTATCGTTTTCGAGCTTGGCGCTATTTAGAACCGGTGCAGCATATTCTTGGTCATTGATGTTAACCGTTACCGCTATTGCAGCAGAACTTCCCATGTTTCCGGCTGAATCAAATGCAATGGCGGTAAGGCTGTAAGTTCCATTATCGGCCGCCGAAACGGGCTGAGAAATTGAGAAAGGGCTGGTGCTGTCGGTACCAATGAAAATGCCGTCGGCATAAAAATCGACCTTTCTGACACCGACGTTATCACTGGCTGATGCAACGATGGTCAATGTCTGAGCGGCGGTCAAGGTAGTATTGGCCGACGGGTTGGTAATGGCAACCTTCGGTGCAGTAGTATCTCCGGCGGCCGCTTGTACGACTATCGCATTGGAGTTGGCATATTGGTCTGGATCAGCCTGCATCCACCTAGCCTCGACTAGGAAGGTATGAGTTGTCCTGGTGTCGAGACCGGTAATGGTTCGGCTGGTTCCGGTGGTTCGCCAGGTAGTGTTGGTATTCGTCCCGTCGATGAATATATCGAAACCGCCGGAGGGAGTTTCCGTACCTGCAGGCAGACTCCAACTCAGCACATAACTACCGTTTTGCAGAATGGCGCTATTAAGAACCGGCGCCGGGTAGAGGGATGGTGCTGCAACAGTCAATTCGTTCGACAGGGATGACCTTGCACGTCTTGCCTGAGTCCACCGCGCTTCAATCCGAAAGCGATGAGAGACTTTGGTGTTGAGACCGGTGATGATACGGCCGGTTCCAGTGGTTCGCCAAGTGGTGTTTGTGTCCTTTCCGTCGATAAAAATATCGTAACCGCCTGCAGGGTTCCCGATAGGACTGCTTGGCTGGCTCCAACTCAACACATAATTTCCATTTTCAACCCTTGCGGATTGTAGAACCGGCGCCGGGAACCAAGTGGCTGCAGACGCCTGACACAAAGAAAATGACCAAAGTGCAATTGCCAATAGACAGCAAAGTGCTGCTGATGGTTGTTTTCCTTTTTTCCACTTGATCATCCTTCTACCCCCTCTTTTCAAGCTGATCCGTTTTCATCCGTTAAAAATCCAGAAAATGTCCGATTTGCAAACGTTTTTGACCGGGATACCACCCTTCGGCACCAGATCACGGCAATTTTGAGCAAAAGGCATACCAAGGGATTTTCGACGAAAAATTAAGCACTTCAGGAATTTTTCTTTTTTTTGAGGAATATCGTTTGCTTAGGAAGGTGTCCCAGTTTGAACGATAGATTTTTTTTTGGAAAGATTTTAGAATTTAATCTGCGTCTAACGCATAAACCGCTAAAGCCAAGACTCCTTTTGTCGTAGATTGGTGACAAAATTTAAAATCATTAATTCAAAAAATCGCTTTTTTTAGGGAAAATGACATTTACCGGCTGGGCATCTGGGGAAATGACTATGGCCTTTTGTGCTTGATAATGGTGGAATGGATGTTGATGGGATGGCGGATCTCGTGCAAGTCACCCGCTGGAGTCACCAGCAGGAGCCTGCAACGATTCGTCAAAAGAGAGGAAGCGGTGCATAGCCCGCGACTGAACCGCAAGCCAACTCCCAGCGGCAGGGCAATGCGAAAAAGTTTCTTAAAGATGCGTTTTTCAAATCACTATATAATCCTTGAACCTGACTATAAATTTGTAATATCAAAAATATTCACGCCCGAATTGATGTCGTACATGGTCGGATAGATATTTGTATTCAGGCCATTTTCCTCCAACCAGGTCCATTCCAGCGGTCCCCCATAATTGTACCAGGTCTGGTAACGCAAGTTCGATCTGGTGCCCACGCGCCCTCCCGCAAGGTGTTTATCAGGAAAATCCCAGGACGCGCCACCGTCTACTGACCGAGCCATAAATTCACGCAAGTCGTCGCTGAGAGCAGTAAGTGTTTCCGCACCCCGAAACGCTACGTAAATTGTGCCGTCACTTCCCAAGGCGGCCGAAGGGTCAGCATATCCACCAGTATGGTTAGACTGGATGGAAGTCCAGGTCGCAGGCCAAGTTGCTCCCGAGTCCGAGGACTTCTTAAAAACAAGTCCATTATTCGGATCTGACTGTGCAAACACATAAATCTCATTGTTACCAACGGGCAAAATACAAGGATTGTAGATGGAACCCGACGCGATTTCGGTATGTGACCAGGTATCGCCCCCATCAGAGCTGATCGCAAATTGGGAACTCAGAGACCCCCATTCCGAATAAGCCAGAACAATGTCGCCTTCAGGTGTCACATCGGAGTGCATGTACCCGTAGGAATGGTTACCATTTCCCGTTCTGACGGTTACTGGAGGATTCCACGTGGAGCCGTGGTCCTCCGATTTAAGCAAAAAAATCGTGTCCCCGCCGGTTCCCGTATCAAAATGAATAAACACGTAAAGGTTTCCATCCGCATCAACGGTACCGTTGAGCATGGTGTAGGCGCCGTGATTGCTTAGACCCATATTAGTGAAAATATTGATTGGTGCAGGAATGGTAGTCGCATTGTAAATAAACTTTACCATCCTCACACTGGTACCGAAGCGGGAGAAATGATACACGTAGCTCCCCGGACCGGTAAGGAGACAGCCGGAAAAACCCGCTTCGCTGTCGATCTCGGTCCAACTCGCCCCGTTGTCCTGGGTTCGGTACAGGTGGTCATTGGCCCCATCGACCACAAGTGCTAAGGTCGTGTTGTCGATCCGGACGAGGCGCCGGCCACCGGAATTGTAGTGGGTGTTTCCAGCGTCCATTGCCGTTTCAATATAGGTCGGCTCATGTTCCCAGTCTGAAGAAATGACAATGGGTGGCGGATCCGGGGAGGGGGTGTCCCCGCTACCGGACCCACCTCCTCCCCCGCAGGATAACAAAGGAACCAAGAGTAGTAAAAAAAGCAATAAAACAGTTATTTTAGCTTGAGTCTTCATATGCACCAACAATTTACGACATGTGGGCCTGCTATCGAAAAATACCTTTGCTTTGGCTATCTGCCAACGCCTGCGCCAGTCAGGATTAGATCATTAGAGAAAGATCCAAAACCTGAAAACTGCCGAAACAATATTTATAGTTTTTACCTTTTTAGGGCCCTCCTGCGCAACCCCAATCTTTAAGTCGTCAATCAGCAACATTCTGACCTTCATCTTAACAAGGTTTCCACCGTGGTACAAATCAACCCGGTGGCATCCGATTGAAAAGGACCAAATAGAATGAAAAAATAAGCCCCCTTTGCAAGGTTTGGCAAAGGGGGCGGGGCAATATTTTGGTTTATAAAGGCCTAGATTCGGGGTGCTTCCGCCAACAGTGTTGCTAAACGACTATTTCTGCCCCATGTGTTAATTGCTGTTTGTGATGGGGCTGTGCAAGACAGGAGGAAGAATCGGGTCAGGCGTAGGTTCAGGAGGAGCTGGCGTAGGATCCGGATCAGTCACTCCATCAGCATTTGGCATACCGTCCCAGACCTCAATTTCATCAAATTGTCGATTAAAAATACTATCACCAGAGGCATCAATTGAACCAAACGTGAAATAGTACATTGAGAAAGGCGTCCTCCAGGTTCCAGGTCCCCAATTTTTATCCCATTTCAGGTCGCCATCGTACCAAAACCTGCTGATGCCACGTTCCATGTTCATATAGAACTCAACTCGATGCCAATTTCCATCGTTAATACCAGGAACAGATATCCAGTTGCTATTCGTTACATACTCCCCTGCTGACTTCTCAGAATGATAAAGCGCGCCTCCTCCAGTATCATCAAAAGCAGTGTGACTATCCCCTCCATCCCATCGAGGATAGAAAAGTTTTATGTTTTCATGATTAACAGTTTTTGTAAAAGTTGGGTAACGCACCCAAAAAGAAACATACCACTCATTGGTTGGCCAGGGACTCGGCAAGGGGGTATATCCCGCACGGTTTTCCCATGCCAGAAAACATTCGTTCTTGGGGACCTCTGTGGTGGAAGTAAAACAATACCCTTTTCCGTTGTATCCAACCTGGTTTAAGGTGTATTCATCCCCTTGGTTGACCCCATCTTCCTCACCCCAAAGCCCATAGACTCTGGGAATTAAACGACTATCTAAGACTTGGTCGTCAAAATTCTCATAGAGCAGACGATTGGCTGCATGCGTAACAGATCCGTTGATAATTAGAGCAGATAAAACCATCAGGAAAAACAGATTTTTCATTTTAATCCTCCTCGCCCTCTTTAAAAATCACCCTACTGTGAATATTTCGATAGTTGGCGAAAATTTGAAGAGCAATTCCCGTGCCGGAATTTTGCATTCCCGCTTTCCTGTAAAGATAATTCCTCTACGTTTCGTTCAACCGGGAAACCAGACACTTTGCCAGGGATCACTTTCGATATGGCATACGAAATTCCCATTTTCCCGAGAAGACTTTGAAAAAACATCCTCGATATTAAATGCCACTCATCCATATCCAGAGGATTTCGAATCCCCAGTTAAATAACCACTTAGATTTACCGAAAGCAACGGATATTTTACCTGCGCACCCTTGAAAAATCATTGAACCGTCGCTGAAACCGCAATTTCACACAATTTTTGAAGTCCTTGGGAGGCCCTGAGCGCAATGATTCTGATACTTCGCATTCTAAAACCGAAGAGCATTCATATATATCCTATCAACTTACAACAGTACAATTACAATTTAAATCCGTAGAATAATGATATCTTAAAAATTAAGGTCATCCAGCGTTTAATTCGAATGAGGAGGAGACACATTATCCGATCGGAGAAGTAAAAAGAAATATAAAAATCCTCACAAAAATTTTTTCCCCTCACTTCTTAACTTAAGTTCAAGAGAAATCATTTTTTCTATCTGTGGATAGTATCTAAACCCTGGTCGACTAGCATTATTTAGAAAATTTTTGGCCTTATCAAGTTGATAAAGACTTCCTGAAATCCAACTCTCCATTGAACCAATATCATGAAAAAGTTGACTATCGTAAAAACTTTGAAACACTTCTTCTTTATGCAAAGACAAGGATTTATCAAGGAAAATAGTTTTTTTAATAAATTGTTGAAATAATACTTTTAGAATTTTTTTCGCATAGAAAGGAAGAATCGGATAATACTTATAGAAATTTTTAAAGTTTGCTATTTCACAAGGCAATCCTGAACTCATTTTTTGAGCTGCTAATTCAGGATTGATTTTGGTGGCAACTCTTTTTAATAATAAACCATTTTTTTTAAAATGCGGAGGTATAAGAAAACCAGCAGACAAACTTTTTTTAAAATAAAGGGGTGCAAGAACGTTTATGATTTGGTTGGAGGAGCTTATGGTTCTCCCCCCCCATCGGCGCTCCTTTTGATATAATCTGATTGTATCCAATTGCAAAGTATTATAAGTTTGGTATATGTCTAATTCAGATATTGTCTTATTAAATTTCTCGCTCAATAAATTTGGAAGGTCTTTGATAATATTCTGAAAAACAATTGAATGAACAGAATTGTCGTACTCATACTGCAAATTTTTAAAATTAACAAACCTTTTTATGTTTGCCGGTTTTTTTGAAATAGACAATTCCTGTGCCCAGCTGTGACTTTTGACAAAACAACCGCCCATCCCATTAACAGACAGAGAGTACTTTTCTTTTTTTTGTTTATTTGCATACAAAATTGGAGCGTAATTAAATATATTTTCATCTCCGTCTGTTATAGAAAGAGCGTAATTTATATATTCGCAAAATTGGCGATTCCAATTTGGAGGGAAATCTAACCAAAGATTGTCAACTTGAAGATTTTTACAAATATTTCTTGCTGCCACTACATCGGGAGAAAACAGGGGACCGAAACAAAATGTAGTAAAAGATGTATTTTTACTTTCAACATACGGCAATAAAGAAGCTAGAATTAAACGGGAATCATATCCACCTGTTAAATCACAGATAACTCCATTTGCTCCAATAATTTTTCCAGTTTCAAGAAGAGTTTCTGCCCACAACTCAACAGCTTCTTCGATTGTCATTTTATCTTCAATATTACTTGGAACATTCCAATACTTGTGTTTTTCCTCTTTTATTTCATTTCCAAGTTGATAAGTGAATATAGTTGCTGGCTCCAACAATTCTATTTCATTATAAATTGTATCAAGATCATATATTGTATCGCATCTAAGAAATTGTCCAATAGCTTCATAATTGAATGTTGTTTTGAAATTTTTCCCTAAAATATAAGAAGAGGTTGAAACATAAATTCGCTCTTTCTCCCTATATACGTATGCATGAAACATTCCAGCATGATCTGTAATAATACTAATGCAATTATTTTTTTTATCAATTAAAAAAATCAGGTAATGTCCATCCAAATATCTAGTAATTTCCACAATTGTTTTTTTGTTTAATTCTTCAGCAATTTTTTTTATTGCTGACGTTCCTAAAAAATCTTTATAAATAACTGTTCCGAGACAGATAATATTATAAACATCTGAAATAAAATAATTCTGATCTTTTTCGTTATTTCTCCCAAATTTTGAAATACAAAAATTGCTATTTAATTCAGTGAAGCTGGAATGTAAAAAGTTTTTTCTATAAAGATGATCTTCGTGGAGAATTTTATGAATATCTTTAACATTTTTACCGTATGAAAAAATTATCCCAGCCATATAGACTCCAAAAAATGTCTTAAATAACTCCTTGATGGTCTAACCAGTCATAAATAATTTTCAAGGAAGTGTCCAAAGAGTTCATTTCAAATTTATTATCCAAAGATTGAAATTTTTTATTAATAAAAATAGATTTTCTACTGTACAATGAAAGTTCTTCGGATGCTGGAGTATTTTTTAAGGTTTCTTCCGTTTTGCGTAGTAATTTATCTGCATATCTATTATTAGAAGCCAATATTTTAACAGGAGCCATAAAATGCTTTTTAATAATTTTACCTGCAATCCTTAACGGATACAATGCTGAGGTTTTAAAAGAAACATAAGAAGCTGGTAAATTTTTTAAAGGAGGTAAACCAAGACAACGATTAAGTTTATAAAAATATTCATTCCAGGTTAATAATTCTGGGCCTACAATATTATACGCCTGTCCAAATGTTTGATTTTTATACAAAATGGAAAAAATGGCTCGTGCAAGATCATCAACATATATGAGATTACTGTAACCTTCACCATGTTTATCATAGACCCCAAATTTTCCTTCAAGCATCATTTTTACGAAACGGACTGTCCAGTTGCTACTAAAAATACCATATACTATTGAAGGTCTAAGGATTGTAACTGGCAGACCTTTTTCGAAAAACTCCCAGCAAGCTTTTTCGGCGTCAATTTTAGCCCTGTTATATTCATTACCTGTATATTTCAAAGGAGTATTTTCGTCGATCTCTCCTTCCGAACCACCATATACTTCAGTTGTACTTAAATGAACAAAATGTTTTATTTTATTTTCGAAAGCTATTTCCAATAAATTCCTTGTCCCCAAATCAGTTGCACCATCAGTTCCTTTGGCACAATGTATGATATATTTTACATCGGTAAGAGCTGTATAGATGTCTTCCTTTCGCAACAAATCCATTAAAACAATATCAACTGGGAATCGACCAAGTCGTGCGGCAGTGGACCATTGTCGGATTCCAGCGCGAATATTGGAATATCCGTTCATATGAAGAATTTCAACAATTCGACAACCAATAAAGCCAGTTGCGCCTGTTATTAAAATTTTTTCTTCTTTAGGCATAGGAGGTAAATCAAGTTTTTGATACCAGGGAAGACAAAATTGTTTTCGGAGTCGATAAAATTCCTGAATCATATTAATCGACCCTAAAACATCTTTACCTGATATAAGTGGTTTTTCCTTTCCTTGAATTGTTTCAATAAAATTATTAATAATTGGTTTTACAAAATCAGGATAAATTTTAGCTTTCGTTTTTTTTATATGAATTTCTTTTTTACCATTATACATTTCTATAGAGAATTTAAACCAATCGAAAATTTTTCCTTTAATAACTCCTTTTTTCCCAATAATAGTATATTGATTTTCCAGTTCCATTAAACGGTTAAGTTTTATATCAATGTCACAGTTCTTATTTTTAGCATTTATATGTGTTACAGATTCTGGTCCTCCAAAAGAATCATCGTAACATGAATTAATTTTAGTTTTTCCACCTTCTAACCACCAGCAGATAGTGTCTAAAACGTGTGGGCCAAGATCCATAACAATACCCTTATCAGTTACACTAGGATCTACATAAAATCCGGTATTGCTAGGCCATGCGAAAGAATTACCTTCTATATAATTTATACTTTCTAAATCCCCAATAATATTGCTATCAATTATTTTTTTAATTGCTTGGAAGGCTGGAAACATCCTCCTGGTGTTATTAACACAAAGGTGAACTTTGTTTACCTCTGCCGCAGTACACATCATTTCGGCTTGTTCCAAGGTCTCAGCCAAAGGCTTCTCACAAAGAACATGGATACCAGACTTTAGAAAATGCATACCAACTGGAAAGTGAAACTTGTGTGGTAAAGCAATTATGACCCCATCGACGTTGCCTATCAACGCTTCATAGTTGTCAAAAATTCTTCCTCCTCCTATTTTGTTAGCTAGTTGTTTTGCTTGCTCCAAGTCTTTGTCAACCAAGCACAAATTATTAATCAACTCCGGGTATCGTTTGATAGCAGGTACATAATACCGCAAAGCAGCCGCTCCACATCCGATTATTCCAAGCCTAACCAAATTCATGAATTTTTCCCTGAAATTTAAATGGTGATAATTTTTTGTCAAAATCAATCAAATGTCATAAGAAGCTTTTTTCAAAAATATTACTATTGAAAGTAAATTTTAATTACACGTAATTTTTGGATTTTTACCTAAAAAGGGTTGGTAAAAAGGCCATCACAAACATTTTCGGTCAACACCAGACTTCTTTAGCAACATTTAAAGAAGTACAAATGTACGCTATTGGTCGGCAGTCAGTTCATGCTCGCTTGTCTCCCTGAAAGGCGACCGAGCTGCCTTCTCCCTCCAGGGATTAATTTTTCCCTTTTTCTTGAGCCAACAGCCCTCGCCTTTGATAAGCAAGGTGGACCTGAGATGAAGCAACCGATCGACTATAGTTTGCCAAGACCTGCCATTAAGGATTTCCCCCTAATCCACATATCTCTTATTCAAGATGCAGCAGACGGCTTGGGGGAACGCAGAGATCGTTCCTCAAGAACTGGAATTGCCCTGAAAACCCATATTGAAGGGAAAGAAAACTTTTTTCAGTTCGCCTCCAACACCGTAGCCACCTATACGCAGCCTTTCTGCATCTAGTGGACGAAAGCCGGCTACAAAACTTTAAGGGTTGCGGACTCTTTCCCAAATTTTGGATCGGATGTTGTCCAGAACCCGGGTACCCAGGTAACCCTTAGGCTTCTAAATAACGTCGTGCTCCCTGGATCCTCAACACGAAGTAATATCTCAAGCCGACTCAAGAAAAACATTTCCTCCAGGTTTAAGCCCAAACCCCGCGAGGTCCGACCAAGATAAACAGACTTAGCTGGCAATAGCTCCTAACCTACTGCATCATGTCCACAACTACTTCAATTATTCGCTTCCTGATAATCCTGTATGTTCGTCTATGCAATAATCTCCAACTAATCTTTGGTAATATTTTTCATATTCTTTTATCTTTATATTCCAATCATATTTTTCATTCACAAGACGCGCTCCTGCACATCCCATTTTATCCGCTAAATTCTCATCATTTAATAGCTTTAAAATTGCCTCAGCCAAAGCATGATGATCATCGGGTGGAACCAAAAAACCGTTCTTCCCTTCCTCGATCAATTCTGGGTTCCCGCCAACATTCGTAGCTACTATTGGGATTCCAGCAGCCATATACTCTAATAAGGCATTGCAAAACCCTTCGGAGTCAGAGCAAATAACACCTACGTTAAAACTTTTGATGTATGAAATAGGATTATCCTTGCGACCGACCCAAACCAAATGGTCTGCAACCCCTAAAGTTTCTGAGAGGGTAACAAGTTCTTTTTTTAACTTTCCATCTCCAATAATCACAAATTTACAATCGTATCCTGTTTTTAGAACTTCAGATAGTGCCTTTATGAAAAGATCTACACGTTTTACCTTTCTATTGAAGTTCGCCACAATGCCAACAATTTTGTTCCCTACATCAATCTGTGAAAATTCACGGACAAAATCACTAGCTTCAACCAAGGTGAATTTTTCTATATCAATTCCATTTTTAATAACATCAATCTTACAGGGAGTAATTTTTTCTGCTCCTTTTGTAATTTCTTTTATACTTTCTGAATTAACTAAAATCCTATCGGTAATTCGATTGAGAATTTTAAGAAAAAAAAGCAATTTTTTATCATACCAAAATCCCATATCCCTTCTGCAGGAGATAACGTAAGGAACTTTAGCGAGCCTAGCTGTAATTACTCCTAAAAAAATTGAATCAAAAAAGGTTGTTTCAACAATGTCAATCTTGTTTTTTACGATTAATTTCCAAAGTAAAAATATTTTATAAGGTAGCTTTAAAGACTTAAAAGAATAAAAATGGATTATCTCGTTTTTACATAAAATCTTATCAAAAATTTCATTATGAAATCTCTTTTGTAAACAACATAAAACCGGATTAAATCGGCTTTTATCAATGTACCGAATTCTATCTATCAATTGTCTTTCAGCCCCACCTACCATTCCATATTTGGAAGCTATGAAATCAATTATGAACAGAATATTTATTTTTTTCCCCTTTTCATTTTTCATAAAATGACGAAACCACCCAAAAAAATTTTTGATTTATGCAAAACAAGGTCTGAAAGTATTTTGAGCTCAGTTATAAAGAAGAGTGTCTATAAATACTTTCGATATTCCGAGTCATACTTTCTGCTGAAAATTCCCTAAGAATCTTTTCTTTCCCCAAGGCCTTCCAATTGGAATGAAATTCATTCTTTTCAAGGTAGCTCTCAATGGACTTTGCAAGTCCCGTCGCATCCCCAGGAGAAACAAGCAGGCCATTAACCCCATCTTCAATTATCGATGGGATTTCCCCGACTTTGGTTGCAATGACATTTACCTCCATAGCCATGGCTTCCAACAAAACATAGGGCAGACCTTCACGTAGAGACGGTATGACGAGGCAATCAATATCCTTATACAGCCTTCCCATATCGGAACGGACACCTAACATGTGAATCACCTGGTTCAACCCCAAACGGTTTACATGAGCCTCAATATGGGTGCGAAAAGGACCATCCCCGACCACTAGGGCGCAAATATCCTTTCCAGTCCCTATGACTTTCGCAAATGCATCAAGAAAAATAATATGCCCCTTGTCTGGATAAAGGCGACCTATAACTGCAAATACCTTTCGCCCCTTGCATTGGGGGGGAATAGGCGAGCCCATAATGCGGTCTAACCTACACTCCAATGTAGAAAAATCAAGACCGTTTCGTACAGTAACAACCTGTTTTTTGGATAACCCTGCATCCAAAAGGTCTGCTTCCAACTCTTTCGATACAGTTATTATCTTATGAAATTGTCTCCAAATAACCTTCTCATTAAAGAGCAAATAAAATTTTTTCCTCAGGGAATCCCTGGTTGAACCATGGGCCGTTGCAATACGTTGGACTTTCAATCCTTGTGAAGCCAACCATCCATAAAAATCCGACTTAAAGTCATGGGAATGAAAAATGGATACCTTCTCACTTTGGAACAATCGTCGAATTTTCAGTATACCCGAAAGGTCCAGCTTTCCTTTAATATCGACTGTAAAAACCGATACTCCTAGATTTCTGGCCTCTTCAATCAAGGAATTACTGGCACCGTCGCCTCGTTTCATACACAAGAGCGAGATTTTAAATTCCTTTCTGTCATAATTTTTAAGTAGAGCAAGTATTACCCTTTCAGCGCCAAAAATTCCGCGGCCGTCCCTGATATGCATCACATGAACAGGTTGCATTTCTCAACCCCCAGCCGACCATGACTTAATAGTCGTTTCAAGAACCGCACGTTTATTATCCCAATCAGCATTCAAAAAGGATTTTAACTCCACTACCTCCTTCTGCAGAATCTTCCTTTTGCTGTTCACAATTTCGATGCCTCTCCGAATGCCACTGGCTGTATTATCAACATATACGGCTCCCCTCTGAAAATACTCACGAAGCGCAGCAGTATCAGAAATAATCAATATTTTTTCCACAGCAACTGTTTCATATGCACCGCAAACAAGGCAGTTCTCTCTGGTAGTCAGATCGATTGTAGCATCGACTGAATTCAAAAGATCCAGAAACTCTTTTTCTGGAACGAAGCCTGTCAAAATTACGTTAGGAGGAAGATTTTTAGGCTCTATATGCTTCTTCCTATAGTTTCCCGTCACATAAATTATAAAATCCTCTGGAAGCTCCGCAGCAGCATCAAATACAGCCTGATAAGGCTCATCAGAAGAAAAGGTACAAATAAACAGCAAATTTAGGCGACCTTTCAATTGAAGGGTTCTGGTATTAAAGAAAGTTGGGATTCGGTCAGGTAGAACAACGCCTCTCCCCCCGTTTTTCTCAACAAAAACCTGAAGATTTTTATTTGTTACAATGGTAATATCAGCGCATTTTTGCACGATGCGGGCTAGAAGCAAAAGAAATCGCGATTTTCCTTCTGCTGGAAATAATCCTGCATTATGCGCATCGACACAAACCCTTGTTTTGAAAATTTTTTTTGTCATGGTCATAAAAAAAGCCAGTACAAGGGAGGGGTTTTGACAAAAAACAATCTGTGGCTTTTCTTTTAATAAAATTTTTATTGTTTTATAAATTCCAGTGTAATACTTTAAAAAGTAGTTTTTGATATTATCAATTTCATACAATTCAAATAATTCAACATTTAATGCTTTACTCAGCTCGCGGTTTCGACGTTGCCTTTCCCATGTGATCCATATTTTTTTCATAATCTTTGCCTTTTTTACCAACCTTATCGATTTTTTTTATAAATCTTTAAACTCATTCATATGGGTTTGTTGTTTTCCCCATCGCAACCTCAATAGATTTTTTAATTTTATAAAGAAGATGACGAACATGATGAAACCGCAATTTTTTTAATTTTAAATGAAAATTTTTAAAATCAATAATAGTTTTAATACGCAAGTCCCACTCACGTTTAAAAGAATAAATTTTCCAAAAAAATTTGTAGTTGGGATAACCCAATCGCTTAGACAAGTCTAAATAGCTCATTTCTCTGCTATAGGAACTATCATGAACAATTCGATTTTTTTCTTTTATTGAGCAAAATTTCCGTTTACTTTTTATTTCTTTATTCTTTGAAATGTAAATCTCTAAAATCATTCCTTTTCGATTTTCTTCGGTCAATAATAGTTTTGCTGTTCTTTTCTGCCCATCTTCTCCAAAATAACTCCAAGGAACATCATCGAATAAAAAGTTTCCTGAACTATATGAAACAATTGCAGAATCCAACTTTTCTTCACCCTGTAATACGTGTGGATGGTGACCAAGAACAATGTCCACACCGGCTGAAACCAATTTTTTGGCTAAAACGCGTTGCTGAGGTGATGGATAAGAATAATGTTCAATTCCCCAATGTAATGAAAGAATTACAATATCGCACGTTTTTGAACATTCCAGTACACGTGGAATGATTTCATCCTCTCGAAAATAGGCTACCCCAGGTTTATTGAATTCTGCGTAAGATGGCGAGGAAACTTCAACAACAGTGCGTGCGAGAAAAGCGATTTTTTTCCCTTGTAGATTAATTATCAAAGGAGAATTTGCAGTCTCAATATCTTCCCCAGCTCCTGCGTAATAAATCCCCGCCCTATCCAAAGCCTCCATAGTGGAAAAAAGACCTTCCACCCCATAGTCCATCATATGATTATTAGCTAGAGAAACAACCCCGAAGCCACATTTTTTCAAAACATCAGCCCAACCAGGATGCCCCCTAAGTGTACATTTCCCTTCAACTTTCTGCCCAAGCTCCTCACTTAAGAGGGGGCATTCTAGATTTCCGACAACCAGATCAGCATTAGCCCAAAGGGAAATAATGTCCCTAAATGGGACAGTAGATGGCCGGTCTGCCAATTCCCCCATGAATGAAATATCCCCAACAGAAGATATAAATATTTTTTCATTCATTTTTTCATTTAACTTCTTTTAGGAAGGTTGCATATGCAAAAACGAGTTTTCCCCGATTTTTCTTTGGGAATTTCTTCAACGAAATTTTTTTCAATCTTTAACTGATCTCCGAAATAGCTAAATAATTTTTTATCCAATTCAAGGATATCTTCTTCAGAGAAATTTTCTCCTTTTACAATTTTCACAGAGATTCTATCAATTTCATTCTGGATAAATTGTAATGCTTGAATTCCCTGGCAATCTTCAATGACGCGATCGCAGAGAGAAACACCTGGAATATATTTGCCGTCTGGCGTCAGAAAAACATCTGTTTCTCTTCCAGCAAAAAACTTCATTTTTGGAAGTGGGGACCCACAAGAGCAAGCATTTTCTTCAGGAATTCCGATATCACCAATTTGGTATCGGATAAATGGCATTTCTTTATTCAATAAATCTGTAAAAATAATATTTCCCATCTCTCCAGAATTAACATCTTGGTTATCTCGAACGATTTCAGTGTATAGGCTGGAACAATTTAGATGATATCCATCATGATGGCTACATTCTATTCCAGCATACCCAGCTTCGCGACAACCATAAAATGTATATACGGGAGCTCCGAAAGCTTTTTCGATAGTCTTTCTTTGATAATCATGGCAAGCCTCAGCTGTTAGTACAACAGATTTGGCCCGATGAACTTTTATATTAGTTTTGAGGATGAACTGAGCAAGGACATAAGCAGGATTGGTATATGCTTGTAGAATTCCTGGTTTGAATTGATTAATTTTTGTAACATATTCAGACATGATTTTTTCATCCATAAGTGATGAAAATAAAAACAATTTCCGTCCAAAAAACAGATTTATTATTTTCCACTTTGTACTACTTATATTAGGTATATCTTGAGGCGCGCCCCAAAGGTAAGCGACCTTATCACCAAAGTCCCATCCCCACCATTTCCGGAAAAAATCCATTTCGGCATTTTTAAATAAAAGACGTTCTCTATCATATATTAACTTAATGGGTGAATCAGTCGTTCCTCCAGTGCCGCTGACTATTAAATCCTGTAGTTTTGCTTTTTCAGATACAAAGTCTGAAGTTTGCGCGCGCAATTTTGCCTTGGATAGAATGGGTATATTTTTAATATCTTCAAGTGTTTGAATATCTTCAGGTTTAAGCCCAATTTGGTCCCATTCCTTTCGATAAAAAGGAACATGATGATAAGCTTCATAAACAATTTCTTTAACTTTTTTTAATTGGTAGCTTCGTATTTCGCCGTAGCTTTTGGAATGTAAAGTTTTTAGAACCTTTAGATAAGGAAGATAATTTTCCCCTTTGTATTTTAACAAAGAGGGCTTGAATAATTTTTCAAAAATTGGTTTATATAAATCCATACAATTTCCTTCTGAAAGCACGCAATTTGGTTTACAACAATTGCTTATAAAGTTGTTCTAGTCTAATGGCAGTGTTGGTTACGTCAAATCTTGCTTTTGCAACCGGGATAAAATCTATAAATTCTGTTTTCATTTGCTGAAAGTTTGATTTGATATTAAGTATTTCTTTAACCATTCCATCAACATCCTTAACAGGAACCAAAATTCCGGGTGTACCAGCAAGAACCTCACGCAGGCCAATACATGAAAAACCAATCACAGGCGTGCCAGCTATTAAAGCTTCCATGGGCACCAAGGGACAAGCCTCACCAAGTGACGGAATAAGTAAGATATGAATTTTTGATAATGCATTGTAAGTATTTTTTACAAATCCTGGAAAAATAAAATACTGTGTTAATTCTCGTTGTTCGATTATTTTTTTGTACTCTCTAAAAAATCCACCAAAGGTACCTATAGAGACTACTCGAAATTCTGTAAATTGATGCTTTTTTATTAATTCCTCTACGATATCAATAATATATGGAAAGCCTTTTTCGGGCATAAATCGACCAAGGAATCCCAACAAAAAGATATTACCAGGAAGCTGAATCTTTTCTTTAATTTCGGTGGATTTAATAAATCCATCAATATCTATACCATTTGAGTTGGCAACAATTCTTGCACCTAGCTTACTTAATCCTGGGAAATTCTGAAGAAGGTTTATCCTCGCATCTTCGCTAACAGCTTGAATTAAGGATGCTCTTTTTAAAATAAGTTCTATTAATTTTCTCTTCAATCTAGGGAATGTCTCCCAAAAAGAATCAGATAATTGACCTGCTCTAAAAACATGATGCAAGGTTATGATATGTGGTTTCTGAAAAAAAAGATTAATAATGCAAGTTATTAATCCTGCCGTATATCCTTGACTGTGTATTAAATCTATTTTTTGGAAAATCAAAGCCTTTAGAACAGTTTTTGCGAGAGCAAAAAAATCATTTTTTGAACTTGAACTTATTACTTTAAAATTGATATCACCAAACTCTTCCTTCAAATCTTCAGCTCTTTTACAATCTTGCGAAGCCAGAATAAATTCATATTTATATTTATCGAATTTTATAAAAGTGTACTTAATATAAGTTCTAATACCGCCAACGGGGTATTTAACAGGAACAAGAATTGTATATTTTGAACTTTCTGCCTTCACAAATATTAGCCTCATCTTTTCATTATAATTTGTTTTTCTGCCATGTTTTGCCTGGAAATATGGAGAGCAAGCATTCCAAAAACATACCAATTGAAAAAATACAAACTATGCGCACCTAAACCAATCAACATTCGAACAAGAAGCGACAGCATAAGACCAAGTGCGAGATAATGATAGCAATATTTCGAATCATTTAAATCATATTTTATATTTTTTCTTGATTCATTGAGACTGCGCAATACGTTATACATAAATATAAACCAAGTAATTGCCCCAGGTACACCGAGATCTCCCACCAATTGTCCATACATGTTGTGCGACATCATTCTATGACCAAAATATTTCCCAGAAGCAAGGATATAACACCCAGGTCCAACACCGAAAAAATTTCCTTTGCGAACCATTTCGATTCCGTGTACCAAACGAATTAAACGACCCTCGGCGCTATCTGGGTTAATTCTACTAAAAGTATCCATTAAAAGACCACCAAACACTAAAAACACCCCTCCTATTACAACAAAAATCCACTTCGAACTTGTTATTTTGGAAGAAAAGAATATTAAACATAAAAATAGAAAAAGAAGCCCAACAACACCTCCGCGTGAGTTACTACCAATTAGTGTAATTAGAAATACTAATAGAGGAATTATTGAAACAATTTTGAAAATCTTATTGTCAATAAGAAACGGAAGAAATATTGCTATCGGTATCATTTGATTCATATTGTTAGCAAGAGAAACATGACCAGAAAGAATACCAAGATCAGCGACAAAAACATCTCCGTATAAATGTACGTTCCCCGAAGTCTTGAATAAAAACCTGTACATGGGCTCATAAGCCAAATATAAATACATAAAAACTATACTGAATATAACAATTTTGATATCTGCTTCATCTTTTACCGAAACAAGAACTCCCATTGCGATAATGAGTACAATTAAAAAGTGGTATACGGAATTTTCCCATGAAAAAAGATAATCCCAGGCAAAAAGAAAAGAAAGAGAATATGCTATTAAAAAGTATAAAAAAGTTCGAAAAATTGGATGTGTTTTTATATCCTGGTCGAGAGAAGTTAATTTTAAAATTATGATAATCAGGAGTATGCAACCATAGATTAATTGTGCTTTTATACTTATGAAAATTGGAAAATGGTAAGACACTTTCCAATAATAAAAAATCATGAACCCCATAAAAAGAAAAGCTGACCTTTTCATTCCTAGAAGGATATAGATAAAACAAACTATTGGTCCTAGAATGCGTAATGAATCTGGATGAGGTAACACTTTTTTACCTTTTTCTTAATTTTTTAATAACTTATTTTTATGATATTTGAAAGTATATTTTGAAACCGTTCAAGAACTTTTTCGACATCAAGCTCACCCACAGCTTCTTCATTTCTTCTATAAAATTCAGGAAATGCTTTCCCCTCTTTTTTACTTTGGATTGCTTCAAATAGAACAGATATCACTAATTCACAATCATCTTTTTCAAATACAAAACCAGTACCGGTATTTTTTAAGATACTTGATGCTTCCCCAGGGGGGAAAAAACCATAAATTGGGCGTTGGGCAGCAATATATTCAAATAGTTTGGAAGGTACGTACGACGCCGCTTCTTTCCCGGTTCCCAAAGTTACCCAGAGAGCATCAGCACAACACATTATTCTCCTGGCCTCCTCCAGTGGAACCCATGGTTCAAAAGAGACATCATCGACCAAGTCAAGATCGGATACAATTTTTTTGGTTACCATATCGGAACATCCAATTAATTTTAATTTAATTCCATGGAACTCGGGAATTCCTGGAGGTTGACAACCTTGTTTCCACCTTGCCAATGCCTCGAGTAGTCCATAAGGTTTGAAATTAGGGTAAAAAGTCCCGGTATGAACTATAGTAAAATAATCGTTTGATATTACTGTATTGTTAGGTAATTCAAACTTTTGCATTCCGTTTGGGAGATAATATACTTTATTATCAGTAATACTTGGAAAGGCTGAACAAAGTTGGTTCTGATTAGCCCTAGTGTTCGCAAAAAGGACAGAAGCATTTTTTATAATTAATTTTTCGAATGCTCTTTCCAGAAAAAATAAAAATCTTCTATTCAAGTCATCTTTGCAATAAACATTCAAGGTCCATGGATCTCGGAAGTCAGCCACCAATGGTTTCCCTGAAAACTTTGATAATATAACCCCTGCCAAATGAGTTGAATGTGGCGGCGAGGTTGTGTAAATTGCATTAAATCCTCTTTTTTTTTGAATTTTCAAACCTTCTAAAACAACAAAAGGAATCCAAAAGACCATATGATCAGGAAAACTAAAAACACGGAGCCCTAGACTTCTGAGTACCTTAAGCATCCAGTTTTTGGGTTTCCACTGTTGCAATCTTAGCCAAGGATCAATTGTTTTTGTTCTGGTAATTCGCAATGAAGACAATTTTTCTTTTTTTTCGCATTCAGAAATTGGCTCCCCAAGAGGACGAATTGTCACAACATCAACTTCCCATCCTTCCGAGGCTAGATGGGTTGCTAGACGTTCCGACCGGACCGCTCCGGCAGATGAATTTGGCTTATAAGGATAACTGATAAAAAGTATTTTCTTTGTCAACTAGAGACCTCATGCAACTTTAATTTTTTTAGAAACATTTTTTATGATTCCCAAAAACCTTATTTTTTCTTCTGAGGTAAAAAAGCTTATGGTGAAAAGTCCAAATAAGTACAGAAAAGGAATACTTATTATTTTTACTATT
This sequence comes from Syntrophotaleaceae bacterium, assembly GCA_041390365.1. Lineage (NCBI taxonomy): Bacteria > Pseudomonadati > Thermodesulfobacteriota > Desulfuromonadia > Desulfuromonadales > Syntrophotaleaceae > Syntrophotaleaceae bacterium. Next base: position 814,680 of record JAWKQB010000002.1, on the reverse strand, counting down.
ATAGAAACCCAGGCCATTTGAATTTCAATATTTTGCATTATTAAAAATATTGCCGTTACCACAATGATAATTTTAAAAATTCTCCCTAATTCGAATTTCACTTTATAAAAGTTACTACTAAAATAATAAGTAAATGCTGTTTTATAAATAAAAGCAAACAATGTTATCCAGGCTGCACCAAAAATGCCGTATTTTGGTATAAATAAAAAATTTAATGCGAGAACAAGAATGCCATTTGATAAATTTATATAAGCAAGATACTTTGTTTTTTTGTGAACAATTATTCCTATATTCAAATGGTAATGAAATGAAAATACTATATTCGCCAAAACAATTATTGGAACAATTTTATAAGCTGACCAAAACTTTTCCTCAGCCATCAACATAAGTACATCTTTTGTCATGACCGATATGCATAAACCCACAAAAAGTATCAATAAAAGAAAGTATGTAAAAATTCTACCAAATACATTTTCCGAATCTTTCTGCTTGTATACTTCAAGTCGTCTTGGTTGGTAAACTTGATTGAATGGATCAGAGATAAAAGTACCTGGAAGAGTTCCGAACCTATATCCAAGTGCATATAACCCTGCATCCGCAATCGAAACATATTCTTTAATAAAAAATCGGTCTGAAAGATGAACTATGAAAGCACCAAATTGGGAAGGGATCAGAGGAAGTCCAAAACGAAGCATTTCTACAAGCTTGAACCTGGAAAACCGAAATCCCACGCGAATTAAAAGTGGTAGGGTGAAAAAAATAGCCACTATGAAAGAGGTCAACAGGTTACTCAGTAAAATCCCCATAACACCAATTTTGAGAAAACATACAAAATATATGTTTAAACCAATGGTTATAAACATTCCAGAAAAAGAAATTCCTATGAAAGAAAGGGATTTTTTCCTCGCTTTTAGAAAACTGTATGACAGATTATTAATCGTTTGAAACCATAGAGTAGAGAAAGAAATATAAAAAAAATGCTTTAGATCTGGATTATCGAGAATCGTACTAGCAATAGTTGATGACGCTAAAGAAAGAAGGCATACAGAAATCAAACAGATCGTGCCAATACTGATAACAGCTGTACTGAATACCTCATTACGATTTTTTTCATCTTCATAATTAAAATAAAATCGATAAAAAGCCCCTGAAATTGCTGTCGCAAGAAGTATTGCAATAACATCAGAAGAAAGACCAACCAGCTCCTTAATCCCATAATCATAAGGAGTCAAAAAACGGGTATAGACCGGCAGCAATAGTAAGGACACGATTCGCTGCATGAACGTTCCCAGGCTGTAAACTGCAGAATGCCTTGCAAGGAGTTTTATTTCTTGTTTTATTCCCAGGGTCATAAATATATTCGCCCTCTCCGGGCAACCTAATAAATAAAAATTTTTAAAATGCTCTAGAAGACCTGAATGCCCGAGCTAGTCAACGGTAATGCCCACAGATCATATTCTGTCCAGCAAAATCAAAAAAATCCTCTTTTGTCTTACGACCGCAAAAGCGAATCGCTTCAGAAGCGAGGATTTTTACCGGATCGATCAACGGAACATCAAAATCACCCTGCTTCATAACGAGTGGGATTTCCGTACACCCAGCAATAAGGCATTCCGCCCCCATGGCAATCAAATTGTTTGCAGCTATTATTAGTTTTTCCCTGGGAGCTCCATCAGTAAATCCAGCTTTTATACCATCAGGCCCATATATGGACCGCATAACGAGGTTTTGCTGATCGGATGGATTGGGCACTACAGGCAAAATTTTCGATTTACTCAATTCATCTTGAAAAAGGCCAGTTTGGACTGTCCCACTGGTAGCCAAAATACCTATTTTTTTTATCCCAGGAAAAGAATTGTTTATGAATTTGCATGTTTCAAAAATGGCATTCAGAATTGGGACTTTTATACATTTGCTAAACTCAGCGAAAAAATAATGCGAAGTAACACAAGGAATGACAATCAAGTCAACACCACAATTGGAGAGAAAAATCGCTGATCTTTGCAGTTCAGGAACAGGAGAGGATCCATTGAATAAAATTGCTGCTGTTCGGTCTGGAACATGGCTATTATTGTGAATAATTATTTCAAGGTGATCTTGATCACAGGTGACATGGGTATGGGAAACAATAGCATGAAACATGTTTACAGTTGCTTCAGATCCCAAGCCTCCAATAATCCCCAATTTCTTCATTTACTTTAAACTCCGATTTTATGAAAGAATTATTAATAACAAGGATTTTCATCGATGAAATATTGAAACCACATTTCCAACATGACAAGTTTCCCGATTTCATCCATCGAAATTTGACTCCGCAAACAATTATTCAATAATGAGCTCATCATCGTACAGTTAAAAATTTTTCTTTCTTTGGCTTGATCACTTGTTAATATTTTGTAAAGAAACCTTCTATTTTCAACGTCACGCCTGAAATTCCGGTCTTCAAACTTAACTACCCAGGGGTGAGGAAGACATAATCGACCTCTCGATAATTTGCCCACATACCATTCCAAATTCTGACATAAACTTTTTAATTGCCTCTTCAATCCATCTGTTCGACCATGTAGGTCAGAGCAGGTTGACCACCAAGGAATTTTAGCAAGATCCGGGTAATGTTTTTTATATAACTCTTTGTAAAGACGATGATTGAGGAGCAATTCTGGTTTAAGCTTAAGGTAAAGTCCAAACAATTCATAACTGGCAAACGGATACTGATCATCAAAATAAAGGTGATTTTGATCGATTGAAATCATCCCGCGACGAATTCTGTTGTATAAAAACAAAGCATCTTGCTGAAAATATGGTAAATTACTTTGATTTTTGACTCTATCCATTTCTTGTTTAATTGTATTACAACCATAATCATTTACAATTTTTTTAATATTTTCATTTAAGAATGGTATTAAATAAGAGTAGCGATGTCCATTCAGACCTTTATCTATACGCGTAATTTGTTGTTCGTAACTATAATTCGCTTCCGTATCCTGTTCTGAAAAATATGGTGATCCGAAACTCAAATGTCCGCCGAAAATTCCATTCAACATACGATCAAAATTGTTACCAAGACAATTATCTAAACCGTGTTGCCAGGCCAATCCGCAGGACCCGTACTGAGCCTCTGATTGCCAAGCCATGTTTTTAAAATATTCCCGAAGCCAACCATCCGAAGCGGTGAATCGCTTAGGAGGTGGAATTTCTAATGTTTTGCAGACTTTTTTAGCTAATTCGTACTCATAAGAGAAAAAAGATCCTTGGGTCGAAGTAGTAATATCAACTTCAGTTTGAGATGAAACTGCTGTTATAAGACGAGAATCAAGACCTCCAGTCAGAAAGATAAGAATTTTTTGGGAGTTACCAATTCGCCTGTGCAGTGACTGCTGGAAAAATGAGAGACCCTGATCCACTGCGTAATCAAGATCAGAAAGCCCTAGTGAATTCTCATATCGGGGGGTCCAGTAACTGCAAAGAGACAAAGAATTGCTACTAACCTCTAAACAGCTGGCCGGCGGAAGAACCGAGACTTCTTGAAAAAGGGTGCGATCACCCAAAACATATGAGTACCGTAAAAAATCCGAGACGCTTTGCCAATTTATCTGTTTATTGAATCCATAAAAAGTTATAAAAAATTTCAATTCATGAGAGAAAAGAAATACATTTTTGTCTTTATAGTAGTAAAGTCTTCTGAACCCAAACCTGTCATTGAAGATAAAAAGTTTTTTTAGATTCAGGTCATAAATAGCACAATTAAAGTCTCCATTTAATTTGGACGCCAAATCAGAGGTACTTATACTATTCTGATACAACCTTCCGATAATTATTTCTGGGTTTTGGGCCGGTTCCCCAGACTCATTTCTATCATCTACCTGGAACAAGTCTCCCCAAAACGTTATTATGAGTTTTCTTTCATGGTCAAAAAAAACAGATCTTGATTTCCTATTATTAATATCAATCCTTGCAATTGAAAAATCACTTTCCGTTTTCTTCTCACACGAATAGGTTGGAAAATGGAGTGTATTTTCAACACCATTTCTAAAAGAAAGGGCATTTTCTTGACGTTTATGAAACTCCAACATTCCGCAAATGCCTGGCATAAAAATTCCTTATGGAGCCGCTATTTGCAAATCGATGAATAGATATGAAACAAATCTCTTCTGTAGTTTTCCCAATTAAAATTTGAAATAACTCTTTTCCGAGCAGCAACTCCCATGTCGTCCAACATATTTCTGTTTCTAATGCAGAAAGAAAGAGTTTTAACTAATCTAATAACATTTATAATATTTTTATCGCTAAATGGCATAAGAACACCTGTTTCTTTATGTTTCACAACCTCAGGTATCGCACCGACAGAATAAGCACAGGTTGGAACACATGCAACAGCAGCTTCGGCCGCTATCAATCCGAAAGGCTCTGGATAAATAGATGGAAATAATAATAAATCAACTTCGGAATAAAGCTTCATAAGTTCATCATGAGGAACAAATCCGAGCACCTTAACGTTTTTGAAAGACCGTAAAGTTTCTTTTATTTTTTCTTCCCTTGCACTTCCTTTGGCATCAGCAGAAGATGTCTTTTGCATGCCTCCGGCGACAATTAATTCATAGTTATTATGAATGCGTTGCAAAAATTTTAAGGATTTTATGAGTAAATCAATACCTTTTTCATAACTCCATCTACTACAAAACAGTATTCGAAAGTTATTAATTTTTTTCCTTGTTTGAATTGGAAAAGAATCTACAGCATTGTACAAAACATGACATTTTTCTGGGTTTAAAAATGGATAATTTTTGAGATAATAATTTTTTATTGATTTTGACACAAAAATATAACTGGCTTTTGCATATTGGTCTTTAACTCCTTTTATATCAACCAATGGCAAAGGAACAACGCCATCGAATCTAATTATGGTTTTTTCTGGTTTGAACAACGCCAGCAAGGGTGTCGCATTGCCCTGATAAATATCTGCATTTGTATTTGAATCTAAAAATCTCTGGTAAAAAGGAATATCAAGAAGTAATTTGTCCGTTTCAAGATATGGGATCGCTTTTAATTGTGGATGATTTCCTATTACTTCTTTTGCATACAAGGTTGCAATGACACCTGCCTCTCGTAGCACCTTTAATTCACCTAGCTCCATTCTCTGCATGCCGAACGGCTTATTCAAATCAATAATACTGTTCGAATAATGCAAGATTGCGACTTTATACCCATTAAATGAATACATTTTTCCAACCACCTGTTAATCTACTGCAATTCAAATCAAATTCTTTGTCCAATTTTTCGTGCAGGATTTCCTGCAAGGACAATACCTTCTGGGTAATTTTTCGCACCAACAACAGATCCGGCAGAAACAACCGATTTGCTTGCCAGAACGGTTCCGGGCATGATAAAACTGTTCGCACCAATCCAGACGTCCTCGTTTATTACAACCGGATGGTGACTATACCCCTGAAGTCTAACTGGAATTTCAGGGTCGGAAAACACATGATTTTGTGTCCAGATTTTAACGTATGGACCTAGCATTGTATCATTTCCCAAAACCAGCCCTCCTCCAGCCTGGATGTAGTTGTTATATCCAATTGATACATTGTCTCCACACTCAATTCTTTCAGGATGAATAATTATTGAGCCGGGAAGAACGTGTAAATTTTTACCAACTTTTTTAAATCTTTTTGCATACCACCATGCTCTTACATGTATGCCGAAAAATCCTGGAAAATCACGAATTATATACTCCACAATCGCAAATCTAATTGATTTATCTACTATGTCCCAATACAATCTTTTAAAAGCTTTGATCATCAACCCACTCCAACCTTATTTCAAAAATTCCTCTATAATTATTTTTTCCAGATCTAGTGCATCTTCTAGGGGATCAAGATTGTAATCGTCTTTGTAGATAAAAGATGGTTTTTCTTTAAAATGATAATGATGCCAGACCGGAGAAAATTCGGTAATCAAAAAGTGATTTCTGGAATAAATCAAATCGATATTCAACCAAGTCGAGTTCAACTCTTCAGCTAACCGCATTGACAGCTCCAGGGCCTTTTGGGGTATTTCACTCCAAACCCCTGTGCCTCCGCCATCGATATTCATTTTCCACATATCCTGGCTGGCCTGCAGCCGCCAGTGCCCTTCTACGACACGCCCCTTGCCGACAACAGTCTTCAGATCCCGATCGATTTTTTCGAACCGTTGCGCCAGCAAAGGGGGGGACAGAAAGGGGTAAGGCATCCTTCTTTCTTTAATAGTGAAATACCAGAAAAGACGCTTGGATATCTGCTTGCCGAAATAATGAAAGGCGGAAGTATTAAACAGGTCCAGCTGTGAAAGTCGAAAATATTTCCACAGTTCCTTACGGTCCTCGACCTTGAATACGGTCCCCCCTCCAGCGCCGAAGCGGTTTTTCAAAATCATTGGATAACCAAATTCGGTCTCCGCGGCTTCGATATCCTGCTTGCTGTATAGCGGAATTGTGTCCGGTATCGGAAAATCATGCTTTTTCAGGAACAGGAACTGCCGATATTTATCGTTGTAATACTTGACGATTCCAGGATCAGGATAGATATCCAATTCAGGATATTCGCTGTGAAGAAATGCAATGTTGTCATGCACCTTGTACAGGGCCATGGGTGAACTGGAAGCATTTTCAAAGGAGGGGTAATAAATTGCGAAATCGACCTTCGAATAATCAAATTCCATCCACTCATGGCTGTCGAAATCCAGAATTGTGTACTCGATGCCGTAATACTCAAGTTTCTGCCTGAAGGCTTCGAATCGCTCCTTTGATTTATAAAGAACGGCTCTTTTACCCTTGCCTGAACCTCTAGAAAAACTCTCCCCCATCGAATTCCCCCTAATTGCGAACTGGCTTCCAGGTGGTTGCCTGTTTTTTCCTGATGAAATCGATAATTCCCATAGTAGCCGCAAGGTTGACCAGGCTGAAATAGTAAGGAACCGTCAAAAGGCGGTTCTTGCCGCCTGACGCTTCGAGACACCAGCCAGCCATTGCTAACAGGAAAAAAACAAGATAAAGGGTCAAGGCAGTCGCGAAAAAGGCCTTCCCGCTCAATGCGGCACAGGCCGAAATGTGCAGAATGACCAGTGGTCCGACAAACCAGCGCAATACCTTGTGAAAGAAAATTTGCGCAGCTAGGAATGGATTTTTAACCGGATTCAGCAATCGCCTATATGTGGCAAGTCCCGTAAGGCCTCGCAGGGTAATGCGCCGCCGGGTTCTGAACTCCTGACCTGACTGGCGGGTTGGATCTTCATCGACAACGGCGTCCGGTTCAAGAACCACTTTCTTTCCCTGCTCCAGAACAAGCAGAGGTGTCAGCAGATCGCTGATTGATTGGGGGGCCAGAGGGACGTAACATGACCTTCTAACAGCATACAGTGGACCATCGACGCCAATTAAACTGCCTAACCTCGATTCCAGTTCGCGAATCTTGAACTCATATCGCCAGTAAAGACCCTGACTGTGGGTGTTAATGTTTTCATCTGTATTGACAAAACGCATGCGACCTCCCACGGCCCCAATACGGGAGTCAGCAAAATTGCGAACCATACTGCGAATGGCATCTCGATTGAGGAACGAAGCCGCATCGGTAAAGATAATAATTTCTCCCTCCGAAGCAACCACCAGGTCATTCTGCACAGCTGTTTTGCCACGGTTTTCCGTATAATCAAATACCTTTATCCGGTTGGAAGCTGTCTCCTTTGCAAGGAGAACAGTGTTATCGCTCGAGCCATCCGAGCCGACCAAAATTTCAAGCTTTTCTGCTGGATAATCAAGCTCTAAACAATTTTTTAATTTTCGAACGATGTCCCTCTCTTCATTGTATGCAGCAATAAGAATGCTGACTTTTGGTTCCCATTCGGAACGCTTTACTGCAGTGGCAAAAACCCTGCCAAAAAGGGCGATAAACAGCGGATAGAATAGATAACTGGACAGACACAACAAAAAAGTCAGCCAGAAAATGAGCATCCAAAGTGAGCTAAAACTCATCCCCCACACCATCCTTCAGATTTCCGCAAGAAATTTGAGCAAAGACGCTGCAACTCTTCTGCTGCCCAACTCATTGAGATGACCACCGTCATAGGTGTATTCTTTCACCAGAGCAAAATATGTTTTCCCCTTGAAGGCAAAAACTTCCCGCTTGCCGTCCGGGTGAGTCGACTGGACAGCCGCCAGATCAAATACCGGCTCTTTTCCCTGGTACTCTTCGAATATCATCTCATTGAACCGGTTTCTCTGAATATTATCGGAGTACTCCCACAGGTCGTTTTTCCCAATAATTTTCTTAACTGTAGTTTTCCAACTATCATTGTTTTTAGTTAAAGGAACAGTTAAATGAACAAAAATAGTATTTGGAAATTCTTTTCTTAATTTGGAAAAGTTTAATTTATAGTAATTGAATATTTCTTCTATATTACTGTTTTTTGTAATATCAACATAACAAAACTTCAAAAATGCAATATCTATATTTATAAAAGAATTTGATTTTATAACTTTAGAAAAAGAATCTACCTTACTTTTTGGATCGTTATTGCTGCCAATTCTTAGATGATAGAAAGCAGGACCAAGGGCGCTTTCAGGCTGAATGTCCTTTAGATCAATAATTTTTACTTTATGATCTTTGACAATTGATGAAACCCCCCCTAGTATATTTTTTCCAACTGACTGGTGACCAAAAAAAATTTTTCTGTTAATTATTCTATCTATACTTGTTTTATTTATATCAGGCATTGGCACTATCTCCGATTCGTTCCCAGATATTTTCAAAAAAAAGATCAAAAGACAAATAGTCAGAAAAATTGAAAAAAACCAGACAAAATTCCTTCTAATCATAAATGTCTCCTAGGACTAAGGCATCTATATCGATTCTAAATGTTTTACAAAAACCGGATAAAAGTCCTGTATGAATGAGGTCAGACTCTTTTGTCCTTCCGTTAACGTTTCATCACCTAATGATGTGCTTACTCGGACAAACGCGTTTCTTTCTGCTCTGTGCATGATTTTACTGTGCAAAAGCATCAATTTCTGCGCCAGAGGCCCGGATGTCGAACCCCTCCCGGCTTGATACCAGTAGTAAACCAATTCTCTTTCCGTGTTTTTCTTAGCCTGTAGTTGGGAAAATCTCACCTCGAATTCAGGGTCTCCCGAAATCAGAAAATGCCCCTTTTTAACTTCACTTACCTGCCAACCCTGGCCGGGGAAACAGACTAATGGGTCATGAGACGCCCCCACTTTTGCCGAGGAGTAATATAAGCCAATATACAAAAAGACTTTTCGCTTCCCCTGTGAATAGCTTTGAAAAACATAATCATCCAACTGCAACTCTTGGATCAGTATCGGATCCAAAGCGGATACAGAGGTTCTTTGCCAGTTAGGGATAACTGCCAAAGACTGAATCAATGAGGTTTTTGGCACACCTGCCTGGAATTCGGGGCGCAGGTAGACCAGGACTCCGGTAAGACAAAGACAGGCGATCAAAATTTTAATTTGTAGAACGTTCATTCTTCGCACAACGCCAATACTTTTCGGGCTAATAGGAACAGAACCATGGCCAGGCCAAAAATGGCTGCGCCAAAAATCGTGTGCACGATTCCTTCAGCAAGATCAAAGCTAAAGTAATAAAAAGCAAACACCATCAGCAGTACGCGAACTATATTCACCAGGATGGCGACCGGGATCGCTGAAATAAATAAAACTCCACGCAGAAAATTCTTTTGCAGGCCGAAATACCCGATGACAGCACCAAGAGTCAGGAGTGACATAATTGAGCGCAAGCCGCTGCATGCCTGAACAACCTGCAGGGTGTGCTCCGGAAGATAGAGCACATTGCCTTCCCGCAGGATCGGAATACCGAACAAAGAAGCAAGGAAAGCCGTTACTTCCGTTACGAAAAGCTGCAGAGGAATGGTCAAGGCGGCATAGATCTGGGACGGCACCGGCACCATGAACACAAGAAGAAACCAGGGAAAGACAAGATGTCTGAACAACTTGCCACCAAAAAGGAAAAACAGACTCGCCCCTATGAAAAGAATCATTGAAAGCGGTGCTAGGGTCAAAATTTCGGCATACTTGGCAACCAGGTAAATTAAGAGCGAAAACACAACCAGCGGGAAGATTAGCCAATTTGGTCTGTTGGTAGCAGTCCGCAACTCCCCGCGTTTTTTCCAGACGATGTAGAGACTTAAAGGGACAATCAAAAACCCATGTGAGTAATCGTCCGAGGAGGACCAGGCATAGATCAGACTTCTCCAAGTCGGCAAAAATGCAAAGAGAAAAGCAAAACCCAGCAGGCTTGATAGAACCCAGAGATATCGATTATGTTCTGCTCTTTCAAGGCCTGGATTCATGCCAACCCTTTTCCCTATGCGCGGACGTAAGCCGACGATCCGACAAGATCTTCACACTTCTTCCTGTCCAACTTGCCGCTGGCGCTTTTCGGTAAATTTTTCACGAGTAGAACTCCCTGAGGTCTTTTATAAACCGGAAGGTTTTGAGCACAGAGAGAAAGAAGGGCCTCGCCATTCAATTCCGAATTCACTGGAACCACCACAGCCATCAGCCTGTTTTCAAGCAGCACATCAGGCAATCCGATTACGGCAACTTCCACTACAAGGCCGGTCGCCATGATCACATCCTCGATTTCCTGGGTGTTGATCCGGTGACCACCCACCTTCAACTGGTTGTCCTTTCGCCCGACGACATAGAAATATCCATCCTGATCGCAATAACCCAGGTCACCCGTGTGATACCCGTGCTCACTCAGGGCGCAGGCCGTGGCATCGGGGTCCCTCCAATAGCCCTGCATTATGTTTTCGCCGGTAGCGACGATCTCCCCAACATCTCCCAGAGGCAATTCAAATCCGGAGGCGTCTATAACCTTGAGAGTCACGCCCGGTATCGCCTGGCCGATGGAATCGATTTTCCGCTCGAGCATTTCCGGAGCGACATAGGACAGTCTTGCTGATGCCTCTGTAGCGCCATACATGACATAGAGCCGGGTCTGTGCCGGAAGAACCTGCAACAGGCGCTGCTTGATCGCACTGGCCATATGCCCGCCAGCCTGGGAGCAGTAGCGCAGCGAGTTCAGCTTTTCCCTTGAGGCGGCCAGGGGGGACTGATGCAGCAGGTGGGCATAAGTCGAGGGGACACCAGAAAAACCAGTCACCTGTTCTTCGATCATCTGACTGATCACCGTCGCCGGATAGGCAAATTTGTTGTTGATGACGATGCGTCCGCCGACGGCGAAATGGGTGTTGAGCAGGGATTTCCCCATTACGTAAAAGAACGGCTGGACAACCATCTGCACGTCGGCATCGGTCAATTCCAGGTATTGGCAGATCGATTTCACATTGGCGACGATGTTTCTGTGGGTGAGCATGACCCCCTTTGGCCGGCCGGTCGACCCGGAGGTGAAGATGATGCTTCCCAGGGCTGTCTCGGCCAGATCGAGGTCGGGATTATCCAGAGGCTTGCCGCAAGCAATGGCGTCCCAAACCATAACTTCTACCGCCTGATTCAGGCCAAGCTTCGGATCCTTGAGAAGGATCGACTCAATACCCGCCCCGGGCAAATCGACCGCCCGCAGCAATCTTTCAAACTTGCGTGACGAGAAGAGGCATTTTGCCTCTAACCGCTCCAGTAGCGATTGAAGCGCTGCCGGCTTCAGCTCTGTGTTCATCGGGACCGAAACCGCACCGGCCTTCAGGGCGCCGTAATATCCCACCACATATTCCAGGCTGTTTTCGAGCAGCAGCACCACCCTGTCCCCGGGGACCACACCCTGTTCGGCCAGAAACCGCGCCAGTCGGTTGGCCCCGTCATTGATTTCACCATATGTTGCCCGCACTTCTTCATGCACCAACGCGATCTTATCCGGCCAACGTCGTGCGCTGTTTTCAAGAAAGTGATGAATCAATGTGGGGTTGTCTAATACCATTGGGCCCTCAAATTCTTCAACGCCAAGTCGAAGAAAAACTTAACCACGAATTTGAAATTGGACGCGGATCAATCAAAAACAACTTTGCACCAGGAGAACGCGAAGGACACACATCAAGCCCCAAAGCATTACCATAGAGCACATAGAGGGCACAGAGAAAGTCAACTCATGCATGTCCGACAGAGCCATTCGGGCATGACGAATTGAATTTCCGAATGACTTAAGCATATGAAATATAACTTTTTTCTCTGTGACCTCTATGGTGAGAGGCTTTTACACGGCCGCCCTTTCCGACTCCCCGAGTTTCCTGCCGATATAAGCAGTCACGTTATTGAGGGAGTCCAGATTTTCCGGTACCAGCTCTTCATCCTCCACATGAATTTCGAACTCATCGGAGATGTAGCCGATCAACTCCAGGATGCCGGTGGAGTCAACAATTCCTTCCTCCAGAAAAGAAGTGTTGTCTTCGAGCCCTTCGTCATCTCCGAAAAGGTAGTTTTCAACGATGTAAGTTCTTATTTTCTGTTTGATATCAGACATAGTGGCGGTCTCCTTTTTTCCAATAATTCATGAGCGGTGAGGGATACCTCACCCTATCTTTTCACTTAAGAATCTCCGGTACCTCATCGATAAGCAGGGCCGATAGATGCAGATATCGGGTGGTATTGCGTTTGTTGTCGATATCGTCATAGACCCGCTGCACCTGTTCGGAGGTCAGCCCAAGCACCTCGGCAACCTCGGCGGTCGAATAGCCATTGTTCTTGCCGTACAAACAGAGATCCATTTCCCTGTGCGGCAGGGAAAAATAGAACTCGTCCTGCCCCTGTTGAAGCGAATAGGTATCCGTCGTCGGAGGACGATTACGGATCTCAGCGGGCACTCCGAGATATTCGGCGAGCTGATAGACCTGGGTCTTGTACAGATGGGCGATCGGCTTGACATCGGCCGCTCCATCGCCCAGTTTGACGAAGAATCCCTGGTCATACTCAAGGCGGTTCGGAGTTCCGGCCACGGCGTAATTCAGACGATCGGCATGATAGTATTCCAGCATCTTGCGCGTCCGCTGCTTCATGTTGGTGGCGGCGAGAATTTCCAGGTAGGCCTTCAAAGGCAGGCGGACCTTGTGAATTTCTCCAGCCGTCGACTGGGCGATAACGGAAAACAGGGAAAATTCCTGACTTTCGATAACGTTCGGAATGACGATTTTGGACTTCCAGCCCTCGCCATACTCGGGGATGACGCTCTTGACCGCGGCATCATACCGTCGATAGAAACCCAGGGCCTCCAGAATGCCGGAGATGTTTTCATGGGCGGACTCGATGCCGAAGCAGTCGGAAACACTAGTGCTGAGCGTCAGGGTCTCGTCTGACGAGTGACGTTCGGGCATGTGCAGGCCGAAAACCTTGCCGGCGCCGAAGGCCCTAACTGACAATCCGCAGGTCACGCTGCTGTCGATCCCTCCCGACAGGCCCAATACAACGCCTCGTCTGCGGATTTCCGTCTTCATCAGATGTCGAAGCTTTTTGGAAATCTTTTCGACTTCCTGTTCCGCATCCAATTTGAGAATGTCTTTGCGAAAGGCTTTTTTCAGCATTTACTGTCTCCGTAGTGTCAGAGCGTCCGAACTGCCTTGTCGAGAGCTCTTGGCTTGATCTGTTCCGGTGAAAATTCTTCAATAAACCGGTTATGCATGATCTGGGTGGACAAAATCCCTATGAGCGCCATGTTTTGTACTTCATTGGCTGGCTGTTTCGCATCCTTCGCAAACCTCTTTGCCAGCAGACCGACCTTCTTCGCATCAAAATAGCCGGCTTTACTGACCGACTCTTCCGACAGCAATTCATGTACATAGGACCCGGGCTCGTCCGTCCAGAAAGCCTCCTTGATCGGAGCCCGATACGGCTGTTTGGCCCGGGTGCGAATACCCTCCGGAACAATATTTCGAAAGGTTTCCTTCAGGATGTATTTTTCGTTCAGACCCTTGATTTTCCAGTGGGGCGGCAGTTTCGCCGCGAATTCAATGACGCGAAAATCGAGGAAAGGCAGACGCAGCTCGATGGAGTTTCCCATCCCGACCCTGTCCCCCTGGGAGGAGAGCAGATAATTGGAAAGGAAGATGTCCATCTCCAGAAACTGGGCCCTGGAGAAAGGATCTCTCTTGTCGAAATCGTCCGGCAGACGGGAGGCCAGAGCTCCAAGCGGATTGTATCCCGACAATTCGGCGCGGACGGATTCGGAAAAAAGGGCGGTGTTCTTCCCGCTGTTTCTCCAGCGCACCTGATGGCTAAAATACGGATCGTCCAGATCTCCGGGCTTTACGGAGAAAAATTGCTGCAGAAACAGCTTCGCACGGGAGGCATCGTTGAAGATGTAGGGATAGAGGCGTTGAACAAGCAGCGGCCGCCATTTGGAATCGGGCTGCCGTGCCCAGAATTGACGCAACTTGGCCTCTTTATAGATATTGTAACCGCCGAAGACCTCGTCGGCCCCCTCCCCCGTCAGCACCACCTTGAACCGGCTATCCCTGACGAGTTTCGACAGAGAATAGAGTGGGACGGGGCCGGTGCGCACCAGCGGTTTCTCGCATTGCCAGATTACCTGAGGGAAGTCCTCCCTGATGTGCCGGTTTGTGACGCATATTTCGCTGTGCTCGGTGCCCAGGAAAGCGACCATCTGCTTCTGATAGGAGGATTCGTCGAAGGGATTTTCCTGAAAGCCGAGAGAAAAAGTTTTGAGATGATTGTTGAAATTGTTGGCCACCAGGGCCGTGGTTATTGAGGAATCCAGGCCACCACTCAGATAGGCGCCTACGGGAACATCCGCCCGCAGGCGCAGTCTGACAGAGTCTTTCAGTAGACTGTGAAGCTCTTCGCAGGCTTCACCGAAAGAGCCGGTCCAGTGTTCTTCAGGACGACCGAAAGGAACTCTCCAGAAAGCTTCGGGCCGAGAAGGCCCAGCGGCCGAAACGAACATAAAATGCCCGGGGGGCAATTCCTGAATGTTTTCGAAGGCCGTTTTGGGGGTGATGGTGGTCCAGAAGGTAAAAATCTGGCTCAGTGCCTGAAGGTCGATGGCACGCGGGATATCCGGGTCGACGAAAAGCGCCTTTATTTCCGAGGCGAAAGAAAACTTGCCATTCCAATTGGTATAAAAAAGAGGGCGAATGCCGACGCGATCACGAGCGAGAAACAGTTTTTTGCTTCTGGTGTCCCAAATGGCGATAGCAAACTGGCCATTTATTTTTTCCAGACAGCGGGGACCATACTCTTCGTAAAGGGCAAGAACAACTTCCGTATCTGTTTCCGTTTTAAAGCAATACCCTTTTTTCAGCAGATCTTCTTTGAGTTCGATATAGTTGAAAGCTTCGCCGTTATAGATGATCCATAAAGTATCATCTCGGTTGCTGATCGGCTGTGTCCCGCAGCCAAGTCCGACAATGCTGAGACGCACGTGACCAAGGCAGACATCAGCATCCAGATAAATTCCCGCTTCATCAGGTCCTCTATGGTCCAACAGGGTCATCATACGAGCAACGAGTTCTTCCGTATCCCGACTTGACTTGCCAAAATTCAATATTCCGGAAATTCCACACATTTAGATGAAATCCTTACCTTTGATCGGAAGATTCGTTTGGACGCTATGCGATGCCCGACAGTACTCGGTAACTCCGCCTACTATGGAATGCCGGTAAAATTAATTGGAGGATGGCATTTCGCATTTGTGAGGGAATCCTTTGCTGCAGTCATACATTTCGACACCGGCACGAAATCAAAATCCCGGAGCAACTGTTTGAAGCGATTTTCAGTCCTGGTCAAATTCAGGTAATGCCTTACTCGGCTTTTCGCGCTGATCCCGCTCATGCGCGGCTGTTGTGGATCGAACTCCCAGGGATGTACATAGAAAAGAAATGGCTGCCGGTCTGCGCGATTGATCCTTCTCAGTCCCCAGCGAGTGAACGCGTAAGGGAACAGCCGAAAATAGCCCCCCCCGGCAATAGGCAAGCTTTTGGCTCCTATTTTTAGAGTGGTAATCGGAATCTCGAACAGTGCCGGGCTCTCTTCCCGTTTATCCCCGGCAGGAATCCAGTCCCCCTTATCCGTCCTTACCACCCAACCGGAAAACCGGGGCCAGTCGGGAATACCATAGAAGTCGTGTCTGATGGGAAATATACTTGAGTCGTAGCGATAACCGGCCAGATACAGTTCGTCGAAAGCCCAGAAAGTATCCCGCGAAATCGAATAACTCGGGGCCCGGTAACCAAGGACCGGCTCCCCGGTTAAATCCTCGAGAAGACCCTTGCTTCTCCGGATATCCTGACGAAACATGGTACGCCCCTGGCAATCCACCCGCTGGTGAGCATACCCGTGACTCGCCACTTCATGTCCCTCGGAAGCTATACTTCTGATCAGGTTCGGACAACGCTCGGCTACCCAACCAAGGATGAAGAAAGTGGCCTTGACCTTGCGTTCCCCCAGCAAGCCAAGAACCTTCTCGGTGTTCCTTTCGACCCTCATCTCCCGGTCGTTCCATGAGGAGGGCGATGACACCTTTTCGAAAGCCGAAACCTGAAAGTAGTCTTCTACGTCTATGGATAAGTAATTGATCATTTATAACCAGTTGCTGGTTGCTGGCTCATGGCTCGTGGACTGACGACTTTGGGCTTGGGCCAGGGATTATTTAACTATCGACAATCCCCGCCCCTTTTGAAGTTCCTCGAGTTTCGCCTCGATCTGGCTCAGGCGTTCCTCGAGGGTGTTGGACTGTTCCTGCTGTTTTCTGTGCATTCTTTTCAAAGCTTTTTCTATCAGGGACAATCGTTCGAAAATGCGTTCTTTTTCCATGGCCCCAGACAGATAGAGGAAAAAATCGTTTTCCAGCTTCTTCAATCGCTCTTCGAGGGAAGCTGACTCCAGCTGAAATTGAATACTGCCGGCAGCCTCTGCATTATCCCCAGCCTCGATAGCCACTTCCTGGACCAAATCCAAACTCAGGTTGCGGGTTTCGTCACTAAAGGCGGCCAGCAGCAGAAAATCACAGATGCGATTGACTAATCGAGGGATACCGCTGCTGTAGCGAAAAATGATTTCGAAGGAGCCCGGTTCGAAGGTGACAGCATCCCGGTTGCCGGCTTTATCAAGACGATAAAAAATGTAATCCTCGATTTCATCCGGCGCGAGCGCACTTAGATGACAGCTGATACCGATTCGCTGCCTAAGTTGGCGCATGCTGTGCTGATCGAGGGTTGTCTGCAGTTCCGGTTGACCAATGAGAATGATCTGCAGCAGTTTGCTGTCCGCCGCTTCCAGGTTGGACAGCATACGGACATCCTCCAAGGCCTCCGGGGAAAGGTTCTGCGCTTCATCGATCATGAGAATCGGCCGAATACCTGCAGAGTACTGGGCAATGAGAAAGTCGTTCAGGTCCCGCTGCAACCCCACTCGGTCCCGACCATGGACATCGAGTCCAAATTCCTCGTTGATCGAGGCCAGCAGCTGATCGCCGCCGATACTGGTATTGAAGATCATGGCCAGAACCGTAGACCGATCCAGCCGTCCGATAAAGTCCTTGACCAGGGTCGTCTTGCCTGACCCGACTTCACCGGTCAACAGGATGAAACCCGCCCCTTCCCTTAATCCGTAATCCAGATAACGAATCGCCTTCCGATGCGTTTTACTCAAAAAGAGGAAACGCGGATCGGGCACCAGGCTAAAAGGTTTGGTGGTCAAGTTAAAGAATAGTTCGTACATGGGTTTTAACCCTCGTAATTGACTTTACGTTTTAATACTTGCGACTTACCTCTCACTTTCACGCCTTACATTTTTACGAACCTAAAACGTCAACAAGAACTGAACATAGGCAAGGTTGCTCTGATAGTCGTTCTGGTCGAAATCTGAATTCTCTTCCCGATAGCGATAACCAACGGAAATAACGCCGTACTTTATTGTGTAGCTGAGGGCCAGGCCTGCACTATAGCGGAAAACATCCTCATCCTCAGGCAAAAAACGCCATACGGAGCTCTCGCCGGTCAAATCGAGGGACAGCCGCCCACGAAAAGGCACAGTGACTCTGCCATTGATACCGGCGCCACGGTCTTCCCGATCTTCGGTACGAAAATCCTGCTTTTCGGCAAAAATCCCTACCTCCCAGGGAATCCTTTCCAAATAGTTGAATGACGCTTCGGCACGCCTGTTCTTGCTCAAGCCATCATTAACCGATACGGCGAAATCCTCACTGTAGGCAACTGCGGTCCGCCAGCGGGACCCGCGCTGCCAGTCAAGGCCCACCTGCCAGACCAAGGCCCTTTCGCTGCCTCGCTCTTCATAGTCGAGCCATGCCGAGCCAGCACTGCCGTGTAAGGTAACTGAGCTGCCGATTTGATAGGAAAGCCGGGTTGTCAGGTCCTGGCGGTCATAATCATCTTCTTCGGCCTCCTCATCAGTTCGGTAGATGTTGTATCGATAGCCGAGAGCAGTGGTCAGTCTGGGGCTGAATCTTTTTTCCAGTTCAACATAAAATTCATGCCGATCCGAATCGTCTCCTTCAGGATCGTCGTAATCGACCATTTCAAAGCGGTAACCGGCAACAGGCGTGAAGGTATTGAAATAGCCGCTGCGATATTCGGGGTTGACTACCAAAAGGTTGCGATTGCTTCGGTTTACGATCAGGTTGTCTTCGTCCACCTGACGCCGGGTGTCGATAATGACTCGATCATACTCGTCGATCAAAGTAAGCGAAAAATCCTGATCTGGGAAAAGTTCCCCGAGAAACCTGACTCGCTGAACGTCACTCAGACTGGTTTCGTCTTCTTCATCATTGTGAAGATATTTGAGAAAACGAAGGCTGTAGTCGAGTTCAAGATTGAGCTTTCGGGCATCGTAATTTAACAGAATCCCCGGTGCTATAGTCGTAATGAAGTCGCTCTCCTCGTCCTCTGTATCGAGGAACAGATTATCGGTGAACTCTTCCCGAATCAGCAGCCTCGGCTCTAGTTCGAAGGCCGCCCGAACCGGAAGGGGCAACAGAGCTCCCAACAGAACGATAATGGCTAAAATACGCTTCAAGGTTCACCCCTCCAAAGTTTTCAAATGTAGTCAAGTCATAGAATCAGTGATTTAATGAATCCAATCAGAGCCCATCACTCCTCACCTCAACCTAATACTGATACCCGTAATAGCCTATCTTCTGGGAAGTGTCGGTATCATTGTAGACCAGGCCCAGAAGATTGTCGGACTTGATCAACTCCAGTGCTTGTTTCAGTTCTGATGGACGGGTTTTGCGCTCTCGTACTATCATCAGGATCCCGTCCATCAGGTGGCCGAGAGTTGAAGCTTCAGCAAAGGGCAACACCGGCGTGGTATCGAAAATGACGTAGCGATCGGGATAGCGGGACTTCAGTTCAGCCACCAAATTGCGCATGCGGTTGGAACCAAGCAATTCCGCCGGGTCATCGACGGTTCCGCCGGCAGGAAGCAGAACAAGTTTGCCTATGCCGGTACGTATCAGCGCCGTCTCCAGGGGACAGCCTTCTGTAAGACATTGCACCAGTCCCTTTTCCGGGGAAATTCCGAAATATTTATGAACCGAAGGTTTGCGCAGGTCGGCGTCGACCAGAAGCACCGTATGGTCGTACTCCCGGGCCATGGTCAGGGCCAGATTCAGGGAAGTGATTGTTTTCCCTGCTGCTGGCAGAGGGCTGGTAATCAACAGGGTGTTTTTGAAAGTGTTCTGCCGGGTTAACTCGATAATGATGGATTTTAGCTTGCGGTATTCCTCCGCCGTCCCGCTGCCCGATTCATGATTGATAACAAGCAAAGGGTTTTTGGGGGCCAAAGGCTTCACTTCCGGAGGTTCGCCGTGGGCCCGGAGCGCCATGGCCGGTGAAACGGGCATCTCCAGGACCGGCGACGGAGCCGTATGCTCTTTTTCCGCCTCCGAACCATTTTTCCTCAGCAACGTTGCCTTTTCAATCGCCTTTTCTATTCGACTCATTTATTACCATCCTGTCGGCGGTCTCGCAGGACCGTCATCCTTTCCAGCGAAAAATGCTTTCGTATACGAGCAGCGAAAATACCATCATGCCGTAGCTGGCACTGACAAGATACAGGGCCAAATCCTGTTTTTTCCGCCGGGTAACTAACTGCTGATCGACAATTGTCGGGATCTGGGCCAACACCGGCACGCTCAATTCCTGAATTTCCTCCGGATCTTTGATGGTGCCGTCCATCTTCTCCAGCAGAACAACCAAACCGAGGCCGCATCCCAGACCAACCGCAACAGACATCAGAATGAGCTTGATCATGTTCGGGGCAACCGGAACCTTGGGCAGGATGGCCGGATCGACTATACGGAAGGTGGTGGTCTTGTCACCAATTTCCATCTGCTTTGAAACCTCGGATTGACCGAGACGCTGCAGCAGCTGTTCATAGATACTGCGGGCGGAATCACGTTCCTGGATCAGCCGGTCGAGCTCCTTGTTCTTTTCCGGGAATTCCCTCAGCTCGCTTTCCCGACCTGCAACCATTTGCTGCAGCTTGGTCCTTCTGGCCTGCAGCGAGCTGATTTCAGCCTCCAGCGCCAGTTTTGCCTGCATCGTTTCCTGATAGACGGGATTGGCGCCTTCCATGGCAGTCGACTCATCCGCTGCTTCTTCCGTGGTTTCCTGCCGATTACGCAATGTTTCAATTTCCGCTTTGAGCCGCAGTACTTCCGGATAATTCTCGGTATAAGTCAAGAGGAGGGTCTGCAATTGTCTTTCCAAAACAGCCAACCGGTCACTGCGACGTGTTTCACTCAAAACAGCGATCATCGGATCCAGTCCAAGCAACTGGTTTTCCAAAAGTTTTTTCCGGGCTGTCATGGTCGTAATTTCTAAATCGATATCATCAATCTGCCGGACATAGGCTCGAATATCGTCCACCTTGGACTGTTCTTCATTACCGAGAGAGACCCCCTGACTGCGACGGTACTGGATGATGGCGTCCTCAGATTGATCCAGCTTTTTTTTGAACAGGTCGATCTGCTCGTTAAGGAACCTGTTGGCCCCGTAGCTTTCCTCCCTTTTGGCAGAGATGTTTGATTCCACATAAGATCTTACAAGAGTGTTGACAAAATCCATGGCGAAGCGGGGGTTCCGGTCTACCAAGGAAACGATAAACAAGTCTCCCCTATTTTGAACTTCTATCCGAGTGCGTCGTTGCAGATCGACGATTTTGGACTGCTTTTCAGCAGGACTGCCATAAACCGGCCCTGAATCAATTTTATCCAGAACGCTGGAAACAAGTTCCCTGCTGAGCATGGCATGACTCAGTACCCGGATGCGGTCTTCCATTTCGGGTGTAACCGCGAGTCCACGGACCAGGTTATCGATTACGTTTCTTTCGATGAAGACCTTGCTGTCTGCCCGGTACTGCTTGGGTGTCAGGTAACTTCGAACCAAAAGGGCGGACATGACCAGCATGGTGGCTAGAGCAAATACCCTTTTTCGAGAATAGACCACCCGAAGTATCTTTAAAATCTCGTTTTTATTATGATCCATTTTTTAAATCCACTTGCTGGTTGCTGATTGGTAATGCTGGTTGAAAATTTATACCAACCATAGCACTAGCAACTAATTAATGCTTTTACCAATTAAAACATTCCCTCTTTCACCACCACCTGATCACCCGGTTGCAGTGCGACGTTGTGGTCGGTATTCTTGCCGGACATCAAGTCTTTGATCCGCAGCTCAATCTTTTCGCCGCCGTGCCGCAGCACGAGGACATCGTTCTGCTTAGCATACTCGCTGAAGCCTCCTGCTTCCAGAATAGCGTCGAGAACCGTCATTCCCTCACGATAGAAGATGTATCTGGGCTCCTGAATGGCGCCCGTGACATAAACCTTGTTGAGCTCCTGGGTCGGAAGGAAAATGATATCTTCCGGCTGCAGCGTCACATCCCGGGAAACGTCCCCCTTGACGAAAAGTTGATAAAAATCAGTATCGATTCGATTCCCTTCCCTGATAATGTAGGCCCGGCGAAGGTCTGCGTTTTGAAGTCCCTCGAGCCGGCAGAGAAGCTTTAGAAGTGTCGTTCGGCCGGTTAGATCAACTACCGTCGGACCAGCTCCGCCCCCGGAAACGTAGACCCTGTTATTGACGATTTGCCGCACGGTCACGGTAACAACCGGCTTTTTGACGAACTCCGAGAGTTTGATATTCAGTTTTTCACTCAACTGCGCGGGAGAAAGCCCGGAAGCGACGATGTCGCCACCGGCAGGCAGTGTAATTTTGCCGTCCGGACGGACAATGACCTCCACAGTCAGTTCGGGAACTCCCCATACAGAGATCAGCAGCACATCTCCATCACCGATGATGTAATCTTCGCACCAGGCGATGGGCGATAGAAAATTGAGCAGCACCAGCACCAGCACCGGAAAAAGTTTTCTCATGGACATTTATCTTCCTCCGCGGTTGTAAAGGACCACTTTTATGGTTTCAAGGACAATGAAAAGGTCGAGGATAAGCGAATAGTTCTTAATGTAATAAAGGTCATAGCGCAATTTCTCAAGGGCATCCTGTTCTGAGGATCCATAGGGGTAGCAGACCTGAGCCCAGCCGGTGAGACCCGGCTTGACAAAATGCCGCTTTTCGTAATACGGAATTTTTTCGGAAAGCTGTCCGACGAATTCTGGTCTCTCGGGACGCGGCCCGACAAAGCTCATCTCCCCTCGCAGGACATTGAACAGCTGGGGAAGCTCGTCCAATCGGCTTTTCCGCAAAAATCCCCCAATTCGAGTGATGCGAGGGTCGTTCTTGGATGCCCAGACCGCCCCTGTTTCTTTTTCGGCATCCTGACGCATCGTCCGGAATTTCAGAATGGAAAATTCTTTGCCCCGCTCGCCAACCCGCACCTGGCGAAACAATATCGGCCCCGAGGAATCGAGCTTGATCAGCATGGCTACCAGGGGGAACAGGGGCAGAGCCAGAAAGACGCCAAACATAGAGAATAAAACATCCCCAGCCCGTTTGTAGAATTTCTTGAAACTGTTGATGCGAAATCCGTTGGAATAGATGAACCAACTCGGCTGAATATTTTCTATCAAAAGCTTTCCGGTCAACATTTCATAGAAAGAAGGGGAATCGAGGACATCGATGCCGGACAGCTTGCAGAACAGTAGATCCTTGACCGGCAGCACGCCGCGACGTTCCGTTATAGCCACAACGACCTTGCTGGCGCGCTGCTCCCGCACCAGATCTCTGATCCGGTCTACTTGGCCGATCACCTGATCACAGGGTACGGTCATTATATCGGCTGCAGGCTGAACAAACCCGGCAAGGAGATATCTTCCCTGCGACAGCAGAATGGTTTTCTGCATCACCTCTGCCAAGGGACCGACGCCGAGCACCAGCACCCTTTGGGCAAACCCGGAAAGCCCCCCGAGGGCGACCAGCCCCCGACGCAGCAGAAACTGCATCGCCCCGCAGGAGATCAGGGACAGCGAAAGAATACCGCGACCGATCATGGCTTCAGGCACAAGATAATAAAAAGCAGAGAGAATCAGCATGGAGAGCAGCATCGTCACGGCGATGCGGGCGAGCAGGTCGGTGCCGCGATAAGCCTGATCCAAGCGATAGAGTTCACAGAAAAACCCTGTGATGATGACGATTCCGGCCACTACCAGGACCCTCGCTCCTCCATGGCTGAAAAGATCATCGAACCCGGGTGCAACACCGAAACGAACGAAGTAGGCTGTCACCAAAGCCAGAACAGTTAGGGCAGCATCGGCCGCGACCAGCAATAACGATATCTTTCTCATAGTGCTACCCCCTTGCCATGATTGTGCAGATCCTTCAACATTTTCTTAGCTTGCTCTGCCTGGACGGGATAAGGCATTGAAACGACTTGTTGCAGGGCTTCCTCCGCTTGGTCTGTTTTGCCGGCTCCACTGTACGCCTGGGCCAGATGGAGCAGAACATCGGGTTGTTCCGGCAGCTTGGCCACGGCATTTTTCAGATAAGGCAATGCTTCCGCATGCCGGCCCAGCCTCAACAGAACATAACCCAGAGTATCCATGATGCCCGGGTCCCCCGGATTCAGTTGAAACGCCTGGGCAGCCAGCCGGAGAGCTTCATCAAGGTTGCCGTAGTTGTCCGCAAAGAGGTAGGCCAGGTTGTTGAGAGCGGGGATATGATCGGCTTTTTTTCCGATAACCTCCTGATAGAGTTCCTTGGCCTTTCGCTTGTCTCCGATTTGATCATGCAGAGAAGCCAGCAGAAAAATGGCTGATACATTATCGGGATGCCGCCTGAGCAGCCCTTCCAGAATCGTCACCGCTTGCCCAAACTTTTGCTGACCGGCGTAGAGCTCTGCCAGTCTTATATTGAGCGGTATTTCATTTTTGACTCGTTCCAGGCCATTTTTCAGAACTTTCTCCTGGCGGATGGAATCACCCCCCTGCTGATAAATTTTCCCAAGCAAGAGATAACCGGCAGGCTCCTCCGGCTTGTAATCCACTTCTCGTTGGGCGATTTTTTCGGCTTCGGCTTGCTTCCCGGTTTCGATCAATCCCTGGATCAGCAAAGGGATACCGATCTCCGGCCTCTCTTCCGCCAGCGTGCGGAAAACCTTCAAGCCCTCTTCGTTTCGGCCCTGCTTGAGCAGTTCCGCGCCCTGCAGTTCAAGCAAGGCAGGATGTCCGGGATGCCGTTGAAGTCCCTCCTGCAAATACTCCAGCGTTTTGTCCTTTTGCCCTTTGTTTCTGAAGTAGGCGGCCGAGGCCAGAAACCCCTCGACCGCTCCGGTAGCCCGGGCCCTGTCCAGGAGATTTTCCGCGCTTTTTCGGTCCCCCCGCACCTCTTCTATAGAGGCGAGAGAAAGGAGAGCTCGAAGATTGTCGGGAGCTGTTTTCAGAATTTCCCGGTACTCGGCCGCCGCTCCACCCGAATCCCCTTTAGAGAGATAAAATCCGGCCATGTTGAAATAGGGGGCAAAATAATCCGGTTTGAGCTCTTTGGCCATTTTCAACTCGGCGATCGCCGCCTCACTTTTCCCCTGCCCCCAGTAGGCCGCCGCCATATAGTTGTGAAGTACCGCATCCTCGGGCTTGCCCTGCAATCCCTCCCGGAGTCGTTGAATCGCTTGAGCGAAATTCTGCTGTTTCATATAAGAAACCACCAGCAGGAGCCGGGAATTCATAAAATCGGGTGCAATCCGCAGCGCTTCCTCCAATGGAGCCTCAGCCTGTCCGAAGTGTCCCTGAGACAGATTGAACAAGCCTTTTTTCAGACGGGGCTGAACCAGATCCGGGGCCAACTCGATGGCCTTGTCCAACTCCGACATACCTTGATCAAAATCACCCTGAGCAATCAGAACACTGCCAAGGACCTCATGGGCATGTGCATTGTCAGGATCGATTTTCAGTAATTTTTCGATCACATGGCGGCTATCTTCGAATCGGCCTTGTCGGTGCAGGGTCATTCCAGCCATCAGGCGAGACTGGGTATGAGTGGGAATTGTGTCAAGTACGGCCTGAAACTGGTTGAGGGCCAACTCGAACTGTTCGAGATGATAATAGGCCAACCCTAAGAAATAGCGACCCGCAGGATCAGCACTCCGCTGTAATGCCTGCTGCAGCTGCTCAACCGCCTCCTGGTATTTTTCCTGGGCAAAAAGAACCAGGCCATACAGGCGAATAACCGAAGGATCCTGAGGCTGGCGCTTCAACAGATCGTCCGCCACCTGGCGGGCTGCCTCTACATCACCGCGGCTAAGTTCCAGAATCCCCATCAGATAGGGCGCACGGATTTCTCTGGGAGCTATCTGGAGAATGCGCTGCCCTTCGGCCAGGGCCTCATCCACATTTCCAGCCCGGGCTTCGATCTGCATCAGAAGATAATAAGCCTCAACATCCTTGGGGTACCTCGTCATGGTCTCCCTTAGAAGAGACCGCGCTTCATCCAAAAGTCCGCGGTTTGCTTTAATGCTTGCCAGGCTGTTACGAACCCTAAGTTGGTCCGGATCGAGCTCAAAGGCTTTTTTGAGGTAATCTTCTGCCTTTTTCAAGTCACCCTTTTTAAAATGCGTTTTGCCCAGCAAAGCCAGATTTTCAGCAGTCTCCCCTTGTTCTTTGGCAAGACGTTCGGCAATTGAAATCGCTTCCTCCACCCGATCCATTGCCAGATACAGGTCAGCCAGATGCTGCAGCACTTTCGAATTGCCGGGAGCCTGCAGCAGCACTTTTTCCAGCTCCTTTTCAGCTTGAGCATAGTTACCGCTTGCAAAATAAACTAAGCCGAGCTGGTGCCGGGCCTCGAAAAAGTTGGGGTCTTTTTCCAGAGCACTTTTGAACAGGACGACCGCCCCTTTGAGGTTCTGGTTGTCTTTCTGTTCTATGCCCTCCTGAAAAAGCTGCTCCTTGGTTTTCCTCTCGCAGCCGAACAGGCAGAATGCCAGGAGTGTCATAATGGTCAACTTTGCGAGGAAAGAAGACTTTTTCATTTGGCTACCTTTTCGGTTCTTGTCTGCAGAATGTTGTTCACAACATCATTGAATCGGGAAAAATCGACCGGCTTCACCAGACAGTAAAAATTGGAATTGCTTTCCACTGCTTTCAGCAGATTGCCGCAGGAATAATCGGACAACACAAGAAGGGCGACCTGTTTCCCTTCAAGTTGCTGGAGCAGGGTCTTACCATAGGGATAACTGGTAATGACCATGCGATAACGATCAAAATCCCAGGCATGAAAATCAGCCTCGCTTCCAGACGCCCACTGAGTCGAAAAACCATTAAGTTTGACCAAGGCGGTACATATTTTCCCGAAGCTCTGTTCATCAACAATAAGGATATTGTCTGGATTCATGACATGCCTCACCTGTCCAACCAGTCTGAAAGCGACTACAATTTATAAGCCAGTACACACCTCGGCACTGGGGGATGTTCCTTGAATCATATCCAAAGCAACCTTGTAAAATGATAAAGACCCAAGACAGATCAGGATATGTTTCAAACAGTTATCTCTGCCGGCAGTAATCCGAATGCAACAGGTCTTCTGTTTTGAAAACCTGAAGCGGGTTACAACAGCAGTTCTATAGACTGGGAATTTTAGGCAGGAGAAGTGGAATATGAATTTTATCTAAATTACAATCCCCTGACCATCCATCAAACAAAAAAGACCAAATAATTGAATTATGAAATCTACGACATTTGAGACTACTATGAAATTCCTTACTGTCAACCTGTCCCAAACCTTGGCAAAATCAATATTTCTATGATCGCTTGAAGACATGCAATCTTAATACGCACAAAGATATTAGCAAGGCTCATACCAAACCCCATTTCACCGTTCCTCCGGGGGGTTTTCTATTGGCGAGCTAAAATATTTCGCCTCGAAACAGGGGAAAGTGTTTCCAATAGATACATAAGGGCCTTCAATGGTGTTTCCAAAGGATACAGTTGGAATAAGATGGCTAATTTCCGGATGAAGATTGTTTCCGATGGGGACAGAGCAAGGTGTGAGGAATTAAGGTCGGTAACGAGTTGCTATGGTAAGCAGGGGGTTATGCTTCAACCACATCAACCAGCAACAAGCCCCTAACATCCACCCTTAAGGCGTTTGTAGAGGGCTTTGCGGGACATGCCCAGCATGCGGGCAGCCATGGATTTGTTGCCGTTGCAGTTTTCGAGGGCGTCGCGGACCGCCTGGGCTTCGATTTCCTTCAAAGAGGAAAAACTTGCCCTCTTTTTGAGAGGTATTTTCCGGGCACCCAACTCCTCGGGGAGTTCCCGTTCGGAGATTTCCTTGCCCCGTGCGAGAACCACGGCACGCTCAAGAACGTTGCGCAACTGACGGACATTGCCGGGCCAGTCATATCCCTCCAGAATTCTCAGCACTTCCGGCGAAAGGGACAGTATTTTGTTTTCCCGGGCACAAAACTCCCGTAGAAAAGCATGGGCGAGCAGGGAAATATCGGACTTCCGTTCCCGCAGGGGAGGCACCACAATGCAAAAAACATTGATTCGGTAAAAGAGGTCCTCCCGAAAATGTCCCTTTCCGACCTCCGCAGGCAAATCCCGGTTGGTGGATGCGACCAGCCGGAAATCGACGCGGATCTTTCGGTTGCCGCCCAAACGCTCAAATTCTTTTTCCTGCAGCACCCTGAGCAGTTTGGCCTGCACGCCGATATCAAGTTCACCTATTTCATCCAGGAACAGCGTTCCCCCGGCGGTCTGTTCGACCTTGCCGATGCGCTGCTCACCGGCCCCGGTAAAGGCACCTTTTTCATAGCCGAACAGCTCGGACTCAATCAACTCCTTGGGCAGGGCAGCACAATTGACGGCCACGAACGGCCGGTCTTTCCGCACGCTCTCGAAATGCAGCGCCCGCGCTATGAGTTCCTTGCCCGTGCCGGTTTCTCCACAGATCAGGACGCTGCTTCCGGTATCCTTGACCGCCTCGACATTCTCCATGATCTTGCGGCTGGCCGTCGAGCCACCGACAAACGCCGGCTGTCCTTGGTCGTTGTGCCGATTGGAGATCTGCGCTTTGAGCAGACACACTTCCCGTTTGAGACGACGCTGCTCGACGGCACGGCAGAGAATCCCTTTGAGGCTGGCATAATCAGGCGGTTTGACAAAAAAATAGAAGGCCCCCCGGGTCATGGCTTTTACAGCCGATTCGACTGAACCGAAGGCCGTGAGAAAAATCACCGGGATGTCAGGGAATTCAAGACAGATATCCTCAAAGAGTTGCAATCCGTCTTCCCCAGGCATGCGGACATCTGTAATCACGGCATCGAGATCATGATCCTGCAAAAGCCGCTTGGCTTCGGCCGCACTGTAGGCCTTTTCCACCAGAAAACCATCTTCCTCGAGAATGGCGGAAAGGACCCTGACGGCATTTGGTTCATCGTCCACCAGCAAAATATTTCCTTTGCTCATCTGTCCGAATCTCCAATGCCTGAATCTGCGGCAGGCAGCATTAGACGGATGCGGGTTCCACTGCCTTCCTTGCTGTCGACTTCGAGAAAACCCCCGCAGGAATAGACAACTTCTCGGGTAATAAAGAGGCCAAAGCCACGATCCCGACTCCTATCGGGTTCGCTTTGGGGATTATACAGTGCTTCTATCTTTTCCTGGGGCATGCCGGGGCCGTTGTCGGCCACCTCCACGAAAATAAAATCCCGTTCATTCCTGCGGACCTTCCCACTCGAAAGCCTGATCCAGCCCCCTGGTTCAAGAACAGCAATAGCGTTGTTAAGAAGATTGAGAATCGCCTGTTCCATCTGGAAGGCATTGAACCGAAGAGGTACAACAGAGGCGCATTCGAGTGTAATTTCTACTCCTGCGGCCTGAGCCTGCAAGGAGGTGTAGACAACAATTTTTTTCAGCAGGTCGTTAATGTTGAGAAGAACCGGGGAATGGTCATGAAAGGAGGTAGCGAGAAAACCACTGATGAACCGCTCGAGCCGAGCAATCTCCTCCGTCATGATACCTGTGAATTCATCAAGTTCCGGATCGGAATGGTACCGGCTGCGAAGGTAGGTTACCGCTCCCTTGATGGCATTGAGAGGGTTGCGAACCCCGTGGCTAAGCATGATGACAAGTTTGTCCATCTCCTCCGACCGATGCAGTCGGCAGGGCTGCCCAGAGGATTTGCTGCCGTCATAGGCCAACATGCGGATACGGGCTCCGGCAAGGATGCCTTCCTTTTCAAATGGTTCAATTGCCAGATCCGCACACAAGGTCGAATCCGGCCATTCCAGGCGGACCCTTTCTAGGCATAATGCTGTCCGATGTGCCAGAGCCCAGCCGACAGCGTCCTGACTATGATAGATCAGCTGGGGAATAAACCGGGTGTAGGGGGCGCCTAACAAATCCTTTGAATCACCTGCATGAGCTTGACCCGCATGCTCTTGGCAACTGGTGATGCAAAGATTTTTGTCAACGCAGAATTCCAGAACGAGCATTTCGTATAATCAACTCAACCTGCCGGGGTTGGAAAAACCTGCAATTAATCCCTGCCATAAAATTGAACCGCAGAAAATGCGGCTGTCAAAGGTAAAAAAGTCAAAATTATGACTATTTAGAAATAACAAATACGGCTCTCAAAAGCAAATAGTTTCCAAAAATAGCACAAACCTGGACAAAAGCTGAAGTGCAGGCAATTGCGGGGTGGGCGCCCTCAGAGATAACTTCAAAAGGCGTGCCGAAGCTTGTGTGGGGAAGTTCCCGTATGATCCCAGAGCTGAAGCGGGTTGAGGAGGATTGAAGAAGAAGAGAACCCCAAAAACTCTTTTGAACAGGTTTGATCGAGTAGGGTGAGGCGAACTGATCAGGTTCGCCTCATCCCTCTCACAGAACCGTGCGTACGGGCCTCGTACACGGCTCCTGTCTTTTCTTTCTCTCAGTAGTCCTGAGGCAGGTATCCGGTTTGTACCGAAGCCATCTCAAAAAGACCCAATTCCCTTAAATAGCTGTTGGGAATGGCGTAGTTAGCCAGATTGCTGGCGGCATTGCACCAAGAGTTCATCTTTATTGCCTTGAACTCCCCCTGATAGCCAAGCTGTCTCAATCTGCGGTGCAGCCTTTGGGGCTTTTTCCACTGTCTCAACTGCTTGGCTCGCAGGCGCCTTCTGATCCACTGCATCAGCGCTCCAAACTCTTTGCGGCAGTTGGCCACTCGGAAGTAGTTGGCAAACCCGCGTATCACCGGATTCAGGTCGGCAATGACCTTGGCCAGGTTGACTGGCGAGTTGCGCTGGGTGATTTTCTTCACCTTGTCCTTGAACTCGCGCACCTTCTCTCGCTTGATCCGGGTGTACTTGGTGTGGATCGTGACGCCAAGATAGCTGACGCCCTCGAAGCTGGAGACGATGCGACTTTTTTGTTCATTGACGGTAAGGCGAAGCTCCTTTCCAGGTATTCTCTTGCCACCTTGAGGGCATGGTGTGCCGCGCTTTTCGAGCGGGTGAGGATCAGAATATCGTCCGCATAGCGGACGATTCGATACCCCGACTCTTCATGAACTGGTCGAAAGCATCGAGGTAGACGTTGGCGATGAAGGGGCTGATGACCCCGCCTTGGGACTGCCTTCTTCGCTCGCCTGCCACCCTTCCATGGTCATCACCCCACTTTGCAGAAACATCCGCAGCAGCCCCAGAATACTGCCATCGGCGATCTTCCGGCGAAAGCTCCGAAGGATGAGATCATGGTCCAGGGTGTCAAAGCACCGCGAAAGGTCCATGTCCGCCACCCACTTGAACTCATACCGCCGGATGAACAGGCTGGCCTTGGCGATCGCCTGGTGTGGGCTTCGCCCGGGCCGATAGCCGTAGCTCGATGGATGAAATTCCGGATCGAATAGCGGCTGCAGAATGTTCAGCAAGGCTTGCTGGACAACCCGGTCGCGAACCGCGGGAATGCCGAGCAACCGCTTCCTCCACCGGCTTTGGGGATTTCGACCCGCTTGACCGGTAAGGGGCGGTAGCTCTTCTGCCGCAGTTCGCGTACAAGCAGGGCGATCTCTTCGGGCAGATGCGCGGCAAAATCCTCCACGGACTGCCCGTCGATGCCGGGCTTGCCCTTGTTGGATTTGACCTTGGCATATGCCTGAAGCAGTCCCTTCTCATGCACCATGCGGTCATAGAGACTGTAGTATTTCTTCGCCATGCTTGTTCCTGCGTCTCCTTGCCCTGCCCCTTCCGCCGTGCCTCGCGCTCTTGGCCGGAAGACCGTCGCCTTTTATCCCTCATGGGCAATCTACGACAGCGTATCCCGGTTACTTCGCTGGACGACCATTACCGGCAGACCCTGTCACGGGCTACCGCCGTTAGCGTGTCCCACCCCGTCGGGCGGCTTGTGTCCGGCGTGACGTGAAAATGCAGTTTCCGAAGACCTTCGAGTAGACGTCATCCCTTCGCATTCCGCTCATGGCTTTTGGCACATGGCGGCCCCCGCCGACCAAGCAGCGGATCATCCCGGTTTTACCCTCCAGTCTGTTACCAGCTTTCACAGGCCGGGACTTCATCACTACTACGGAATCTTCTGCCACCTCGCACCGCATCGCTTGGCCTTGAGTCTCCTCTTGTGCCGCCCTTTTCCGGAAATCGACCGCCGATTTTCGGAACGATACGAGCTTCCCCAGTTACTACGAGTTCCCTGTGAGCTACGCCATCCTCAACCACGCCACGGGTCTGACCAGGTATCGGGCTTCGCGCTATTTAAGACGCTTGCCCACCCGCAGCGCCGAATCAGGTTCGCTTGCGCTATGTGCAGATCACTTCCTATCGCTTCCTTCAGACCCTGCCGTTGCCAGCAACGCCCTTGCGATTCGGATTGTCTTCCCCCTGGTCGGGGTGACGCCTGTTTCTTTCAACAGGCCGGGTTTGCCCGCTTCGCTGGGCAAACTAAAAAAGCCCCGCCGGAATGGCGGGGCTTGTCGATATTCTATTTGTCCGGCTAGGCAATATTCGCCCGGACTTGTTTCCAACAAGCCGTCATGCTTTTTTGCGGCACCGGATATAGCCCAAACCGGTCAAACCAGCTCCGAGCAGCAACAGGGTGCCCGGTTCGGGAACGGGAGCGGCAGCTTCAAACTGACGCTGCCTGCCATTGGAACCAGCGAAGTCAGCCACGCTATCGACATTATCGAGGACAAATTCGTAGTCTGCGCCCAAATAAATTCCCCTGTCCAAATTGGAAAGGTCGAACAGGGTGCTCCCCAACATAAAGGTCAGGTAATCGCCGCCTTGTCCCGAAACCGTAAAATCAAAACCGTCCCAATGCGGCCCCGCTTTAGCTTGGCCAAAGGTAATCATGTCTGAAAACATAATGGATGCACTGCCATCATTACCTTCCCAAAGGACCATATCGAGAGAATCAATGCCATCCACAGAGTAGGCGACATATCCCCTCCAGTCATAACGACCGTAGCTGCCGTCGATCTCCCTTCCGGTCCACCGCACAGACCAACTGGTGCGCGCAGCATTATTCGCCCAGATATAGTAGCCCGCCCCCTTGAAGTTGGGGTCATTAAAATCAGGGAAAGCCGAATTTCCGGTACCAAGGGGTGCATAAGGATTTCCCTGATAAATGGGCGTCGCCCATGCACTTCCTGCTATAAACAACAAGGCCAAGACAACGAAAGCAAACTTTTTCATATCCCTCTCCTTTTCAACGAATAATGGCCTTCTTCATTATTTGGATAGTAGTAAAAACCAAGTCTTTATCTACTCCCTTGCATCTCACATGCCAATCGTTAAAGCCATTGAATTTAAATGTTTTTTCTGCAAGGAACGCCCTGAAAACATACGCATGTAAATTATCTCGACAGCTGATACCTGATTGTACCTCTGATGGCATGCAACCATCTGTAATCATGCCCTTAAAAAGAAAAAACACCTCCAAGCACGGAGTAGGTGGGCACAAAAAATGAGATTGAAGTGGGTTTTGCACCAATGCACGAGTTACCCCAAAAAAAAGGCAGTAGACAAGCTACTGCCTTTTCCATATTGAAGACATCTCTGTAAAATTATTCGACAGTCAACCCCTGCTCTGAAAATTGGCCTGCACCCTTTCCAGAGCTGCCACAACCCGCGGGTCGTACTGGGAGCCCGCCCCCTGGCGAATTTGGGACAAGGCTTCTTTTGAGGTGAAGGCCTTCCGGTAGGGCCGGTCTTCGATCATGGCGCAGTAGCTGTCCACCACGGCCAGAACCCGGGAGATGAGAGGGATCTCATCGCCTTTCAGGCCATTGGGGTAGCCGCTGCCGTCGAAGTGTTCGTGATGGTGGAGAATGATACGCTTGACGTCTTCGCAGGGTTCGAAATCCTGCAGCAGTTCGAGCGTGCAGTAAGGATGGTTTTGCAGGGCGGTCATTTCCAGGCCGGAAAGATTGCGTTTCTTTTCCATCAGGCGGCGGTCCAGCAGGACCAGGCCTAGATCATAGATCAGGGCAATATAAAGGGCCTGTTCCCGATCCTTTTCCTCGGCCCTCAATTCCTTCATCAGGTTGCCGACCAGTTCCGGATAGCAGCTGCCCCGTTTTTCGTACCGGCTCCTGGCTGCAATCAGGCTGTCGAGAGAGGCTATGATGCCTCGATAGTCCTTTTGAACCTTGCCGGCCTGCCCCTTGAGATTTTCAATGAATTTGGAGATACGCTCGACCATGACCTGAGCTACATGAAGGTCAGTTTCTGTGAAAGGCTCATCCGTGTTCTTGTCGGTCAGATTCAGCACTCCGATCACTGCTCCCCGAATCTTCAGAGGAAGGGACAGCAGGGACCTCGAGCTGTACTGGTGGCTGAAATAGGAACTGCCGAACCGGGGATCACCCTCGATATCCTTCACAAGCAGTGGCTCTCCCTCGGCTGCAACCCAGCCGGCGAGCCGGTCGCCTAAGCGAAGCCGGGTACCGCGGACCACATCTTCGTCGAGCCCGCGAGCGGAGCGGATAACGAGGTCTCCGTTCAGGCGGTCGCAGAGCATCAGAGAGGAGGTATTGACACCGAGGGTTTCGGAAACGAATTCCAGCATTCGCCCCATGGTCATATCGAGAGCCGCATCTTCCATCTCGAGAACCAACCGGGGAATGAGGAGACGGCAGAAAAAACCATTGTCCCCATTAGCGGTTTCCAGCTTCCAGCCGTTTGCCTCAACGGCCTTTCTTGCCAGAAAAAGCTTGAGCTTCGGCGTTGATTCCTGGCGCCCAAAATCCTCATTGGCTTGAAACAGGGTGCGCAACCGCGCTGCCGGCAACTTCTCCCCGGCCGAAAGAATCAGCTCAATGACCTCGTTTTCATGGACCGAAATGTGTAAGACAGCCCCCCTGCTCACCTGTCCGGCCAGCCCCTGAATAAGGTTGACCAACATCTGGCCAAACTGTATCCGATCGGCGACGAGATCGGGCCTGTCGCTCTCCGGATCGAGCTCCAGCCTGATCTGGTACTGGTTTAGGGATGCTTTGACCAGATGACTTTCCTGAATGTCGGCCAACAGCTCACCCAGAGAGATAATGGTCTTGCGGCCGACGCGGTTTTCATTTTCAAGCCGGAGGTAATCGAACTGTTTTTCCAGAATGGCGGTCATTCGTTCCGCTTCGCTGCTGATGATCCCCAGGAACTCCTCTTTGCTGGTGCTGACCCGGGCCGGGGTATTCTTCAAATAATACACGGCACCCATGATGGAATTGAGGGGTGTGCGCAGTTCGTGGGAGAGGCGGGTCAGAAAATCGGTCTTGGCGAGATCGGATTCGATGAGTTTGCGGTTCAATTCTTCTGCATGTGCAGTCTTTTCCTTGTATTTCCCTAGAAGATAGGCGTTTTTCAGAGCCAGGGCGGCCTGGCTGGCCAAAACCCGGACAAGGGAAAATTCCTCCTCACTGAAGGGACCTCCGCCCTTTTTGTCGTTGATGTTGAGCACCCCTAACAGTTCGTCCTGGCCGATGATCGGGCAGGAAATAAAGGAACGTGTCTTGTAGCGATCGCGGCCGGTTCCCTTGAATCTTTCATCATGTTCGATATCGATCACCAGCACCGGCTCCTGGTCCCGGGCGACCCTGCCGGCAATGCCTTCGCCGATCCTGACGCGGTAACTGCGGCCGAAAGCGGCCTGGAAACCTCGGCAACTGTGGATATACAGCTCTCCCCGGTTGTCCAGCAGCATCAGAGTGCCTTTTTCGGCACCGGTGTAACCGATGGCCAGATCGAGAATATGCCCGGAAATAGTCGGCAGGTCATCGGCACGGATGATCGCACGGCATATTTCGTCGATGACCTCCATGCCGGAGCGATAGTTATCCTGCAGTTTCCTGACGCTTTTCATCTGCTCACCGTTGACCGAACATCTGCCATGCCTATGACTCATAATGCAAAAAACAAGCCCCCGGATCGGAAGCATAAAACCGGACTCCCCGCAACCCTTAATGCAAAAATCCGTCCTTTTTCAATTCATTAAAGAAATCGGAACTTTAACAGGGGCCACTGCGTCCTATCCCGCGACCTGTAAAAAAACCCGACAGATTTGAGCATGAATTATAGTTAATTCTATCATGAAATTCGGAGAAGATGACCTGTCCCTTATAAAAGCTCAGTAAACCTTCACTTGGCAGGGGATCGAAAGGATGGACATTCAAGCATGACCGCTGTCGCTCCAGCGTATTTCGTCGTCGATAAACGACACTACGAAAAAGGCCGGTCCCCCTTTTCGGAAGACCGGCCTTTTTCCCCTTTCATGCTCGGAACTCAGTGCTTGCCGCAACCGGTGCATTTGTGGCCGCCGCCGGTATCGCCGCATTCAGGGGGGTCGGATTTCAAGCCGGTGGCCGCGATTTCGATGTCGAAGATCAATGTTTTGCCGGCCATTGGGTGGTTGGCGTCCATCTTGACCGCCTCGTCGTTGATTTCGCTGACCACGGCCGGGACAGGATTGCCGTTGGGATCGCGGAGATGCAGGCGCATTCCGACCTCGATTTTCATGTCCTCAGGAATTTGGGCGCGGGGGATATCGATGACCATCCCTTCCTGGCGAACACCGTAGGCCTGCTCGGGAGGAAGGGTGACGGTGGTCTTGTCCCCCTCTTTCATACCGACTACCGCTTCATCGAAACCCTTGATCAACTGGCCCGATCCTACAGTGAATTTAAGGGGCTGTTTCCCCTCGGAGCTGTCGAAGACCGTGCCATCCTCGAATTTACCGGTGTAATTGACGGCAATGGTATCGCCTGCTTTGATTGCTTCAGACATGTCTACTCCTTTGTTTGGCCGACAGCTGATTTTTCAGCGCCGGGCGCCGGATGTCAATTCTTGCTCCGGCAGGGATTATAGGATCCGCAATACGCAAATCGTAATGCTTTGGAGGCAAACCCTGGATTTACCAGAGACATCTTAAGCATTTTGCCCTCAGGTCTTACATTCTTACTACCCTCTATCGAATAACTGTTGAGGAGTCAAATCGGTCTCGACGATTTCGATGTCGAAAACAAGTGTCTTGCCGGCCATGGGATGATTGGCATCCAGGCGGATCTTGTTATCGAAGACCTCAACGACGGTGGCAGGGACGGCCCTTCCCCCTTCCAGAGGCAGTTTGAGCTGCATTCCTTTGGTAATGGTCATCATATGGGGCATGCTTGCCTTCGGCAGGTCGATGACGTACTCCTTCTGACGAACGCCATAAGCCCGGGCCGGTGACAGGGTGATAGTTTTTTTGTCCCCGGCTTTCATCCCCACAACGGCTTCATCAAACCCCTTGACCACGTGCCCGGCACCAACAATGAATTTAAACGGTTCGCGTTCCCGGGTGGAATCGAACTCGACCCCGTCCTGGAACCGGCCGGAATAGTGCACACTGATGATATCGCCACCTTTTATTGATTCGGACATTCGAAGTCTCCTTTTGCTCCCCAAGTCAGTCAGCGGCATTTAGCCACTAAATTTTTCAATGCTATTTGGACGCTGATCAATTCTGCTGCTTCGCATACGCGGTTCAATCAAAAAACGTCATTTCCGAGAGGTTTTTATCGGGAATCCAGCCTGTAAAATCCAACATGGATGCCCGATAGAA
The DNA here is from genome assembly GCA_041390365.1 of Syntrophotaleaceae bacterium. Lineage (NCBI taxonomy): Bacteria > Pseudomonadati > Thermodesulfobacteriota > Desulfuromonadia > Desulfuromonadales > Syntrophotaleaceae > Syntrophotaleaceae bacterium. The sequence continues at coordinate 777,193 of JAWKQB010000002.1, read as the reverse complement.
TCATTCGGGCATGACGAATCGGCCTTATACGCATTCATCAGTGTTTATCCGCGTCCCAAAATGTCTTTTGCCCTTTTCAATGCTGTTAAAGCCATCGCAAAATCCCTCCGGGCTGTCAACAGATCGAAAACCAGCCCGGGGTTCCGGAGCAATTCTTTCACCAGCACCGGGATTTTGAGACGACCCTCTTCATTCAGCATCCGAAACAGGGCCGGGTGCACCCGCCGACATGGTCCGTCGCAGACAGCGCGCAGGACCAGACAATTCAATCCTGCGTCGGCGGCAACCCGGGCGACTGCGGCGCTTTCCATATCCACCGCCAAGGCACCGGTTGTTTCATGCAGCCGCCGCTTTTCTTCCGTGTCCAGGACCGGTTCAGACACGGTCATGACCGGTCCGGTGACAGGGACCAGTCCGAGGCCGCGTAATGATTTCAGAAGCTCCCCGGTCCCCGTACAGGTGGCAACAGCGGAGCCCAATTCGTTCAAAACCGTATCAGCGACTATCAACTGTCCGCAATTCAATCCCGGAGCAAGGCCTCCGGAAACACCCAAGACGGCCAGGGAGGTGACCTTCTGCCTGATTAACCAGCGCGCGGCTTCCAAAGCGCGCTTTGCACCTACCCCGCTTTGAACCCAAAGCAGTTCCCGCCTCCCCTTCGTGGTCGATCGGCATACGGGGCGTCCGTCCTCCATCTGCCAGCGACGTCCGGCCAAGGCCTTGGCTTCCTGTGGCAGGGCCACCACCAGGCCGGGCCTGTTACCAACAGCAGCTTTCAACGAGGATACCCCATATATTCAATACAATGCAAATCTGGTTGCTGGTTGCTGAGTTAAAAAATCCAAGGATCGACCCGATACCGATACCGATACCGATACCGATACCGATACCGATTTTACTCCTCACTCCTCACTCCTCACCCCCTAACCATCTGCCGCATAAACACTGTCAGCCCTTTCCAGGGATGGAGGGCGGTGTCGAGGACTGCGGTTGGTTCGAAACCGGAGTGAACCATGCAGTCCCGGCAGCGGGTATCGGCTTCGGTGCCATACCGGGACCAGTCGGTCTCTTCCATCAGCTCACGGTAACTGGCCGCATAGCCGTCGTTGAGCAAGTAGCAAGGGCGCTGCCATCCGAAAATGTTGACCGTCGGATTCCCCCAGGGAGCGCAGGGGTACTTCTGATTGCCTGCCAGAAAATCGAGATAGAGGCCGCTGTGGTTGAAACACCAGCCCCGGCCCTTCCCCATTGCAAAGATTTTGCGGAACAGGGAGTAAGTGCCGTCCCGGCCAAGAAAATTGTCTTTCTCTTCGGCGGATTCATAGTTAAAGGCCGGTGCTACGGTCATTCCCTCGACGCCGAGGGAGGTGAGAAAATCGAGGAAGCGGGAAGCGCTTTCGGGCGTTTCGTCTCCGAAAAAGGTGGTGTTGGTGGTCACCCGGAAGCCGCGGGCCACGAGCAGACGGATGGCTTCAACAGCGCTTCGGAACACGCCTTTCCGGCAGACCAGGGCGTCGTGCTTCTCGCCGAATCCGTCAAGGTGGATATTGAAGGTCAGATAGGGGGAAGGAGCGAACTGGTCGATTCTTTTCTTGACCAGCAGCGCGTTGGTGCAGAGGTAGACAAAACGTTTGCGCTTGATCAACTCCATAGCGATCAGGTGAATCTCCGGATGCATCAGCGGCTCGCCTCCCGGAATGGAGACGATCGGCGCCCCGCATTCGTCGGAAGCCGCCACGCACTGCTCCACCGTCATCCGCTTGCGCATGATTTCAGGCGGATGGGCGATCTTGCCGCACCCCCTGCAGCGCAGATTGCACTGAAAAAGGGGCTCGAGCATGAGTACCAGAGGGAAACGACGATTACCTGACAGCAGTTGCTTGAAGATGTAGGCGCCAAGACGCGCCTTCTGAATAGCAGGAACCCCCAAAACTTACTCCTTCTCAAATAAATCGTGAGGGGAGAGGGGTAAGGGGTTAAAGGGCAATTGCGCCTCACTCCTCACTCCTCACTCCTCACTCCTCACTCCTCACTCCTCACTCCTCACTCCTCACCGAATCCGCCCGCACAAATCATGCTGCAGTTCCAGCGCCTTCAGCCAGTCGCCTTCCTTTTCAACTTGAGAAAAGCCTTGACGAAACAGTTCGTGCAATTCCCGGCAGGCTTCTGCCGGCTGTTCATCGGCCAGCAGGGCTTCCACCAACCCCAGGCGGTTGGGATTGTATGCCGGGGCAAGCTTGACTGCCCGGCGATAATGCTCGGTGGCCTGGGCAGGATCGCCAATACTGACCGGAAAACCCGGGGCTCGCAGATAGAGTTCACCGAGCATCCGTTCCGGCCCCCCCTGGTCGATGCCGGGATCCAGACGGGCGGCGAGCAGCGCCTCCCGCTCGATGACCGGCACCAGTTCGAGCCCCTGCAAAGGGGACCCCTCGGCGACCAGGCCAGTCAGATAGGCCAGCAGATAATGAGCGAGGCCGCTTTTCGGCCAGGCGTCCACGGCTGCGACAGCCAGCTGCCGACCTTTTCGGGCTGCAGCAAGCCTGTCCGGAGTATCCTTCTGCTCCTGCTCGGCGAGATAGATCCAGCAGGCCGCGCCGCGAAATGCGGCCGCGGGGTCATCGCCGGCCTGTTGCAGAAAATCCTTGGCTTCGGCAGGGGTACAGGCACGACCGAACTGCACGTCCGGCGCAGCTCCGATGCCTTTTTCGGGAACGCCGGCAGGTTCGCCTGCCGGTTTCACGGGGGCGCAGGCCCCGAGCCAGAAAGCCGCCAGCAGCATGTATCCGACGACCCTTTTCATAGCCGGTCCTCGATGCCTATTTTTTACCGTTGCCGACATAACTCCCCAGTCCCGGGTCGGGAGGTCCGAACCCGTCTGTCTGCAGCAGTTGCAGCAGGTTTTGGGCTGCGGGGTCCTGTTTCATCTGCTGAAGAATCTCGGATATCCTCCGCTCCCTTTCGCCCGGGGGCCCGAAAGAAACGACAGGAGCGGTCGGCAGGGGCTCAGACCGGGTGATGACTTCCAGATCCTTGAACAGAGGCAATGCCTGCAAGGCCTGGTATTGGGAATAGTCCAAAATAACTCCGGCTGCTTGTCCCCGGGCCACGTCACGCAGAGCCCGCAATGGGCTGGAGGTCCCTTCAAGGGCAAAGGGGAGTTTGTCCGGCTCGACCGCGAACATCAGGCGCGCGGCGCTTTGCGGCTGGTACAGCATGGTTCCCAGGACAGTTCCCGCCACCTGCTGCCAGGATTGCGGTCCTCCCCTGGCAACCAGCAGGTACCAGCGTTCATGGGATTTGCCTCCCGGACGGGTGGAGGCGATGGGGTACATGTCGAGGCGGGCTCCGTACTCGATGAAAAACCCGAGACTGACGATTCCCCAGGTCGGCACCTTGGGTTTCAGGGCTTCGAGGGCCTCCTCGGTCATGTTGAAGTAGGCGCCTTCCACCGCCGTTTCGCCTTTAAGCTGCCGTTCCAGGTAATCGGCCAGTGCGCTCATCACCGGCCGGGCCTCCTCGGCGCTCCCCGGCTGGCCGGGCTGAATAACGAAGAAATCGAGATCTCCGGGCGTGGCCGGGGACCATGCGGGCATCAGGAGCAGCAGAACGATCATGGTGATTTTCAGCATTCCCATGCGCGAAAACCCCCTTTCCAGGTTATTCAAGATAGCTTAATAGATTGAAGAAAAAATTCAAAGTATCCGAAAACGACTGAAAGTCCGTTATATCTCACAGGTTCGCAAAGAAGCTGTGGTTAAAATCCCATTTCGTTGTCGTAATCGTAGTCGTCACCAAGGGCCATTCGGGGTTTGGTCTCGATGACGATTACGACAACGACAACCGTTCCGCTAACGCTTCACTGACAACGAGGAAAACCTTTTCGAACGATTTATGAATCGCCCCTCCGATTCAGTTTGAGCACCGCAGGCAGCACCAGCAGACAGCTGAGCATGCAGCTCAGGGACCCGATCACCAGGATTCCGCCGAGACTCGCCAGTCCTCGATGGTGAGCCAGCAGCAGACCGCCGAAGCCGATGGCCGTGGTGGCAAAGCTCAGACTGACGGCCATCGGGGTGCTGGTGGAAAAAAGCCTGCCCCCGGGGAGTTCTTTCCAGCGAGCGAGAAAATGGACTCCTCCATCGACGCCGATGGCGATCAGGATCGGAATCCCGAAGAAATTGGCCAGATTGAACTCCAGTCCCAGCCAGCCCATCAGAGACAGCAGCCAGACCAGCCCTACCCCCAGCGGAAGCAGAGTCAGCAGAACCTCCCGCAGGGAGCGCGTGTTGACGGCAAGCAGGATCGTGACCAGCACCAGGGTCATTGCGGCCGCGTACAGGAAGGTTCGCCGCATCAGCTGCGCCGATTCAAGCACATTGATCGGCACTCCGCTGACCTCCGGATCGACCCGGCGCAGATCCTGAACGAACTCTTTCAGATTTTCAAACCCCCACACGTTTTCCTTGGGGATTATCTTGACCTGCATTCTGCCGTTCCGGCCGATATAAAGGTCCCTCAACGAGGCCGGCAAATCCCCGGGTTCAACCGGTGGGGTGGACAGCCATGAATGCAGGTCATCGAGCAGTTCTCCGACTTCCCTGCGGGTATTCTGCTGCAGTGAAGCCAGCCGGGCTGCGGAAGCGGGTTCGGCCGCCAGATTTTCGGCTATCTCGTCGATCGTGGCGAGGATATCCCCCAAAGCCGCCAGTTCATCCCCTGCCCCGGCTGCAAACAGCTTTTCTTCCAGATCTTCCAGAGCCGTTTCCAGCCGCCTGAGGGAGCCGGTCAGCGCATCGGCCCCGGGAGGAGGAATTTCCCCGATTTCGGCGGGAAGAGGCTGGATCGAATCCGCGGCCGCGGCAAACAGTTCCTGCTTTCGTGACTGGTCATCCGGCAGCAGATCGAGCAGGCTTTCGACCTCGCCGACAGTCGGCAGACTCAGATACCTCTGCCGCAGTTCAGCAGTCTTTTCGAGACTATCGGCAACCGAGACCGCAAACCAGGTCGATTCTCCGGAAGCCTCGATCAGCCGTTTTTCGTAATCCACCGACTCCAGGCCCTCAGCCTGAAGCTCCAGCAGGTTGTAGCTGAAACGGGTTTTGGTCAGACCGGGCGCCAAAGCCAGGGTGATTACCGCCAGCACGGCCAGCAGAAAAACCGGCCGGTCGGAAACTTTCTCCAGCCAGGGCAGGGCCGACAGGCGGGGGGCGGATTCCGGAAACAGTTTTTTGCGTCCCGCCATCAGCAGCAGGGCGGGAAGCACTGTCAGCATGACGAGCAGACAGTGCAGAATCCCGGTTCCCCCGATCAGACCCAGTTCGGCAAGCCCCGTGAAGTCGGACCCTAGGACAGCATAAAAGGCGCAGACAGATGTGACGGCGCCGACAATCACCCCTGGCCCGGTCTGAAGCAGCGCCGTACGCACGGATGATTCGACATCGTGGCCCTCCTTGCGTTCCTCCACATAGCGCAAAACAATGTGGACGCCGAAATCGACCCCGATACCGACCAGCACCAGGGCGAAGACGATGGAGAGCAGGTTGAGCGATCCCACTGTGACGGTGGTGAAACCGAATGTCCAGGCGATGGCCATACCGAGGCAGGCCATGACCAGTACAGGGCGGAGAATGCCGTGGAGCACGGCCACGAACAGAAGACCGACCACAACCGCGGAAATCAGGGAGGCCCGGGTCATATCGGTATTGGTGGTACGCATCTCATCCGCCTGCAGAACGGGACGTCCGGTGAGCCCGGCCTGGATCGAGGGAAACTCCTTGCGGGTTTCGTTCAGTGCCTCGCGAACCAGGGCCAGGGGCGCGGCGATCACGTCCATGGTGCCGAAGTCCTTGGCCGGCAACAGCTGCATGATCAGAAACCGGTTGTTCTCTGAAAAGAAATACCGGGTCCCCTCATCCGTGAGATCGAACCGCGGCCCTTCAGTCTCCTGACCGGAGCGAGCCTTTTCAACCTGCCGCAGAAAATCTCCCAGCTTGTCCAGTGTCGGGCCGAAAAGCGCCGGGTCCATTCCCCCGGCAGACTGTCCCTCCCCGCCGAACAGGCCGGCCATCAGCCCGAAAAGATCGGCGAGATCGCCCTCCTGGAGCCAGCCGGCAGCGGACGGTCCCAGCAGCCTGACGGCTTCCGCCAGCTCTTCCGCCTCCTTCACGCTCGTATAATAAAGAAGCTGGCGACCCAGATCTTCCGGTGTGATGCGATAATAAATGCTGCGAATCAGATCCCCATGGACCTGCAGGCGCTGCGCCAATCGGTCCGCGAACTGTTTCGCCAAATCATGTTGCTGCTCGGTCCCGTCGACCTCGATGACCACATACAGAAATTCCTGGTCGCCGAAATTCCGCAGGTTTTCCAGATAACGCCGTTGGAAGGGGAGTTCCGCCGAAACCAGTTTGTCCTGGTCGGCATCCAGATGAAGGAAAAATACGGCGGCCAGAGTGGCTACCAGGGTGAGCAGCAGCGCAGCCGCCACCAGGGAGCGGGGTCGCCCATGCACCAGCCGCCAGATGCCCTCGAGACATCTGTTCTGTAAGCGGGACAGGAAAGTCATGAGCGTTTGAAGGAGCGTACGGCGAGTTTGCTGGTGGTTTCCCAGGCGGAACCCGGGAACCGGTGAACGTCCTTGAGCACCGCCTCCATGGCGTCGAGAAAACAGTCGGCATCCGCCCGATCGATCATCAGCGGCGGCAGAATCTTGACCGTATCCAGCCCATGTCCGGCCACCTGGGACAGGATGTGATGCTTTTCCAGCAGAGGCATGGTAATCATCTGGCCGAAGAGATCCTCATTCATCTTATGCACCAGTTTCCAGCCGGTCTTCAGGGCCAGGGATTTGGGTTCGCCGAACTGCATGCCGATCATCAGCCCCTTACCGCGCACTTCTTGGAACAATTCGTAGCGGCCGACCTTTTCCCTCAGGCCGTCGATGATGTACTGGCCCAACTCTGCGGCACGGGCGGCCAGGTTTTCCTGCTCGAGAACGTGGAGGGTGGCCAGGCCCGCGGCCATGGCCAGATCGTTCTGACCGAAGGTGTTGGAATGGGCAAAGCAGCGATCCATGCTGTCGAATACCCTGGAATGGATCTCGCGACGGGCGATGACGGCTCCAACAGGGATAAACCCGCCCGACAGGGCCTTGGACAGGGTCATGATGTCGGGCACCACCCCCCAGTGATCGACGGCGAACATCCGTCCGGTGCGGCCGAAGCCGGTCTGCACCTCGTCGGCGATCATCAGGGTGCCGTACTTGTCGCACAGTTTCCGAGCCCCGGGCAGGTAATCGTCGTCCGGGACAAAAACCCCCTTGCCCTGGATCGGCTCGAAGATGAAGGCCGCCACGTCGCCACCGGAGAGGGCCTTCTCCAGGGCCGGCAGATCATTGAAAGGGATCTGGATGCAGCCGGGCAGGAGCGGCTCGTTCCGCTCCCGGAACTCGCGATTGCCGTTGACGGAGAGAGCTCCCAGGGTCAGCCCGTGGAAGGCGTGATCACAGTGGACCATCTTGTAGCGACGGGTCGCCTGGCGGGCGAACTTGAGAGCCCCTTCGACGCTCTCGGCTCCCGAGTTGGTGAAGAAAACCGCCTCCAGGTCTCCGGGGGTGATCTTCGCCAGCGCCTCGGCCAGCAACCCCGAGATGCCCCCGAGATCCATCTGCACCAGATTGGCAGGATTGCTGTCCAGCATCTCATGCAGCACCTGGGCGACGAAGGGATGATTGCGGCCGATGTTGAAAACGCCGAATCCGGCGAGAAAGTCGAGCACGTCCCGGCCATGGGCGTCGGTCAAACGCGCTCCCTTGGCGGTAGTGTAGTTACGGTTGAAACCGATGACTTCGAGTACGCGGACAAACTGGGGATTGATGTAGCGGCGATGCAGCTCGTAGGTTTCATTAAGCCGGGCTCTGACCAATGATTGGATGTCCATGGCAAGAAAACACTGCTCCATTGAGAGGGATTTGTTGGTCACGGCGGTCCAAATCTGTCGATTATACCTCCTGGTAGATCCGGTCACCGAGTCGGCCGCATTTTAGGCCACCCGGTCCCTTCTGTCTATTGAAAAGCGGTTGCACGTTGCTGGTTGCTCGTTGCTAGTAAAGAATTTATGCGCCACAAGCCACAAGCCACAAGCCACGAGCTACGAGCGTCTATCTCACCACCACCATTTTCTGCAGTGAAGCGGGAAGCAGATTCTTCATCTCCTGAGTGGGAACCCAGGCCGGGATGAACGGCGGCTGACCGTGTTTGTCGAGGATGGCTAGCCCCCCCTGGGGATCGATCAGGTAGGCCAGGAAGGCTTCCGCAGCTTCACGATTCGGCGCATTTTCAAGAAGGGCGATGCCGTAGGCGCAATATTCACCGATGCGATCCAGGTAGGTGCCCGGTTTTTCCCCGGTCACCCGGACAGTCGCCTGCCGATAAAAGGAATTGTTTTCGGGCACGGCCAGGTTGAGATGCTCATCGATGGAAATGAATTTCAGATTATGCTGGAGGGCGAGGGACCGGTAGGTCCAGATATAATCCATCTCTCCGTTCTGAAGCAGGGAGGTCAGACTGACCGCCTTGTCCCGCAGGTTTTGCTTGGGACGGTTGGCGAGAAGCTTTTCGTAGAGACCCGGCCGCCGGTAATATTTTTCGGCGAGCTGCATGGCCATGAGGGCCCGGTATCCGCCGGGATCGACATTGGGGTCGGAGTGCCCCCACACGACCCCCTTTCGGCCCAGGATGTCATACCAGGTGTCGGAACTGAATTCGCTGGCGTGGCGGCTCCGATCGTTATAGGCCAGCACCACCTCGTTTGTAGCAAAGCGGATGTTGATTCTGGCATGGCTGGGAATGAGGCTTTTGTCGATGACCTGATAGTCGGCCGCCGCCATCAGATCGGCCGGTTTGCCGACCTCTGAAATCAACCGGGCGATCCGTGTGCTTCCCCCCATCTCCCGCTGAATGTCGACCTTGGGAAAACGGGCCTCGAACTCCTTCTCCATTTCGGCGAAGGGGACGGTAAGACTGCCGGCGTGAAAGATAATCAGCTTCCCTGCCGGCTCGGCAAGAAGGGAGCCGGGAAAAAGAAAACCGATCAGCAGCAGGAAACAGATGAAAGACAAGCACCGATACATTGCAGAAGCCTCCCTTTTTAAAAATGGTTATCCACCAAGAAACTGGTTCTTTTCGTTGTCAGTCACGCGCTAGCGGAACGGTTGTCGTTGTCGTAATCGTAGTCGATGGTTTTGGGGACGATTACGATTACGACAACGACAACGATAAAAACAAGGGCCGCGAATACTTCTTAAAACAGATGCAGGTCCCCGGGATCGAAGCCGAGGTAAACCTTCTGTCCTTCAAGGAAACCCGATTGGAGCAGGTTCTTCCGATCGAGATAGGTTCTGAACTCACCCTCACCGCAACGCACGCTGACTTCGTGGACAAACCCCAGGTTGACGATCCGGCTGATCACTCCGGGGCAGGCCAGGTGATCGCTGGAAAAATCTTCGCCGATCCCGAGGGAAATGGCTTCCGGACGCAGGGCGGCGTGCCGGAATGCGGTAAGAGGGCCTGAAGGCATCGGAAAGCTGAGACCGCAGAATTCGATACGCTCCCCTGACATGCTGGCCGGGAAGATATTCTTCATGCCGACAAATCCTGCGGCGAAGGGGGTTTGGGGGCGATGGAAAATTTCCTCGGCGGTGCCGACCTGTTCCAGTTGTCCCTGGCGGATCAGGGCGACCCGGTCGGCCAGACAGAGGGTTTCTTCAAAATCATGGGTGACCATCAGAAAGGTCATTCCCAACTCCTGATGGAGTTTTTTCAGCATCTGGCGCAAGTCCTCCCGAAAACCCGGGTCCAGTGCCGAAAGGGGCTCGTCCAGCAGCACCACCGAAGGGTTGACGCTCAGGGCGCGGGCCAGGGCTACCCGCTGTTTTTCCCCCCCGCTGAGATGCAGGGGTTTACGCTGTCTGATCCGCTCCAGATCCAGCATCCCGATCAGCCGTTCCACTCTGGCCTCGCTGTCCTTCTCATCCTGTTGAAAGTAGCGCAATCCGAAACGGATATTGTCGATCACCGACAGATGGGGGAAAAGAGAGTAATCCTGGTAGACGATACCGATACGCCGCTTTTCGGGGGGCAGATGGGTCACCTCCCGGCCGGCCACCTGAACACGTCCGCTGGTCACCCGCACCAGTCCGGCAATCGCTTCAAGGATGATGCTCTTGCCGGCGCCGGTAGGTCCCAGCAGCGCGAAAAACTCGCCGGTCGCGATATGCAGAGAGATGTTCCGCACTGCGAACCCCGGAAAAACCACCGATACGTCCTCCAACCGGATCATGATCGATGCCTTTGCAGGAAAACCAGAAGGTCAGGGTGCGACGCGCTCATGATTCGGTCTCCCGTCGGGAAAGCGATACAAGCCTGAGTGACAGAAAAAGGGCCAGGCAGGCCAGGATCAGCCAGAACGCCACCGGCTGGGCGTACTTGAGTCCATAAGCGGTGAATCGCTCGAACATCAGGACCGGAGCGATCATGGGATGGTAGGCCACAATCACCACCGCTCCAAACTCGCTCACCGCCCGGGCGGCACACATGATCACGCCGCTGAGAATGTGCCGCCAGGTCAGCGGCAGGGTCACCCGGAAGAAGGTGGCGGCCCGGCCGGCACCGAGACTCCTGGACACATGCTCCAGGCGCACCGGCACGCTCTCGAAACCCGCCTTGGCGGCGTTGATATAAAATGGCAGACCGACAAAGGTCAGGACGGCGATGATTCCGGTCACGCTGCCCATGATCCGCAAACCCAGAGCGCCCATCAGCTGACCCAGGGGACGCTCCCGTCCCAGCAGGCTCAGGATGGCAATGCCGACCACGGGATGGGGTATCATGATAGGCAGATCGATGATGCTTTCCACCAGCTTCTTTCCGTAAAACCGGTGCCGGGCCAGGAGGTAAGCCAGGGGGGTGCCGAAAACAACGGAAATCAGCGCGGCGGCGGCGGCCGTATAGACGGAAAGCCAGATGGAGGCCAGCACTTCCGGATCGCGGATGGTCTCGATCAGACTGGCCAGGGAAGGCTGGGAGACCATCTGGTAGAGAGGCAGAACGATGAAAAGGAGGACCAGGGAGCTGGAGAAAAAAAGGAGGTAAAGAAAGGGGCTGCCGAAAGTAAATTTACCCTCACCACTCTTTCTCTCAGAATTTCCAAGACTTGAAGACGTTTCCGGCATAAGGTTCAAGACACTTAAGGCATGCGGATCCAGGGATCCTTTGCTGTCCATGGGGTCGGTATATCCTGGCGAATATAGCGAAGGAAAAGGATGATTGTCAAGCCGGGGAGGTTGCGAAAACCCTCGTATTCAACCCGGCAATGCTGAGCGTTCAGGGGTAGAATCTCCTTGCAAACGGAACGATTTGCTTTAAAATGTAGCGGTCATTTTTTCATTTGATTTCAAAACTCTCTATGAAAGGAAAAACTATGAAATCCGGACTGTTGGCCCTTATGTGCCTTGCCTTGGTGGCTACCGGCGCTCAGGCTCAGGAGGGTGCCGCTCCGAAAACCGAACAGCAAAAAGGCAGCTATAGCCTCGGCTACAAAATCGGACTCGATTTCCGCAATCAGATCGGCGACCTCGATGCCGACAATCTCGTCAACGGGATGAAGGCGGCGCTTGGGGGCAAAAAACCGGCCATGTCGGAAGATGAGATGCGTCAGGCGCTGACGAACCTGCAACAGAAGGTGGTGGCACGGCAGCAGGAACAGATCAAACAGTTGTCCGATAAGAACCTCCAGGAGGGCAAAACTTTTCTGCAGAAAAACCGCCAGGCAGCAGGCGTGAAAACAACCGCAAGCGGTCTGCAGTACAAGGTGCTGGAAAAAGGCACCGGCAAGAAGCCCGGTCCCGAGGATATGGTGACCGTGCACTACCGGGGCACCTTTATTAACGGCACCGAATTCGACAGCTCCTATAAGCGGAATGAACCGGCCACCTTCAAGGTCAACGGGGTGATTCCCGGCTGGACCCAGGCGCTGCAGATGATGCAGGAAGGCGCCAAGTGGAAGCTCTTCATCCCCTCGGATCTGGCCTACGGCGAACGGGGAGCCCCGGGCATCCCCCCCAATTCCACCCTGGTTTTCGACGTGGAACTGCAGAAGGTTGAGAAGAAGAAGTAAAGGTTCAAAAGCGTGAGGAGTGAGGGGTGAGGGGTGAGGAGTTAAACCTTGCTTCACCCCTCACGCCCTGCTGCCTTGGCTCTGCGGCGTCTGCCTTACGCCTTACGCCTTACGCCTTCTGCCCTCGGCCTTCTGCCTTCCGCCCCACCGCCTTAACCCCTCACTCCTCACTCCTCACTCCTCACTCCTCACCCCTCACCGCCTTTGCCCCACGGACACTCCTCCCCCGCACACTCCCGGTTGAGCTGCTGCTGGCTGCAGCGGGGAATCCCTTCCGCCTTTAAAGATATCGGCAGAAGTTCGCCGGACAGTTCGGCCGCCTTTTTCAGGGCCAGCCAGCAGTCCCGCTGACAGCAGCGGGCGCCGTGCAGGGCGGCGATCCCTTCCAGGACCTTCCAGGTGATCTGCTGCACCTGCCGGCGAACCTCTCCTTTGAGGGGATTGGCATCGAGCAGGAGGCTGAAGGCCACTCCGACCCCCGTTGCGGCTCCGCAAACTCCCCAGAAGGCGCAGCTGCCGCCCCCGACCCGGGATCCTCTCCGGATGGCGTTGCGGATGAGTTCGGCAGAGACTTCACCGCCAAGATTGCGATAGACGGCCAGGATCACCCCCGGAACCAGGGCGTGATATTCGGGGCCGTTGAGAGGGATCACGGGGTGGCGGCGAATGCGGTCGAAAAGGGCCAGCAGGTCTTTCTCCCGACTGGCGAGACAGAGGGTCTCGATCACCGCCAGAGCTTCTCCTGCATGGCAAGCATCACAGACGAAGTGTCCTTTTTCGCAAACGGCGTTGCCGTTGCAGGTTTTCTGGCAGTAGCTGCACACCTGAACCTCGTCTTGCGGCAGATAACGCAATGGCGCTCCGCAGACCATGCAGCCTGAATTGAAACGTTTTCCGGAGGAAGCCCTTCGATCCGATTCCCCTTTGGCCTCGGGAGGTAGGGCGCAGCAGCTTCCGGCGCCGAGGTCGAGGTTCGTGACGGCTCCATCCTCGTCCAGCAGGAACACCGCCTCGGCCAGCGATTCCGCGTCCTGACGATCTATCCGGTATATGGGGCCGGGCGCCAGCAAACCGCCCTCGTTGGTCATCAGACAGGCCGGACCACGGTTGACAACCGGAACTCGCGAACCCGGACAAGGTTTGAAGGCCTCGAAAGTCAGGGAGAAAAAGGGATGACCCCGGACGACCCTGTAGGGAAACCGTTTGATCAGGCGGATGTTGACAAACCCGGCCTCTTCGAGAATTCCTACCAGGTCCTTCTGCGACAGGGCCCCGGCGATGCACTCGCCCCGCAGCTGCTCGTCGTTGCGGATCGCCGCCCCCGGCTCCGAATCGCAAACCACATCGGAAATGACCAGTCGGCCTCCCCGGTCCAGAATCCGGAAAATTTCCCCGTAAGCCTTCCGTTTATGCGAGGAGAGGTTCATGACGCAATTGGACAGAACGACATCCACCGATCCGTCCTCCAGCGTCAGATCTTCCAAATAGGCGTGCTGAAAGCTGAGATTGTCATAGCCGAGCCGGGTCCGGACAGCTTCGGCCCCCTCCCCCGCCAGGGCCAGCATGTTGTCGAGCATGTCCACTCCCACGACGCGCCCGCCCGGCCCCACCTGTCTCGCGGCAATGAAACATTCGATACCCCGGCCGCACCCCAGGTCGACCACCCGCTCCCCGGCCCGCAAACGGGCATCCAGCACCGGACTGCCGCAGCCGTATCCCCGAAACCGGTACTTTTCGGGAATGTGGTCGACCAGCTCATCGTCATAACAGACCGGGTTGAGAATATCTTCCTGCACGGTTTCGGCAGCCGCCCGATAAAAATCCCCCACCACCGTGCGGCTGTCCCTGTGAGTCAGGGCGAGCAGACAGTTGGAATGAACCAGGGCGACAGAGCCGTGAGCGCCGCAGCTTTCCAGAATATCACCCATCTTCAGACGCAGCCGGGGCGGCCCGACCTCTTTCTGCCGGGACGCCTCCCGCAGGATCTGCCAGAGGGCTATTTTTTCATGGAGGGGCTGATAGGGATCGGCCCCGATGAACTCTTTGCTGGAGAGGTAACTGTGATCGAGGTCGCCTCCCCCGATCAGAAATCGCCAGGGGGAATCGAGCCCGCGGGCCGAGGTCTTGCGGATCTGCTGCAGAACCGGGCTGAATCTCCAGGCGGCGGTCAGTCCGCCTTCCAGAGCCGTCGCCAGGTCGGGGATTCCGACCAGAGCGGCCGACGGATAGAGTTTGCCGTCCGGACCGACCGCTGCCGATTCCCAGCCGCTGCTGCTGCCGTCGTGGATGGTTCCGCCCGGGGCGAAGATCCGGCTCCTCAGCGCATCGAGGTTGTCGATCTCCAGGCCGACACGCTCGGCCTTTTCACTCGTCTTCACCAGGGACTGGAATATGTCCGATGGATCGGCAAAAAGATCCCTCCCTCCCCGGCCCCGGACAAAATACCACATGAAATGCAGATTGCCCGCCCCTGTTTCAACAGCATAATCGACCAGTCCCGGCATATCGGTCAGATTGGAACTGGTGACGCACATGGACAGGGTGAAAGGGATCTTGCGGTCTTTGAGCCAGGCAAGCTCGGAGGTCAGCCGGTCGAAAGTTCCCCCGCCCCGAATGGCATCGTGGCGGAGTCCAAGTCCGTCGACGCTGATCTGCAGATGCAGCCGTTCGAAATCCCAATCCCCCCGGGAAAAGGTCTGTTTCAGCTGCATGCCGTTAGTCAGAACGACCAGCCGGGTTTCGGGAAACGCCAGCAATCCCCGGACCACGGCTGCAAACTCGCCATGCACCATCGGCTCCCCTCCGGTCAGCGCGAAGACACGGCAGCCGAGTTCCACCGCCTCCGCGGCCAGACTCAGCACGCGGTCCGCAGGCATTTCCAGAGCATCCCCGGGACCGGAAGCGAACATACAGTGGCGGCAGTGCAGATTACAGGCATTGGTCAGGTGAAACCAGAGTTCCCGCAGATGTTGGGCCTCGAGGATTGCCGACCGACCTGGATAATCCGACGGAAAGGTATCGGGAAGCCGGGCGAGAAACCTGGCCGCTGCCGGTGTCTGACAGATGTCGCGACCTTCGGCCAGGTCCCGCAGAATCCTGTCGCCAGCCTGATTGGGTACAAACCAGAGGGGCAGGTCACCCCGCAGATAGAGGGGAATGCCGCCTTCTTCAAAACGTTGCCAGTAATGGGGTTGAAAATTCATCCGTTTTAAATCCTGGAATCTGCTTGTACACTTTACTCAAGTTCAAGATATTCTCTGTCAAGGCAACCAGATCCTGCAACAGTTTAATCCGGCACTTCAGCCCGGTTCATTATACCCGAAATTCAACCATCTGGAATTTTGCCGTATAATGGACCAATCAGCCATGATTCGCCGATCACGTACAGGAAAACAGTATGATTGAAGTTATTGACATCCGCAGCCTTCATCTTCTGATGGAAGGGCTGTACAAGGCTTCGGGGATCCCCGTGGCCGTTTTCGATCTCGATGGAAACATGCTGGCTGGGGCAGGAAATCAGGAACTCTGCCAAATGTTCAAATTCAAAAAGGAGCATCCCGCCATCGTCCGCCTTTGTCCGGAGGGTTATTCCTCCTGCAGTTTCTCTGCAAAAACGAAGGTTCTGCAAGGCCGTGAAATTGTTGAACAACGCTGCCTGCATGGAGTTGCCGACATTTTCATGCCCATTATAATCGGGGAAAGGCACCAGGCAAACTTGTACCTCGGCAAATTTCTCTACGAAAAACCCGATGAAAGTTATCTTCGCGGTCAAGCCGGGCGGATCGGCATCGATGAAGAGGAATATATCCGGGCGATTGGTAAAATTCCGGTCCTGCCCCGGGAGCGGATCGAAAAGATCCTTGAGTTTCATGTCCATCTTATCGATCTGCTGGTTGAAATGGGAATAAAGACCCAGGAACAGAGGGCCTCCGAACAAAGGATGCGGGAAGCCATGGAGGATGCGGAAAAAGCCAGGGACCGAATTCAGGCCATCCTCCGCTCCGTGGCCGACGGGCTGATCGTGACCGGTATGAACCATAAGGTGATTCTGATCAACCCTTTGGCAGAACAGCTTCTTGGGCTCAGGTCCGAAGAAGTTATGGGGCTAAACCTGGAGGAGATCTGCCAGTGTGATACCCTGGCGAAGCATCTGGACAACCTGAGTCGGGGGGTTGCTGAAACAGCCATCGCAAATCTGGGCAATTGCCCAAGGTGCATCAGCTTGGGAAGAGCGGTTCAGGCACGCATCTCCACGATTCATACTCGGGAAGGGCAGAGAACTGGCTTGATCCTGCTACTGCGGGATGTCACCAGGGAACGGGATCTCGACCGCATGAAGAATGAATTTATTTCGACGGCCGCCCACGAGCTGCGTACCCCTCTGACATCGATTCTGGGCTTTTCCGAACTGCTGTTGCAGAAGAACGACTTTTCTCCCGAACTGTGTGAAGAATGCCTACAGCATATTCATAATAATGCCGAGGGCCTCCATGAGATCGTCGAAAACCTTTTCATTCTCACTCGTTTTCAAATCGGTGAAAAGGTCCCCATGGATAAGGCCCCCTGCGATCTGGCCGAAAACATCCATGCAATGATAGAGAGTTACCAGGAAAAATTCCCAAACCATCAGTTCGTTCTGGACCTTCCCAATCCAGTGCCCCAAATGGTCATCGATTGCGTCAAAGTCAATCAGGTTCTGGAAAATCTTCTCAGCAATGCCGTCAAATTTTCACCGGAAGGGGGGTTGGTACGGGTGGAAGGAGCTCTCGAAGACAATTGCCTGCGGATCTCCATAATTGACAAAGGCATCGGCATGACCGAGGAACAACTCGAGAGGGTTTTTGACAAATTTTACCGGGCCGACGCTTCCGATACCGCCGTCCCCGGGCTGGGATTGGGAATGGCCCTGGCCAAAAACATCATCGAAGCGCATGGAGGAGACATTCAGGCCATCAGCCGGAAAGGTGAAGGCACAAACATCACTTTTACCCTCCCCTGCAAATCATCGGGTTGATTCGTTACGATTACGATTACGATTACGATTACGACAACGACAACGACAATGGCAATGGCAATGGCAATGGCTGCTGTTATCCGCGAACCTCAGCAGCCGAAGGAACAATGGATGCATTTTTTCCTTTTTTCACCCTGGTTCCATTCAGGCAGCACCATGTCCCGCCCGATCAGTTCGACAATCTGCTGGACGTCCATCGGTCTGGCGAAGTAGTAACCCTGCATTTCACGGCAATCGAGGCTGCGCAGAAACTCCATCTGCTCCCGGCTCTCCACCCCTTCGGCAATGATCTGCAGCCTCAAGCTTTTGGCCATGGCGATGGTCGCCTCGACTATCGCCCTGTCGTTGGGGTCGGCCATAACATCCCGCACGAATACCTGTGCGATCTTGAGCCGGTCTATTGGAAAATTCTTCAGGTAGCTGAGCGAGGAATAACCGGTGCCGAAATCGTCGATGGCGATCTTTATGCCCCGCGCCTTCAGGTCGACCAGCACTTCGATGGCCTGGTCCAGGTTTTCCATGAACACGCTTTCGGTCAGTTCCAGTTCGAGAAGCTGAGGATCCAGCCCTGTCTCCTGGAGTACCTCCTCAATCTGGTCCACAAGGTCAGGCTGCTGAAATTGGCAGGCCGAAATATTGACCGCAACCCGGCAGGGGCCATTCCCCAACTGCTGCCACTGAGAGGCGTGAGAGCAGGCAGTGCGCAAAATCCAGTTTCCCAGCGGGCGGATCATACCGGTTTCCTCAGCGATAGGAATGAACTGGGCCGGAGATATCACCCCCTTATCCGGGTGCTGCCAGCGGACCAGTGCCTCCATCCCCACGATTCGGCCGCATTCGAGGTCGACCTGGGGCTGGTAGACCAGTGAAAACTGGTCCTCACGAAGCGCCTGTCGCAGACTCCCTTCCAAAGTGTGCCGCTCGATGATTTTTTGATGGAGGTTTTCGGAAAAAAAGTGATGGCTGTTGCCGCCGGTCCTCTTGGCCTCATACATGGCCGTATCGGCATGCTGCAGCAGAGTGTCCACATCCTGGCCGTCTCGGGGGTACATCGCGATGCCGATACTTCCGGTAACGAAAAATTGCCGTTCATTCAGTTTGAAAGACTGCTCGGTCAGTTGCTCAAGGATAAGTTTGGCGAAAGTGGCGGCATCCTCCTCCATCCTGGTGTTGGCCAGGATAAACACGAACTCGTCGCCGGCCCATCGGGAAAAGGTGTCCCCTCGACGGACCCGGGAGTTCAATCGCGCCGCAACAGCCTGGATGACTGCGTCCCCCTTGGCATGGCCGAGCGAATCGTTGACCTGTTTGAAATTGTCCAGATCCAGCAGCAGAACAGCCAGGCTTTCCTGTGACCGTCGGGCATGACCAATCGCTTGTTCCAGTTGATCGGCAAGCAGGATACGGTTGGGCAGCCCGGTCAGGGCATCGTAGTAGGCGAGTCTGCTGATCTGCTGTTCGGTTCTCTTTTTCTCCGTCACATCGGCGAAGTAGGCCGTCAGGCACACCGGCTCCCCTTCCGGGTTGCGGGTGAGATAGGCATGTGCCTCGACATCAAAGAGAGTCCCGTCCTTTTTTCTTCCGGCCAGGATGCCGCGCCAGCCGCCCTTGCTTCTGAGTTCCTCGATAACAGCCAGGGCATTCAGCGGGTTTCTCACAAATTGGAAAAGTTCTTTTCCCAGAATCTCCTCTCTGGTGGAAAACCCCCAAAGATCGAGACAGGCCTGGTTGACGTAGGTCAAACGGCCCTGAAGGTCCGCCATGCCGATAGGATTGATGGAGGAGTCGTTGGCCATTTTGGCAAGATGCAGTTCCTGCTGAGCTTTTCGCATTGCGGTGATTTCGCGGGATGTCTCCACCACGGCTGTTGCTCTCCCCTCAGCATCGGTTAGAGCCACCTTGGAAGAACAGAGAAAATAACGGGTGACTCCATTGGAGATGACCCGACGCTCGCCATGACGGGGCTGACCGTCGAAAAAGGACTGAACGGTCAGGCAAGGCTGAGGGTTGCAGGGTTTTGACCGCCCATGCAGGACTTCATAACATTTTCGGCCAAATGCATTTTCTCCGATCAAATTTTTGACGGTGTCGTTGCCCCAGATTATGTTCAGGTCCTTGTCTACCATGAAAATCGGGTCCTCGATGCCCTGCAGTATGGCATTGAGGGTATTCAGCGCTTTTCCCCGGCTTTCAGCCAATTTGCGGCGCCGGCGCAGCGAAATGCCCAGCCAGATGGAGAGCAACCCTTCCAGCCCTGCAAGACTGCCGACCATCCAGAGCGCCCCTGATCGCAGATACCCCTGCTCTGTTACACCGCCTGTTTCCGATGCCGGCACGATTCCTGGAACATGCAGCAGAAACATCAGAAAAAGTATCGCGACAAGGATCCTGTTATCCTTCATCGTTTGTCCCCCTCCCTCTCTTTTGTCGGCCTTTCTGCAAATACCACACCTAAGAACTGGCTTAATTTTTAGCTTTTCGAGGCGAATTTTACAGGGATTGAATTATAAATATCGCGGCATTTAAACCAAAAAACGAAAAAATGCTGCTACATAACTCTAATTTCCCGTCAATTCGGGTTAGGCGGTCGTCAACATTTTGTCTTTCGGGGCGGGGCGGGGTTGCCCCTGTTGCCGGTCGGACGATA
Organism: Syntrophotaleaceae bacterium; assembly: GCA_041390365.1. Taxonomy (NCBI): domain Bacteria; kingdom Pseudomonadati; phylum Thermodesulfobacteriota; class Desulfuromonadia; order Desulfuromonadales; family Syntrophotaleaceae; species Syntrophotaleaceae bacterium. Next base: position 757,355 of record JAWKQB010000002.1, on the reverse strand, counting down.
TAATTTTACTTGCATGCGTGGAGTAGTCGAAAATACCGTCTACAGCATTAAAAGAGGGGATTTGTTAAGGACAAAGGCAACCATGGAAGAGACCGCAACACTTCGCAAATTCGTAGCACCCGAGTATATTTTCGGTTCGGGCGCCCGGCATTACGCCGGAACCTACGCCAGGAATCTTGGAGGGCAGCGCGCTCTTCTGGTTTCCGATCCCGGCGTAGTCGCCGCGGGCTGGGCTCAACAGGTAAAGGAAGACCTTGAAAAAGCCGGATTGGCGGTTACGACCTTCACCGGCGTGTCCCCCAATCCCCGCGTTGAAGAGGTCATGGCCGGAGCCGAGGTCTTCAATTCAAACAATTGCAACATCCTGGTTGCCGTTGGAGGGGGAAGCCCCATGGATTGCGCCAAGGGGATCGGCATCGTCACCTCGAACCGGTTGCCGATTCTGAGCTTCGAAGGTGTGGACAAAGTGGTGGTGCCGATGCCTCCTTTGATCTGTATCCCAACGACCGGGGGGACATCGGCTGACGTCAGCCAATTCGCGATCATCACCGATCTTTTGGAACGGCGCAAGTTTGCCATTATCAGCAAATCGGTGGTGCCCGACCTTTCTCTGATCGATCCGGAAACGCTGACCACCATGGATCCTTTTTTGACCGCCTGCGCCGGACTTGACGCATTGACCCACGGCATTGAAGCCTTCGTTTCCAATGCCAGCTCGCCGATGACCGACCTCCACGCTCTGGAAGCGATTCGCCTGATCAATACCCATCTGGTCGATTCGATACGGAACCCCGACGATGTCGAGCTGCGGGCCAAGATCATGCTCGGCAGTCTCCAGGCGGGTCTGGCCTTTTCCAACGCTATTCTCGGCGCCAACCATGCCATGGCCCACAGCTTGGGAGGCGAGCGGGACGCCCCTCACGGTCAGTGCAACGCGATCCTTCTCGACCACGTCATGGCCTTCAATCTCCCCGCCTCGCCTGAGCGCTTCGACCGGATCGCCGCGGCCATGGACATCGATTTGCGCGGCTTGGATGAAAAAGCCAGGCGCCGCGCCCTGCTGCAGCACGTGAGAAAACTCAAGGTGGAGGCTGGTCTGAACCGAATTCTCAGTGATCTCGGGGTGACCCGCAGCGACCTTCCCGTCCTCAGTCGGAAGGCCTTGCGCGATCCCTGCCTGATCACCAATCCCCGCAAAGCGAGCCAGCGGGACCTTGAGGTCATTTATGAAGAATCGCTCTGATCCAGTCGAGGAGTCGGAAGAGCTCTGGGAGAAACTGATCGGGCTGGGGGAAACCTCGCATCACAAGTGCTACTATCCAGAGCTGCAGAAACGCCTGGAAGAGCTGGAGCGGTTCAAGGCTTTTCTGGATTACGCCAATGATGCCATTTTTCTGGTGGAAGTCCCCTCCGGCCTGATCGTCGATTTCAACCAGACCTCGATCAGCCAGTGCGGTTTCACTTCAGACGAACTGCGGCAGCTGTCGATTTTCGAGGTGACCGATATCGAGGACCATCAGGAAGCCTGTGTGCTGATCAGCGAAACAGGGAAGTCGAAACGACGGGAGATGGTGGAGACCCCGCTGCGCTGCAAGGACGGCAGCCGGATTCCCAGTGAACTGACGCTTGCCAGGATGCGGTTTCAGGACAAGGATTACGTCATTGTCGTTGCCAGGAACATCAGCAAACGCAAGGAGGCCGAGGAGGCCCTGCTGAAAAGCGAAAAGCGCCGGGTGCGACTCCAGACCCAGTTGGACTTCGCCGCAAAAGTCCAGGCCAGGCTGCTGCCCGACAGCCTGCCCGATCTCCCCGGATTCGAAGTGGCCGCGCGTTGTCAGCCTGCCTGGCAGGTGGGGGGGGACTTTTACGACCTCCAGCAGACCGGACCCGGCCGCTATGCCCTGACCCTGGGCGATGTCATGGGCAAGGGGTTGCCGGCCGCCATGCTGATGGCCACGGTCCGGGCTTCGCTGCGGGCGGTGGCCCGCATCCCCGAACCGGACGAAGCGCTACGTCAGGCGGAACCGGCTCTGCGCCAGGATCTGGACAATTCGGAGAGCTTCGTCACTCTTTTCCATGCCCGCCTCGAGCTTCCGACCCGGCGGCTGACCTACGTGGATTGCGGCCATGGACTGGTCTACATGCTGCGAGCCAACGGCAAGGTCGAGGAGCTGCTGCCCCGGGGACTGCCCCTTGGCGTCCCCTCCCCGGAACCCTTCCAGGCCGGATCCAAGGACTTTTACCCCGGGGATGCGCTGGTTCTGTTCAGCGACGGCCTGCTGGAAGTCATCCTGCAGCGGGAAATCGACGACGGCGCTCTCGGCAAAAAGCTGTGGTCCTGCCATGCACGGGAGATGGTCAATCGCCTGGTTCCCGAAAAACCTCCGGAAAACATCGAGGACGACATGACCCTGGTGGTCATCAAATGCACCGGGCCGGAAACCATCCCCCTCTTCAGGCACTGACCTCCTTCACCTTTTGGGCATCCACTGCAGATAAGCCCGGCCGCCAGCATCAGGACGATCGTTGAGCAGCAACAGCGCTCCGGTGACCTGATCCCCCTTTTCCACCAGGGCGAAATCGAGGATAAAGGCCTCTACTGCCGGGAAGGGTTCGGCCAGAACCAGACTCCGGCCATTCCAGCCAATGCCGGCCAGCGTGTCGCTTCCGCTCGGCTTGCTGACCAGCGGCAATCCCATGGTACGGCCCCGGCGCACGGTGTAAGCCGTGCCGTCCGCTCCCACCGAGACTCGTGGAGGCAGAGCAGTCCAGGTTTCCCGAACCACATCCTCTTTCGAGAAACCGGAGCGGAATTCGGGGACTTTCAGGGGAGCGGCGACGGAGACTCCCTGGAATTCACCCAGGTCGTGCAGCAAGGCGCCTCCCGGCACCTCCTTTCCGCTGGCGAGATCAACACCCTGCAGGCGGTTTTCCTCGGACCATTTCAGACCGATCTCTGCGTTCAGCGGCGTGACCTGAAACAGGTCGCCCTTGCCCCAGGCCACCGGTTTTCCTTCCTTCTTCCAGCCCTCCAGGGACAGCACCGGCCCGCTCCAGGGCTCGTAAATACCCTTTTTCTGCAACAGCACCCGCCCGCCGCTCAGACGTAGGAAGGCCTCGGGCCCCGCGACCGCCTCAAATCCGCCGCCAGACGGCTTCATCAGCCGCGTGATCGGCCGCGATTCGGTGCCCTGATAGATCCCCTTGACGTCTTCGGCCCAGACCGCAACCATTTTCCGTAGGCCGTCACCCTCCAGGTTGTCGCTGTCCAAATAAAGAGCTCGCAGGCCGGACCCCGCAGAAAAAGCCCCCTGCGGCTCGAGTACGTTCTCCCGCAGCAGGTATCGCTGCACCCCGGCATCGTCCTGCAGCGCAACGTCGAAGGTGTGGCCCTCGGACATTGTGACCAGCGCCAGACTGCGCGGCTTCAAAGGGAGGGGGATCGGCGCAGGCAACGCCGATGCCGGCAGCACATCTCTTCTGACCGGGGCAGCACTGGCCGTTTCCGGCTTGACGGCAACGGCCGGCGGAGGCTCGACCGCTGCTGCAGGCGGCGGAACCACCGTCTTGGCGGCCGGCCGCTGTTCGAACCCGATAATGGCGCCATCGGCCTGCCGCCGCAACAGCACCGTGGTGGCTCCTGTCTCCGAGGAACGCAGTTCGAGCAGCAGACCGGTTCCCGACTTGGGTGGAGCCTTCACGGGCAGTACGGCATAGCCCTGCTCGAGGGCCGCTGTCAACAGTTCCTGCGAAACGGGTGATGCGAGGGGATCATCCAGGTCCGTGACAAGGACCATCTCCTTCGGTCCCTGCCATTTTTCCAGAGCCGCCTCGATTTTCGGCCAGGCTCCCGCCCAGGCGGAAATGGCTGCCAGGGTGAGGATAAGAATGGAAACAACAGATGCAGATCTTTTCATCGCATGACTCCGGGTCACAGCAAAAAGGCCCGGCAGGCCGCGCCTTAAACGCAACCTGCCGGTACAATCGCTTGCCGAATCAGTAGGTCCATGACAGGGTTATGGCGTGGACGTAAGCATTGTCGTCGCCAAACTGATCCTCGATCCCCTCACCAGGAATGAAGGTCGAGAAGATGTAGTCGATGGCAAAGTTCTTGTTGAAGGCATAGGCCAGCTGCATATCGACGGTCGTTCCTGCGTAGTCGTCGACCTTTTGTCCGGGATTGGCCACATTCGTCAGGTTGTCGGTCTCATCGTACCAGATGAAAAAGGCCTGGGTCTTGTACATGAGGCCGGGCAGCAGGGCGGAAAGATCGCCGCGGCTGCCGACTGCGATCAGCTTCTGTCCGGGATTGTCACCGCTGCCGCGGTTGCTTATGCCGCCGTAAAGATTGGAACCGACAGCACGTTCGGGCGAATAGGAATAGAGAGTGGCTCCATAGCTCTGGCCCAGATCTTCCCCGAGAATATTGCCGTCCATGCCCATCAGAGGTGTAAAACGGCCGATATCGGTAATTCCGACCCAGCCCTCGACATCATCATCGCTCGCATCGTCGTCGCCCTGGGTGTAGCGAAAAGCAACATAGGGATTGAAAACCTTGCTCACAGTCATTTCGAGACCGCCAAACATGGCCCAGGATGAAATATCGTTACCGCTGTCGAAATCGCCGTCAGCGCCGACAATTTCAAAGGAGGGCTTGAACCAGCCTGCCTGTCCGGTCACTTCCAGGCCGAAGTAATGGACCTTCGCCTGCCGCGAATCGTTGTCGCTGTACGCATAGAACGGGCTGACCGAAAACTTCAGAATATCCCTCTCGGCTGCCGAGTTGCCGAAAAAAGAGGTTTTCGGTGCAACACCCTCACCGCCAAAATCCTGAATGAGCTTCAGGCTGTAGACTCGCCAGTCGTCCGCACTGGACCCCCGCCATTCTGGAGGACTGGCTGTGCTGAGCGGATAACGGTTCTGAACGGGGATGTAAAGAGCTTCGTACCGGGTTCCTTCGACAATTTTGCCGCGAAAACCCAGGAAGGGGTGATCATCACCGTACAAAAGACCGCCTGTTTGAATATCGAGAGCGCGGATATCCCATCCCGTCTCCAGTTCAAGACAGGGGAGAAAGCTGTACAACAGTTCGGCCCGCTCAATGCCAAACTCCGCGCCGGAATTCGGCAGACCTTCTTTTGAAGTCGTGTTATAGAACGAACGATCGACATTATCCTTTTCATAGATAATGTCGGCCTCGGCAATCATTTTCACCGACCACTTGTCTCCCTTGGCGCTCCAACCGAGCCGCAACTCCCCCCGGATATGCTCTCCGGCGGTAACACCGCCTTCATTGACGATGGGGCCATCGTTCTTAGAACTCTGAAAATCGAAATCATCATAAAAAGTCGGCTTGATCTTGGCCGTGCCGAAAAATTCGATCTCCGCCTGGGACGGGGCCGCCGGCAGCATCATCGCCGCGACCGCAAGCAAAACACCTAACCATCGCATTTTCATTTCCTCCTCCTCACTGATCATTAAGACATATGACAGGCTCTGCCGCTGGCCCCCCATTGGGCCAACCACCTCCTCTATCGAAAACGGCTGCGCCGCTCGATCTTCAAACCGGGTCCTGCCGCCTCAGTCGGATGAACGGGCTGGGTGCAAAAAAACCGGACAATCCTGATGATGAAGGAGCCGGACAGGGGGAAAGGGGAGCGGGCCTCGAAGGGTGGTAAGGTCAGCGGCTTATCGACTCGAAAGAGAATCAAACCCCGTATTACATTGCACTGCAAAGCAACCTTCTCGTTTCAGGAGAACGCATCATAACCCAGGATTAAATTCACGTCCAGCATCAAGAATGCTGAATATTTCATGACAGGGCGAAGATTGAAATCATAGCAAAACATTGTTTCGTAAAACCAAAATTTATTCACTGCCCTTTCAACTGCTTCAGCCGACTGCTCAACGCCTGGGGTGTGATACCGAGCAGGCTGGAGGCTTCCCGCTGGTTGCCCTTTGAGCGCCGCAGGGCCTCCTCGATCAGGATCCGGCCGGCTTCCTTGAGGGTAGGCAATCGATTCAGGTTTCGCAACAGATCCGGGAACACGTCCTGTTTGTTCTCCTGAAAAACTTCCGCAGGGCCGTTTGAATCGGTCCAGGTCAACTTTTCGGGGTCCAGAATATTCCCCTCTGCGGCTGCCACCATATCGAATACCAGAGCCCGCAACTCCCGAATATTGCCAGGAAAAGCGTAGCGGCTGAGTTTTTCCAGCAGCGACGGCGGCAACAAAGGGGAGGCTTTATCGCCGCCCTTGGCAGCCTGATTGAGGAAAAAGTCGATCAGCAGGGGCAGATCCTGTTTCCTCTCGCGCAGGGGGGGCAGATGGATATGGTGGGTTTTGATGCGAAAATAGAAATCCGGCCGGAAGAGTGCCGGATTCCGCAGGTGAGCAAGATCGCGGTTGGTCGCCACAACCAGTCGCGCCTTCAACGGTTTGGCGACATCGGAACCGAGGGGGAAAAATTCCCGTTCCTGCAGGACCCGCAGCAGGCGGATCTGGCTGGCCAGACTCATGTCGCCGATCTCGTCCAGGAAAAGCGTGCCGCCGGCGGCTTTCTCCAAAAAACCGGACCGGGGACGTTCAGCGCCGGTAAAGGCCCCCCGAACATGGCCGAACAGAGTGTCGGAAAAGGCCTGATCGTCGAGGGCGGCAATATTCAAGGCGACGAACTCCCCTGTCCTGCCGCTCAGGGCATGGGCGGCCCGGGCCATGAGCTCCTTGCCGGTGCCTGTTTCGCCGGTAATCAAAATCGGCTCCTGGCTCGAGGCAACGGCTTCGCAATAGCGAAACAGATTGAGCATCGCCGGATCGCGGGTGATGAGGTCCGCAAAGACTTCTGGATGGTCCAGGTGACCGGAAAGGAGCTTTTCCGTCAGTCGGGTATTTTCCCGCCGCAGCCGGCTGGTTTCCAGAGCGCGGCACAGGCAGGCCGCGAGATCCTCGTTCCGCACCGGCTTCAGCAGGTAGTCGTAGGCCCCCTTGCGGATGCAGGAGACCGCCATCTTCACGTCATCCACTCCGGTCACCATAATCACCGGTATGTCCGGCCGCCGCTCCTTGATCCGGATCAGCAGATTATCCCCGGAGAGGCCGGGCATGTGGATATCGAGCAGAACGGCCTCGTAGGTCTCCCGCTCCAGCAGGTTCACAACTTTTCGGGGGTCTCCCTCCAACCGCAGGTTGTTGAACCCCTCCGAGCAGAGGGCCATCTCCAGGCCCTCCAGGACAAGAGGCTCATCGTCCACAACCAGTACGGGATATTCCGGAAAAAGCTCCTGCATCAGCATCCTCCCCCTTCTGCGCCATCTCCGACCTCGACGGGAAGAACGACGGTCGCGATGGTCCCCCTCCCCTGCTCGGAGACGAAAAGAATTTCCCCACCATGCTTCTGCACGATCCGGTTGCTGATCGCCAGCCCCAGGCCGGTGCCTCCCATATCCCTTTTGGTGGTGTAAAAGGGATCGAAAATATTTTTGAGGACATCCAGAGGCATCCCCACCCCCTCGTCCCGGAATTCCACCAGGATATTCTTCGTGTCCGCATGAAAGGTCGTGGAGACCTCGATGGCTCGGTCGGGGGACGGCAACGCTTCGGCGGCATTGAGTATCAGATTGACGAATACCTGTTCCAGCTGGACCGGATTTCCCCGGATCCGGGGGAGGTTTTCCCCGTAAACCACCTGCAGGCGGTGGCAGCACTTTCGCAGTCTGCCCCCGACCAGCTTCAAAGTCTTCTCCAGCACCGGGTTGACATCCAGCTGCTCCCTGGCATCCTCGGCATCGAACCGGGCGAAGTCCTTCATGCCGTGAACGATATTTTTGATCCGCTCTGCGCTCTCCTCGATAGAGTCCAGGAGTTGAGCGAGCTTTTCCCGCATCCGTGAGTAGGGTAGCCCTGCCATCGGAAAATCCCCATGCTGCTCGGCATGGTCGTCGAGGATCGTACGGATCCCTTGCCAGGCTTTGCGGACGACCGGCGCATTGGACATGATCACCTGGGTAGGGTTGTTGATTTCATGGGCAACACCGGCGGTCAGGATGCCGAGGGAGATCATCTTGTCCGCCTGGAGGATCTGCTGCTCCCGTTTTTTGGCCTCGGCTGCCTCCTGGATCGATTCGGTGACGTCAAGGACCAGCCCAACAGTGCCGATCAACCTCCCCTCGCCGGAATAAATGGTGGATCTCTTGATACCGAAATCGAGATCCCTGTCCCCGATCCGGAAGCGCCGGACATGAAATTCTCGTTCCGGATTTTCCAGATGAGGCAGCGAGGAAAGCTCCGGGAAGTCCTGCAGGGACCTGCCGATCATCTCCTGCCTCGATTTCTCGAACAGCTTGGCCAGGGGCAGATTGACATCCAGAAAAATTCCGGCCGGGTCCAGGTAATAGAGGCCGGCCGGAATGCTGCTGAAAAGGGCTTCGAGAACGCCGCTTTTCTCAATAAGAGAGGCTCTGCTCGTCTGCAGGTCCTGATGACTTTTGCGGATTTCCGTCTCCAACCCTTGCTGGTACTCCTGCTCGATCTTGAGCAGATGGGCCCGCTCCAGGGACCTGGCAATGGCATGTTCCAGGAAATGGGGATCTTTTACAGGCTTCACCAGGTAATCCCAGGCACCCTGGCGCAGGGCTTCAATCGCATCGTTCATGAGACCCGCGCCGGATATGACCACGATAGGCAGACCAGGTTTCCGGGGGACAACCGTTTTCAGCACCTCAAGTCCATCCATTTCCGGCATGCGGAGGTCGCATAAGACAAGGTCCGGATCCTCGTCGAACACCTTCTCCACCCCCTGGCGTCCGTCGGCAGCTTCCGCCACCTCATACCCCAGGTCCAGCAGATACTCGCTGATCAAAAAACGGTGATCTGCATCGTCATCGATGATCAGGATTTTTGCCACGCCGTCCCCCTCACCCAAATCCCATGGTTTCGTTGTCGTACCGTACTGGTTATCGAAAAGATTCAGTAATTTCAGGTCCGAGTACGACAGGAAATTTTGACAAAAAATGCGACCACCTATCAAGAAAATTTTAAGTCCCTCCTCGGCCCGCTGATGGCTTGCCTTTGGAATCCGGGGGAAAGCTCGTAAATCCAGCAACCTTGCAAAAACAGTCCGAATCGATCGTTGTGCAGCTGGATCGGCATATATTTTTCATTCCCAGAACAGTAACCGCATTTTTGGGAGACCCTATGCAAGCAGTTGTCCAGCCGTTGATAACACAAGCCGCGAAAGCCCGAATTCTGGTCATTGATGACGAGGAGCCGGCCCGCATGATTATGATGGACTTTCTCGAGGACGCCGGTTACCAGGTGCTGGAAGCCGAAAACGGCCAGCAGGGGATCGAAATGCTGCAGCGGGAAAACCCCGACGCCGTACTCACCGATATCCGCATGCCGGTCATGGACGGGCTGAAGGTGGTCGAAGCGATGAAAAATATCGCTCCGCTCACCCCTGCCATCATCGTTTCAGGAACCGGATTGATGGAAAATGTCATCAGCGCCCTGCGTCTCGGCGCCTGGGACTACATCCTCAAGCCCGTCCAGGATCTGGAGATCCTCGACCATGTGGTCCGCAAGGCACTGGAAAAAGCCATCCTGCTCCAATCGGAGAAGGACTACCGGCAACAGCTGGAAAAGGAGGTCAGGGAAAAGACCTCGTACCTGGAAGCGGAGATAGAGGCCAGAAAACTGGTGCAGCAGCAGCTTGAACACGAAGCCCATCACGACGCCCTGACCCGGCTCGGAAACCGTCGTCTGTGCATGAGCGAGCTGGGGAACCTCGAAACCGGGCAGGGAAACAACCACTTCGGTTTCCTCCTCTTTGACATCAGCGGCCTGAGAAATCTCAACGACGCCTACGGCTACTCCCTCGGCGACCAGCTTCTGATTGCGGTCGGGAAAAGACTTGCGGAGTTTTCCGGGGAGAATACAAAAGTTTTTCGTATGGGAAGCGATGAATTCGCGGCTCTTCTGCAGGGTCGGGACCGAGAGGAGGTGGTCGCTTTTGCATCCGCTGTTGAGGAATCGATCAGACGTTCCTATCTGCTCGAAAAGGAATCCTTCAACGTCGGCTTCGTTTTCGGCCTCTCCCTTTTTTCAACACAAGATACGGCCTGGGAAAAACCGGTCAACGAAGCGACCTTCGCTCATCTACAAGCCAAAAAGAACCTCTGCAGCCAGATGGTCATTTACGACGACCTTCTTCATCAGGAGCACCTGCGGCGCCTGGCCCTGGAAAAGGAGATGCCGGAAGCTCTCGCCAAGGGGGAATTTTTCCTCGCCTTTCAACCCATCTTAAACCAGAAAACTGGAAAACTTTTCGGATTTGAAGGCCTGCTGCGCTGGAACAGCAAGCAGTACGGACCGATCTCGCCGGGGGAGTTCATCCCCATTGCCGAGGAGTGCGGATTCATCTCTGAACTGGGAGAATGGGCGCTGGAAACCGGTTGCCGCACCTGGTGCGAAAAAGGTCTTTGCCGAGAAAATCTGACCCTGTCGATGAATGTTTCCGGAAAACAGTTCTTCCAGCAGGCCCTGATCTCCCGATTCAAGGGAATCATCGAGCGCACCGGTTTTGATCCGACCCGGCTCTGCATCGAAATCACCGAAAGCGTACTCATGACCAATGTGGTGGAGACCACCAGGATACTTCATCAATACAAGGATCTAGGAGTCAGGATCAGCATCGACGATTTCGGCACCGGGTATTCCTCTCTCGAATACCTCAACAGATTTCCGGTGGACCATCTCAAGATCGACATGAGTTTCATCCACAAAATGGACAGGGATCCAAAAACTCATGAGCTGATCAAGGTCATGAAAAACATGGCTTCGGTTTTCGGTCTCGAGTTGGTGGCGGAGGGGGTGGAAACCGCCGTGCAAAAGGAGATGCTGAGCCAGCTCGGATGCCACCTCCATCAAGGCTTTTTCTATTCCCGACCGGTTCCGGGAGACGCGATTTCCGGATTCCTGATGACTCCCTGAGAGCCTGTGCTTTTCATCACCTGGAGATCTTTTTTGGAATCGGCAGACAGATGCGGAAGCGGGTCCATTCTCCCGCCTCCGATTCGACCGATATCTTCCCCCCGTGCCGCTGCACGATGATGTGGTAGGAAACGGAAAGGCCGAGTCCCGTCCCCTCGCCGACTTTTTTGGTGGTGAAGAAAGGATCGAAAATATTCTTTCTGACCTCCTCCTCGATCCCGCTGCCGTTGTCCTCGACCTCGATAAAAGCCCATTCCCCATCGTCCCAGCTTCGCAGCGCAATGGTCGGCACCTCTCTTTCCACCCCCTGGAAACTCTGGGCGCTGTTGCGCAGCAGATTGAGCAAGACCTGCTCCAGCTCCGAGGGAATGCAGGGGACAGGGGCTTCGAGGGAAAATTCGGTTTCGATGCGGATGTTCCTGAAATCGTATTTTTTCTTCAGGTCATAGTCGGTTCCGGCCAATTGAACCGATTTCTCCAGAATCCGGTTGAGATTGCAGGGAATTGGCATGGCATCGCTCCGCCGGCTGAATTCCAGCATGTTGGTGACGATGGCAGCCGACCTGTCCACGGCAGCCATGATCGCCTCCAGCGAGCGGAACACGTTTCTTCTGGTCAGATACAGGCCAAGCCCCTCGAAGGAGATTCCGCACTCCTTGGCCGTGGTGAGGTTGCCCGGCAGCTCCTGCCGTGTGCGGCGCAGCACGTTCTGCACCCCCTGTGAAATGATGCTGAGAGGATTGTTGATCTCATGGGCCATCCCCGCCGCCATGGTGCCCAGCGACATGATCTTTTCGGTCTGGATCATGAAATCCTGCATCTTCTTCTGTTCGGTCACGTCGCGGGCGACGCCGATCCAGCTGATGACCTCCCCGGCTTCGTTGCGCAGGGGCGAACCGCTGGAGGTGTGCCACAGCCAATGCCCCTCCTGATGCCGGACCCGGTACTCCACGCTTCCGGATGATTCCTCACCCTGCAGGACCTGGGCAAGATGATTACGCCAGAATTTCAGGTCATCAGTATGAATGTAATGCTCGAAAGAGCGACCTATGGCTTCATGGGCCGGTTCACCCAGAAAGTGTAACCAGTTCGGGGAAACGTAGGTCAGATTTCCTTTCGGATTCACGGAAAAAATAATGTCGTTGATGTTTTCGACAAAGGTGCGGAACCGGTGTTCGCTCTTTTTGAGGGCGTTTTCGTATTTTTTCCGCTCGGTAATGTTCCTGATGAAAACGATGATGCGCTCCCCTTCCGACCAGTAGGAAGTGCTGATCTCTACATCAATCCCCCGTCCGTCCGCCGTTCGGTGGCGGCTTTCGAAACGGGAATACCCCTGCTCGCAGATCTCCCGAATGCGATGCTCGATCTCTTCCAGGCTCTCCCCGTCGATCAATTCGCGGATATGGCGGCCCAGCATCTGTTCCCGGGGAAAGCCGACCATCCAGCAGTAGGCTTCATTGACCTCCAGCAGACGGCCCTCCCGATTGACGAGCCAGAAGCCGTCCTGGGAGGTTCGCAGGAGGGTGGCGTACTGGCTGGCCATGAGGCGAAGGGCTTCCTCGGTCTTTTTACGGGGAGTGATGACCTCGGTATAGACGATGATGCCGCCGATGGAACCGTCCGCTTCATGCCATGGCCGGCATTCCCAGCGGGTCCAGTCGATAAAACCGTCCTGCCGGACATAGGGGTCCTCCTCGGCGCTCGACACTTCCCCCTGCAGGGCCCGCTGGTGCACGTCCCGCCATTTCTGCGGAAGATCCGGGAAAACTTCGTAATGGTGCTTGCCGATGATATCCTGTTCCTTGACCCCGTACTGCTCGAGATACTGCCTGCTCACATAAATGTATTTCAGGTCCTTGTCGTGGACGGCTACGGCACTGCGGTCGTGTTCGATGATGTAGCTCATGAGATCGTGGGAATGGGCGAGCTTTTCCTCCGCGATCTTGCTCTGAGTGATGTCCCAGATCATGCCGTGCCAAAGGGTTCCGCCATCCTCCATCCGCATCGGCTTGGACCTGCAGCTGAGCCAGCGCAGCCCCTGCCCGGGGAGAAGGACCCGAAACTCGAACTGGAAAATCTCCAGGGAGCGGGCCGACTCGAAAATGGCGTCGAAGAGGGCATCCCGGTCTTCCGGATGCAACCTTTCGAAGACCGGTTCGGCACTTTCCCGCACCTCTTCGGGGGTCACCTCGAAGATATCGCTCATACCGGGGCTGGCATAGGGGAAGCAGGTGCGCCCGTTCGTAAAGAGCCGGGCTTGATAGATGACTCCCGGAACCTGCTCGGCGAGATTGGTGAGCAGGTCGTTGACCCGGCGCAGTTTTGTTTCCATTTCCCGCTGCTCCTCGATCCGCCTCTTTAATTCGGCCTGGCTGCGGCGCAACTCGTTTTCGGTGTTCTTGCGCTCGGTGATATCCTGGTTGCCGCCATGCATACCGATGGTCTTCCCCGCGTCATCCTGGACTCGGGAGTAACCGACCGAGATGTGTCCAACGGTCCCGTCCCCCCGGATAAGCCGGTGATCCACCCGTCGGAGAAAGTAATTTCCTTCCATTTCCAGCGCTTTACGGATTTCCTCCGCAACCAGGTGCCGGTCAGCGGGATGCACGAAGCGCCGGGCGTACTCCGCCGCAGACATGCGGTACCCCCCCACCTCTTCCGCCGTCACCCCGTAGATTCGATAAAACCTGTCGTTGAAGGTGAAGAGATCCTCGGCCACACTATATTCCCAGTGACCCATGCGGGCCATTTCCATGGCCCTTTGCGCCTCGGCATTGCTCGATAAAAGTGCAAGGTGGCTTTCAAGAAGATCCTTGAACTCCAACATCAGATCTTCAATATCCGGGGAAAAACGGTTTTCCTTGCTGTCGAGGATACAGAGCGTACCAAAAACCTGCCCGTCAGGCCTGAAAACAGGAAAGCCCAGGTAGGCGATGAGTCCGAATCTGATGTCGGGATTGCCCATCCACTGCGGATCGGCCAGAGCGTTGGGCACCAGCAGCCTGCCGCGGGTCCTGACGACTGTTTCGCAGTAGAGGCCCGAATCCCGCAGGAGTTCGCTGTCGCCCGCATGATACGGATTGTTCTTCCCAGAACTCGATGCGCATACCTCGATGTTGGGATGAGCAACGCGCATAACCAGGGCAACAGGGACATCGGCCATCCGACTCAGGAGGTCGGCCATGCGCTGCCACTTCTGCAGGACATGATCAGGTACTTGTATAGACATGGTTTTCATCACACAGCCTTTTATCCCTCTGTTCCTGTAATGGCCTCTTCAAGGTCCTCAGAGGCAATTTGATGCGGAATCTTGTCCAATGGCCCGGCTCCGAATCCATCGTCATTTCCCCGCGATGACGCTGGACGATAATCTGGAAGGACACCGACAACCCAAGGCCGGTCCCTTCTCCGACAGCCTTCGTGGTAAAAAACGGATCGAATATCTTGTTCCGGATATCCGGTTCGATGCCGGTGCCGTGTCCTGCCAATGCATGGGGAGACCTGAAGCAAGGTCAACAGGGTAATCCCGAAGATGAAGACAGGAGAATGCGAACCTGAATCTCTGCGGAGAAAGCATGAATAAACCGGGTCAAAAAAGTGGAAAAAAGTGGCGTCAAAAATGATTGTGCAACTCTTGTTCCACTTCAAGAAGGGAAAGGAGCACACAGTGCTTTCATCACTTAATGAAAGAGAGCAAAAACCAGTTGGCCGAACGAAGCGAAAGACCATTCTGTAAAAAAATTTTGACAAAAAAACTTGTTTTTATCAGGAATCATTTATCGTCAAATACCCCGAAAATCTAAAACAGATAAATCAAATGCTGCCCAGAATTTATTTGAATTTTAAAATCATCGTTTTATCAATAATTTGAGTGCTCTTTATTTTATCTCTTCAAAGCCTCCCCCATTTCACACTCCATTGGCATGACTATTCCAAATCCCGTCATAAACTTTTAAGTTTTTTGAACTGCAAATTTCGTCTGCATGCCCTTAAGACAGAACCAAAGGAGGAGTTTTATGGCTGAAGAGGAACAGTTGGAAACCCGTTTCCAGGAAGACACCCAAAAGGACAAGTATCTGACCTTTCGCCTTGCCGAGGAGAATTACGGTCTGGATATCGGGGATGTCATCGAAATCATCGGATTGCAAAAAATTACCCAGGTACCGGACATGCCGTCTTTCATCAAAGGGGTCATCAATCTGCGCGGTCAGGTCATCCCGGTCATGGATATGAGAGTCCGCTTCCATCTGCCCCAACGCGACTACGATGAGCGCACCTGCATCGTGGTGACGGAAGTCTCCGGCCAGACCATGGGGCTGGTGGTCGACCGGGTCAACGAAGTGATCGATATCCCTGAAACCCAGGTGGAACCCGCCGGCAGCCAATCGATACAAGCGGCCGGCAGTTATGTCAAGGGACTCGGCAAGGTGGGGGATAACATCCGGATCCTGCTCGATACACAAAAAATTCTGGCTGCCTGATTCTGATACCATCTTAACGAAAGGACACTTCCATGTTTGAGAATATGACCTTGAAGAAAAAGTTGACCTTCGGATTCAGCCTGGTCCTGGTCTTGCTTTTAGCGATCGGCGCTGTAGGTTTTCAGGCTCTGTTCGGCAGTACCGTGGGCTTCCAGGCTTACCGGGGTTTGGCCCGGGACACCAACCTGAGCGGCCAGGTGCAGGCCAACATGCTGATGGTGCGGATGAACGTCAAGGATTTCCTGATCACCGGCAGCGACCAGGACAAGCAGGAGTTTGCCGACTACTGGCAGAAGGTGTCCGGCTTCATGAAAGACGCCCAGTCCGAAATTCAAGATCCCGAGCGGGCAGCCCTGATCGACGATATCGACGCCAAGCTGGCGGACTATGAGAAAGGCTTTCAGGAGGTCGTAGCGCTTGTCACCAAAAGGAACCGGCAGGTGCTTGGAGTGCTGGACATGGTCGGACCCCAGATCGAGAAAAACCTGACGGAGATTCTCCTTTCCGCCCGTCAATCGGGCAACATGAATGCGGCCTATCAAACCTCCCTGGCCATGAGAAATCTGCTGCTGGCCCGTCTGTACGTCGTCAAGTTCCTGGAAAGCAATGAACAGTCAGCCATCGATCGGGTCGGGAAAGAATTCGCCGAGATGGAGAAGAGCCTCGGCGTTCTGCAGCAAGAGCTGAACAGTTCTGAAAATCGTCGCCTTCTGAATGAGATCAATGGGCAGATGGATTCCTATGCCGCCTCGTTTGCCGAGGTGACCCGCCTGATTCAGACCCGCAATCAAATCGTGGAAAACCGCCTGGACAAACTGGGTCCTGAAATTGCCGCCCATGTCGAAGAGGTGAAGCTGGACATCAAAGGCGAGCAGGACGCGCTCGGCCCGAAACTGCAGGCCGACAACCGCCGGGCGGAAATCCTGATTCTGGTCATCAGTGTCTTTGCCATCCTGCTCGGTATCGGGGTGGCCACCTATATCACCCGTAACATCCTCGGCCAGATGGGCGGTGATCCCGCCTACGTCATCGGCGTCGCCAGTCAGGTGGCCGCAGGCGACCTGGATCTCGACCTGCCGAAACAGGGCGAGAAGGCGGAAAGCCTTTATGCCGCCATCCGCAACATGGTCAACAAGCTCAAGGAAAAGGCCGAATTGGCCGAACGGATTGCCACCGGGGATTTGACCACGGAGATTTCTCTCGCCTCCGATAAGGATGCCCTTGGAAAATCCCTCAGCGCCATGGTTTCAAACCTCAATGAGATCCTGGGGCAGATCCAGGTGGCCGGCGAGCAGATCGCCTCCGGCTCCTCGCAGATCTCCGACGGCGCCCAAAGTCTCTCGCAGGGCGCCACCGAGTCCGCCGCCTCGGTGGAGGAAATCACCGCTTCAATGACCCAACTGGCCTCCCAGACCAGGCAGAACGCCGACAACGCCGGGCAGGCCAACAAACTGGTCAACCAGGCCAAATCCGCAGCCGAGCAGGGCAACCGGCAGATGCAGCAAATGGTCTCCGCCATGTTCGAGATCAACGAGGCGGGCCAGAATATTTCGAAGATCATCAAGGTCATCGACGAGATCGCCTTCCAAACCAATCTTCTCGCCCTGAATGCCGCGGTGGAAGCCGCCCGTGCCGGGCAGCACGGCAAGGGGTTTGCGGTGGTGGCCGAGGAGGTGCGCAACCTGGCGGCCCGCAGCGCCCAGGCAGCCAAGGAAACGGCCGAACTCATCGAGGGGTCGGTGCAGAAGACCAGCAACGGCACCGAGATTGCCAGCAACACCGAAAAGGCCCTGCAGGAGATCGTCGCCGGCGTGATCAAGGCCACCGACCTGGTCAGCGAAATCGCCGCCGCCTCCCAGGAACAGTCCGAAGGTTTTGCCCAGGTCAACCAGGGTCTGGGGCAGATCGACCAGGTCACCCAGCAGAATACCGCCAACGCCGAAGAGAGTGCCGCCGCGGCCGAAGAATTGTCAAGCCAGGCCGAACAGTTGCGGCAGATGCTTTCCCGATTCAAAATCAAGGGCCAGAATCAGGCGCAGCAGACCAGCAGTACCAAGGCAAGAATTTTGGCTCCGGGCACCCCGCCGGCCAAGAAGAAAGATGGCGGCTCTTCCAAACCGGTCATTGCCCTTGACGACAATGAATTCGGCAGATTCTGAAAGCAGTGAACGAGAGCCCCGCGAAAACCCGTCGCGGGGCTGCATAACAGATAAATCAATTGCCATGTTGGTACCTTTCGAACAAGTCTCCGCAGCGGCAGCAGGATCCTAGCGTTTTCACTCGCAGGCTCTCAATGAATTCACCATGTCCAGGACCGAAAAGTCCCTAGCCGGCCGAAAGGCATCCCTATAACATTTGACAGGAAGCTTCTACTTAAAAAGAAAATTTGACAATCAAAGATTTTGAGGCCGTTCAATATCAATTGGCTACAAGATCCTTCCCTGCATTAACCCCCATTCCAACTATTTCTTTCAATGAAATCAAAAATTTTCGATTCATCCCCCAAAATTCTTCAATTGCCGGTTTTCTGGGCATAAAAATTCCAATTGCGGTTTCATGAATTCGAATGGAAGGTGCATTCCTTGGAAGGTTACCGAAAAGACATTTATAAAATCTATGGAGTTATCGCCCTGAGCTGCTTTCTGCTGGCTCTCTGCTCCTATGTCTTCGGCTTCCGTCCCCTGGTTCGCCGGCTGGAAACAGCCAATGCCAAGGAAATTCAGTTTTATCTGGAAAGCGGCCACAAGCTCCTCCATGAAATTCTGGAAAGTCATCGCAAC
Source organism: Syntrophotaleaceae bacterium (assembly GCA_041390365.1). NCBI lineage: Bacteria > Pseudomonadati > Thermodesulfobacteriota > Desulfuromonadia > Desulfuromonadales > Syntrophotaleaceae > Syntrophotaleaceae bacterium. The sequence continues at coordinate 739,109 of JAWKQB010000002.1, read as the reverse complement.
ACCGCTCGTCAGATGGCGAGTCGCACCGCTATCCGCAATAAACAGATCCAGTTCCTCAAGGGGGAAATCGATCAGGCTGAATTGATCGCTTTTAGCCGGGACAAACTCGCCGACGGCATGGTTGCCCACCCTGAAATTGCGGGCATCACCCGTTTTGGCCCGGATGGGACGCGGCTCTACTCGGCCGGCCTCGCATTGCCTGCGGAACTGGAAACCCTCTTCGGGAACCGCTTCCCTCAATCCATCCAGGTCGCAGGTCCTGTTGCAATCGAAGGGCATAGCCGCCTGCTCTATATCTCCCCCATTCTGGATGGACCAGGCAGAGTTGGTTACGACGTCCTGATCTTTGATGATGTCCGGATGGAAAATATTTTGTCTTCCAACTGCAATCCCGCGAGCCATATGGCCATCGCCCGAGAAGCAACTATCCTTTATTGGCCTGCAGATTGCCCCCATTTGGAAGCCAGGGAAACCTTGAAGCTTTTTTTGCAGAACAGCAAGGCCACCGACCATTATGAACTTTCGTCGATCCCCCTAGCGGAGAGTGATTGGCTTGTTTATGCAGTCGTCGATACGAGATTGTTTTTCCGGGATCTTCATCGTCAGAAGCTGAGCCTCTTTGCGGCCATCACTACCGCCACGATACTGATCGTCATCGTCACCGTACTGGCCACGGGACCGTTGATTCGCCGGCTGCTAGTTAACCAGGCCCAGTTGGAGCGGGCCCGGCTTGATGGCTTGACCGGGCTTTATAACCGGACCTGGATGGCTTACATCCTTGAAAATGAATTGAAACGAGGTCAACGCTATCAGTATCCATTGTCTTTGATCATGTTCGACGTCGACCACTTCAAGGAGATCAACGACACCTGGGGCCATCTGAGCGGAGACCTGGTTCTGCAGCGCATTGCCTATGTTGTAAAGGAATTAGTCAGAGGCACTGATTTCGCCTTCCGTTACGGCGGAGACGAATTCCTCCTGGTGTCACCGGAAACTTCAAAGCAAGGCGCCATGACATTGGCTGAAAGATTGCGGCGGACAATAGAGAATGAACGCTTTGTTTTCAGGAACCAGACGGTTCAGATCACCATCAGCGTGGGGGTTTTGGAATATCTGGCCGACCAATGCGAAACCGATTGGAAACGTCTCTTGGAGCGGGTGGACCAGGCCCTTTATGCCAGCAAGGCCAAAGGTCGCAACAGGATCACAACCTGCACCTTCGATGACACCAAGGATATCACCCTCGGGAGTTGCAGCCACCCCAAATTTTGATTGCCATACTGGTCCAGAGATCAAAAACATGCAAAACTCGGCAGCATCTGCCGGCGAAGCTATCCCCTTGACAAGTGGCGCGCATTCGGTGACAATTGACGCATAATAATAAAAACCTACCGGAGGATGGCCGTGAAAAGTCTCGCTCTCGGGGAAACCCTTGGCATCCACAATAGTTTTGACAATCCACTGGTTTTGGTGGAAACCATACGGAAAGGGCTGCCGGCCAAGGCCATTGCTGCGCTGGCAAGTTGCTTGAACGTCCCGATTTCCGCGTTGGAGCACATTCTCCCGGTTTCTCATCGTACCCTTCAGCGATACGAGAAAGAACACAGGGCCCTGCCTCAAGACCTGTCCGACCATGTGGTCCAGGTGGCCAAAATCCTGATCCGAGCGGAAGAGGTCTTCGGGAGCCGAGAAAAAGCTGTCAAATGGCTGAAAGAGCCTTGCGTAGCTCTTGGTGGCAACGCCCCGATTGAAATGATGGACACCTTTTCCGGGGTCCGGATGATTGAAGACGAGCTGGGCCGCATCGAATACGGAGTCTACGCCTGATGAAAGCATTCCGTGTTGTTCCCTCCCCCCGAGCCAAGGACCTCAGCGGGGAGGGTGCCCGTCTGTTTGGTGGGCGTTGGAACTCGAAGGGGGTTCCGATGATCTACACCGCGGCAGCAGCCTCCTTGGCGGTATTGGAAACCTTGGTCCACATGAGCATGGACGTGTTTCCGGAGAACCTGGTTATGGTCACAATGGAAATACCGGATGAATTTATCGAGACGTTAGACCCAAGGCAGCTCCCTAAGAACTGGGCCACCTACCCCGCCTCGGCTGAAGTCAACGAAATCGGCGACGCCTGGGCAAAAAACGAAACCTCCCTGGGGCTCCTGGTCCCCTCTGCGATCCTTCCCCAGGAAAACAACCTCATCATAAACCCCAGACACCCGCAGGCCGGCACCATAAAAATTGTCGCTATTGATCCCTACCAGGTCGATCGGAGGTTACTGAAAAAACAATAGGGCACCAATCTGTGGTGCCTGTTTACCCCTCGCCACAATTCGATTTGAGAAAAATATTTTGTAAGTACCTGAAGAAAAAGGGACTTCATGACTTGAATCAATCACTGAAATCCCTTTCTATTTGTGGTGCCCGGGACGGGAATCGAACCCGTACAGCCTTGCGGCCGAGGGATTTTAAGTCCCTTGCGTCTGCCAGTTCCGCCACCCGGGCCTGTTATTTGAAATGGTGAACAATACTAGTTGATTGGAGAGTGACCGTCAACGCAAAAGCATGATCAGATGATTTCAGCTTCTTCAAAAAAACGCAATTCGGGCTTGCCGGGCAGCAACCGATGTTTTTCCGCCAGACGGAAAAAAAGCTCCAGGCCTTCTCTGTGGGCGGGCGAGAAGTCATAGGAAACGGCACGCCAGTATTCGGCCAGGTTTCTTTCCCCGAACCAGTTGTATCCCGAAACTTCGGATGCAGTCCTTGCCGGATCGCACAGGGTTCGTTCGAGGCTGGCCCGCAGTTGCTTCTGCAGAATCGCCAAGGCACGGTTTTTGGTTTCGGAGGCCCGGATGCCTATGATCCAGAGGGCAAAGACGAAGGGAAGGCCGGTAAAATCCTTCCACAATTCCCCCAGATCGAAAACGTAGGGAGCAATGGGAGACAGCGAGGCCCTCAGGGCGCGGTCGCCGATCAGAAGTCCATTGTCGCCGGCGGCAATGCTTTCTTCGACCGAGACTTGGGTTTGTAAAGACACTTCATCATGAAAGCCCAGGAACTCCTGCAGCAGGATGCGCAGCAGGTTGACGGAAGTCGCCGATTCGCCGGTCATGGCAATGGGCTTTTCCGCCAATCTTTTCAGGGGGACATGGCTGAACAGCAGCACGCTTCTGACGGCGCCGATGGAACTGATGGACAGATCGGGGAACAGGCAATACTCCGACCAGTTGCGGCCGTATTCGAAGGAGGAAGAAGGACTGATATCGAGTTCTCCGATTGCCAGCAGGCGATTGAGCTCGCTCGGTACCCCTGAAACGATCCGGCCGGAGAACCCGCTGGCGGCGAGATGGTGAAAAAAGGGGATGCAGTTGGCGTAGGCGATGTGACCGACCCGCAGGGTCATGGCATACCCAGCTGCAGCATTGACCGGGATTCATCCTCGAAATTTCCGGCGAAGCGCACTCCGGCTTCCTCCAGCAGGAGTCCGGTTACCTGATAATAGAGGGTGATGGCTTTGTTGTAATTGGCCCTGGCCGCTGTGAGGTCAGTCTTTGCTTCGGCCAGGTCCTCCTCCCCTTCCAGCACATCCCTGGTGGTGGCCAGTCCGACTTCCTGCCTTTTGAGCAGAATCCTCAGCTTTTCTTTCGCAAATTCCAGCCCGCTGGCACTCACATCAATCAGTTCAGCCGTCACCTCGATCTGACGGATGGCGGCTCGTATTTCCTGCAGGATTTCGTGTTTGAACTGCTGGACCCGGGCCCTTTCACCCTTCAGCAGAAACTGAATCCGTTTGTAATCGTACCGGGCCTCCCGGTTTCCCAGGGGATAGGAGAGGAGCAGACCGAGCTCCCAGCTCGGAAAATCGCCACTGCCGATATCCTCGAGGTCGCGACCGTAGCTCGATCCGAGTCCTGAGTGGCCGTAGCTGGCCGCAAGGTCGAGTTCCGGCAACAGATCGTTACGCCGGATGCGGCTTTCCAGTTCGAGTTTTTCAATCTGTCGGAGGCGGGCCTGAAGATCCGGACGCTTGACCAGAGCCGTAAGGAAGGCACGGTCCTGATCGACCACAATGTCCGGCTGCTCCAGGGCCGGCTGGGCAAGGGCGACAGGACCCGGGATTCCAAGCAGAACGGCCAAACGGTCAAGGCTGTCGAGCAGAGCCCGTTCGGCATCCAGCCTGTCCCGCTGACGCTGTTTAAGGCCGACTTCCGCTTCCAGGATATCGACCGGCGGCAGCGCACCGGCTTCGACCCTGGCCCGGGTTTCGGCCAGGATCCGGGCCGCAAGATCCACTGAGGTTTCCCTGTAATCCAGGTTTTCCCGCAGCCGGAGGGCTTCGAAATAGGTGTCGCGAACCTGTGCGAGCAGCTGCAGGGCCTGCTCCCGCAGGTTGTTGACCGACACTTCCCGATCCTTGACGGCGAACAGGATCTCCTGTTCGGTCACGGTGGAACCGAATCCCTGCAGAAGGGGCTGTACCAGACTGAGCCGTACCAGACTGCTATAGGCGGGATTGATTCCCGGAGCGGGATCCTGATCGGATCGAAGGTTTTGAAAGGAAAGATCCATTTGCGCCCCGGTGGGCAGATTCTGTGACAAAGAGATATTGAAAAGCCTGTATTTTTGGCTTACATCGGAGCCGAAAAACACCTCATTGAGCCGTTCCTGGCGTTCGCCAATGGCCAGATCGAACAACAGGCGGGGATCGTATAGGCCGTAGCCCCGTTGCACCAGAGCCTGGCTTGCCCTGGTGTCAAGCTCCTCGGCCTTCAGATTGAGATTGTTTTCCAGGGCGATGCGCACGGCCTGATGCAGGGTCAGCGGAAAAGGATCCGATTTTTGGGCAGGGAGCCGATGTTCCTCTGCCATTGCAGGCCAGGCAAGAAGGATAAGGAATATGACCAGCAGGAATTTATCCAACAAGGCAACAACTCCCCATGCGAACCTCTAAAGAACCTCACCAAACAGCCTCTGTGGCCTCTTTGGTACATGCTTTTGGATTCTGCCCTGTTAATCAGGGTTTGATAAAAAACGGGACCGGGTCTGCGTTCCCCAATCCCGTATTGGTTTTTCCTCTATGTTCCGTTTCCGGATTACAGTTGGCAAAGTCAGGTCAAAGAACCAGGTTTTCCATGAAGCCGGTATCGACGTTGCCTTCCTGGAACTCCTTGTTGTTCATGATTCTCTGATGCAGCATGATGGTGGTGCGGATGCCGCCGATAATGTATTCGTCCAGGGAGCGGGCCATGCGTTTGATCGCCTCTTCCCGGTTTTCGGCGTGCACGATCAGCTTGGCCACCATCGAATCGTAATGGGGCAGGACCGTATACTTGTCGTAAACAGCGCTGTCCACACGCACGCCAAGACCTCCCGGGGGATGGTACCCCTCGATGCGGCCGGGCGAAGGGGTGAACTTGAAGGGGTGTTCGGCGTTGATGCGGCATTCGATGGCATGGCCCGAGATCTTTATGTCGGACTGCTTGTAGCGCAGGGGCAGCCCGGCGGCGGAACGAATCTGTTCGCGGATGATATCCACGCCGGTGACCATTTCGGTAACAGGGTGTTCAACCTGGACGCGGGTGTTCATCTCCATGAAATAGAAGTTGTGATCGGCGTCGAGCAGAAATTCCATGGTGCCGACGCTGGAATAGTTGACCGCCTTGGCTGCGGCGACGGCGCAATCCCCCATCTTTTTCCGCAGTTGGGGGCTGAGTACCGGGCAGGGTGCCTCTTCCAGCAGTTTCTGATGGCGCCGCTGGATGGAACAGTCTCTTTCCCCGAGGTGGATGACGTTGCCGTGCTTGTCGGCCAGGATCTGCACCTCGACATGCCGGGGGTTCACGCAGTATTTCTCGATGTAGACGTCCGGATTGCCGAAACCCGCCTGGGCTTCGGAACGCGCGGCAGCAAAGGCATTGGGCAGGGACGCCGGGGAGTGGACCACTTTCATGCCGCGACCGCCGCCGCCGGCGGTGGCCTTGATGATGACCGGATAGCCGATTTCTGCGGCGATTTTCTTCGCCTGGTCGATGCTGTGCACCCCTTCGGTGGTTCCGGGCAGAATGGGAACTCCGGCCTTGGTGACGGTCTGACGCGCACTGATCTTGTCGCCCATCAGGCGCATGTTTTCAGGAGAAGGCCCGATGAACGTGATGCCGCAGTTCCCGCAGATTTCGGCGAACTCGGCATTTTCGGCCAGAAACCCGTAACCGGGATGGATGGCATCGGCGTCGGTGACCTCGGCTGCACTGATGATGGCGCGGATATTGAGATAACTCTTGCCGCTAGCCGCCGGACCGATACAGATGCTCTCGTCGGCCAGCTTGACGTGCAGGGATTCACTGTCGACATCGGAATGGACGGCGACGGTCTTGATGCCCAGCTCCTTGCAGGCACGAATGACACGCAAGGCGATTTCGCCCCGATTGGCAATCAGAATCTTGTGAAACATGAAGTCAATCTCCAAAATCGTTGCTGGTAGCTGGTGGCTGGTGGCTGGCAAAATCTGACCAGGCCGACCAACAACTATTAAAATTTAACCGGCAATCAGCCCTTAGCCCTTCACTAGCAACTAGCAACCAGTCACTAGCAACCGCCTTTCTACAGCCTCTCCACCAGAAACAGAGGTTCGCCGAACTCGACCGGCTGGGCATTCTCCTTGAGAATCTTGACGATTTTGCATTTAAATTCGGCTTCGATCTCGTTCATCAGCTTCATCGCCTCGACGATGCACAGCACCTGACCTTTGGCGACCTCTATCCCGGCATCCACATAGGGATCGGATTCGGGCGAGGGAGAGCGATAAAAAGTACCGACGATGGGCGAGAGGATTGTTTCCAACCCGGTCTCGGCCGCCGCTTCCTTCGGAGCAGGAGCTTCCGATGCCGTGACAGGCTGGGCGGGCTGGGCCGGGGCGGCGAAACCCTGGGCCGGAGTCACCGGAGCCGGTACTGCGGTGACGGTAACCTGAGGCGAAGGGCCGCCCCTGCGAATGATCACTTTTTCGCCTTCGCTCTCCACTTCGAATTCGGTGATATCCGTTTCCGTAACCATTTTAATCAGGGTTTTGAGATCTTTGATATCCATCAGGTATCCACTCCTTGTGTCATGTGAAGGTTACTTGGGCCAGGATGCGCCATTGCCGAAAACCGCTAAAAGATTTTACCCGGGAACGGTGAGAAAATCCTTTGCCAGCCGCGTAATCTTCCTGAAACCATTTTCTGTGATCAGCACCGTGTCCTCGATGCGGACGCCACCGCGTCCGGGGATATAGATGCCGGGTTCGATGGTGATGACCATGCCTGCCTCGGCCACGTCTTCGGAACGGGTTGAGACCGTGGGACTTTCATGAACTTCGAGGCCGACCCCGTGGCCGAGGCCGTGGCCGAAATACTGTCCGTAGCCCTGACTGGCTATGAACTCCCGCGCAATCCGGTCGAGTTCTTTCAAAGGGATTCCGGGACGAACCTGGTGCATCGCCCTGTCATGGGCTTCCAGCACAATCCCGTAAATGTCCCGTAGTTCCCCGCCCACCGGGCCGACGGCCAGGGTGATTGTTTCATCCGAATGATACCCTCGCCAGCGGGCGCCAAAATCGATGGTCACCAGCTCTCCGGCTCGGATCGGCTTATCGGAGGCCACCCCATGGGGCAGCGCTCCCCGCTCTCCCGAAGCGACGATGAAATCGAAGGATTTTTCCTCCGCGCCGCGGCGTTTCATGGCGAATTCGAGAGCCAGCGCGACATCCCGCTCCACGGCGCCCGGACGAATCAGCGGCAGAATCTCTTCGAAAGCTGTGGCGGCCAGGTCGGCGGCCTGCTCCAGAATCTCGATCTCGCAGGCATCCTTATGACAGCGCAGTTTGTGCAGGGGCTTGGAGAGCGGATGCCATTCGAGCTCTTTGCCGCCTTCCTCACGCAACTTCTCAACGGTGGCGAAAGGCAGGGTATCGGCCTCAAAGCCGACTTTTCCCATGCCCGATTCTTTTGCCTGCCGCACGATCCCTTCCAGCTTCGCCGAATACTCAACCCTGCGGTCGGCAGTGACCTCTGTCCGCGCCTGCTCGGTATACCGGGAATCGGTCAGAAAAACCGTTTCGCCGCGACCGACCAGAAGGGCGCCATCGGTGCCGGAAAACCCGCAGAGGTAGCGTAGATTCGGGCGATGAGTGATGAGGATGCCGTCCAGAGAGTGTTCATCAAGAAGGCCGGATAATTTCTGGGCTCTGTCTTTTACCATAAAGCCGGTTTCAGCTACAACCTGATTCCATGATTCCCAGGTGAGCACAGAGGCCCCTGAGGGCCAGAAGATAGCCTGCGGCACCAAAACCGCAGATCTGTCCCAGGGCGATGGGGGTAATGTAGGAGTGGTGGCGGAAGGCCTCGCGGGTGAAGATGTTGGACAGGTGAACTTCGACCACGGGCAAGGCCACCGCGGCCAGGGCGTCCCTCAAGGCGACGCTGGTATGGGTGAATCCGCCGGGGTTGATCAGGAGCCCGGCCACCCCTTCCTGTCGTGCGGCATGGATCCTGTCGATCAGCACGCCCTCGTGATTGGACTGCAGAATGTTGAGCTCCACCTGGAACATGGAGGCCAGGATGTGAAGCGCGGCATCGATATCGGCCAGGGTTTCGCGGCCGTAGATTTCCGGTTCGCGGGTGCCGAGCAGGTTCAGGTTGGGGCCGTGCAGAACCTGAATGCGAACTTTCATCGCAGCGCCTCGCACAACCGGCTGCTCTCGCGGAGCAGCAGGTACCGCCCCTTGCCCAGATTGCCATCCCTCGGCAGAGTCAGGGTGACGAAATACTCCTCGGTCAGGGCACGGATAATGACATGAAAGCGTTGAGTGCGGATGGCCATCTCCTCGAGGTCTCCGGTGTTCAGAAGAGAGACAGCATTTTTGACTTCCTTCAGAACATTGGCGTACTCCACAGCCACCAGGTTCAGGTCGATACCGTCACAAGGTCTGTCGACCTGGTCGACGGGGAGCCCGTCATAACCCATCAGTACCGCACTGACTCCATCGGCCTCCCTGAGAATACCCTGCAGGATGTCATGAAACATACAACTGCCTCCTTTGACGGATTCGTTCAAGCCAGCCCTGAAGAATGGTCAGGGGGTCCACACCGCTGGCCGGCCTTTTTTCAGGAGTCTCCTCCCTTTCCCGGAAAACCGGCTCGTCCTGCCCAGCCAGAAAACCTTCTAGTTCTTCAAGCTTTTTGCGGATGGTTTGATTGCCCGGCTCGGCCTGAAGGATGTCCCGATAAACCTGGCAGGCCTGCGGCAGCAGCCCCTGTTTGAGAAAAACTTCAGCGATGGTGACCGTTGCAATGGGCGGATCGCTCACGGCGACCTCGGAATCTTCAGCCTCTTCCTCCGGTTCTCCCGGCAGCAGGCTCAACAAGTGGCGAACGGAGCTGTTGTCGGGATAAACCTGGAGGGCGCGCTGCAGAACCTGGCGGGCGATTTCAGGGCGGTCTTTCTGGATATAGACGCCGGCCAGACCCTTGAGGGCGGCCAGGCTCTCTCCGTCGAGAGTCAAGGCCTTGTTGAAGGCCTCCTGGGCCTCGTTCAGTTTGCCGAGCTGGACCTGAATCTTCCCCAGAACGACGTGCCCAGGACAGAACCAGGGGAGGTTTTGAACCCCTTTGCGGGCGACCTGCAGGGCTTCGTCGAGCATGCCTGCACGACGGTAGGCGTCGCAGAGGGAAACAAAAACGGTGGAATGGGGATCTTTGGCAAGAATCTGGGAAAATCCGGCAATCAAGCTGTCGAGAGAAGGTTCCTGTGTCATGGTCATCGGCTCACCCCGAAAAGTTCGGTTGGAGAACATCGCTCAGCATCTGCCGCACGTTGGAAATCTCCTCGATCCGGCAGTCCCCGATGCCTTGATTGAAAACCATGCGCAAAACGCCCTTTTGGACTTTTTTGTCTCGCATCATGGCTTCGCGATAGGCTTCGGCACTATGAGGTGGAGGAACAGTGGGCAGACGGAACGAATTCAGCAGGCCTGTAATGGCCCTCACGTCCTCTTCATCACAGAAACCGAGACGGCGCGAGATGTCCGCGGCCACCACCATGCCGATGGCAACGGCTTCGCCGTGCCGGTATTCCCCGTAACCGGAGAGGGTTTCGACGGCATGGCCGAAGGTATGTCCGAAATTGAGAATGGCCCGTACCGAGCTCTCTTTTTCGTCCGTTTCTACAACATTCGCTTTAATTTGGCAAGATTTCTTTACCGCCGCAACCAGCGCCTCGGAGGACATCTGCAGGAGATCCTGCCGATGCTCCTCGAGCCATTGGAAGAATGCCGCATCGCGAATCACACCGTACTTGACCACCTCCGCCATGCCGGCACAGAACTCCCGGCCGGGCAGGGACTTCAGCGTGGCCACATCGATATGCACATGCCGGGGCTGGTAAAAAGCGCCAATCAGGTTCTTTCCCAGGGGATGATTGACGGCGGTTTTGCCTCCCACCGAACTGTCCACCTGGGCCAGCAGAGTCGTGGGAACCTGAACATAGGGGATGCCGCGCAGAAAGGTCGCCGCGGCGAAGCCGGCCATATCGCCGATGACGCCGCCGCCGAGGGCGATCAACCCGGACCCCCTGTCGAAACCCTGCCGAATGAGGGCATCGTAGATGGTCTCCAGGGTGGCCAGGTCCTTGTGTTCCTCCCCCTCGGGGACAAGGATGACGGCGACGGAAAAACCGGCCCCGGCCAAGGACCGCAGGACCGTTTCGCCGTAAAGATCGTGAACCGCAGGGTGACAGACAAGAGCTACTTTCTTTGGGAAATCGATATCTTTCAGGGCAGCATCCAGATCCTGCAGGATGCCCTCCCCGATCCAGATGGGATAAGCCCGATCCCCGAGCCCGACTCTGATACGTTCAACCATGCTCACATCCGTTTTCAATGCCCCGCCGGATCTCGTCGATCACTTCGGCAACGGTTTTGTTTTCGGTATCGACGATCAGATCGGCCTGTTCGTAAAGAGGCAGCCGGTTTTGCAACAGGGCGACGACCTCTTCTTCAGACCGATCACCGGACGCCAGCGGCCGGTTGGTGCAGGCACCGATGCGGGCCCGCAAGGTCGGCCACCCTGCTCGGAGGTAGACGATGGGCCCCAGAAGGCGCATCAGATCCCAGTTTTCCGGTCGACCAACAATCCCGCCGCCGGTGGCTACCACCAGCCCCCTTGTATCGGCCAGGGAACGCAGGGCCTCGGTCTCATAGCGCCGGAAGGCTTTCTCACCCTCTTCGGCAAAGATTTGGGGAATGGACCGGCCTCTGTTCTGAATGATCAGATCGTCGGTATCGACCAGCCGGAAGGAGGCTGCCGCTGCCAAAGCCCGGCCGACGGTGCTCTTGCCCGCTCCCATGAAGCCGATCAGGACGATGTTTCTAAAGTCAGAATTCCCGCACATGACGCAGATAGGCAGCCAGGTTCTCGCGCACCTCTTCCATGGCATCGCCCCCGAATTTTTCCAGCATGGCAACGGCCAGCTCGATGGCGACAACCGCTTCGGCAACCACCGCTGCGGCGGGAACGGCGCACACATCGGACCGTTCGACGGTCGCCGCATAGGGCTCCTTGGTGCCGATGTCGAATGTTCTCAACGGCTGATACAGGGTCGGGATCGGCTTCATCGCTCCCCGAACCACCAGGGGCGCTCCGTTGGTCATGCCGCCTTCCAGACCTCCCGCACGATTGGTGCGCCGCACGATGCGGCCCTGTTCGTAAAAGATCTCGTCGTGCACCCGGGACCCCGGCCGGCGGGCGGCCTCGAAACCGATGCCGATCTCCACCCCCTTGAAAGCCTGAATGCTCATCACGGCCCCGGCCAGTCGGCCGTCGAGCCGGCGGTCCCAGTGCACATGGCTGCCCAGCCCCAGAGGAAGCCCGAGCACCACCACCTCGACCACTCCACCCAGGGAATCCCCATCCCCTTTGGCCCGGTCGATGGCGGCGATCATCTCCTGTTCCGCCCGGGGGTCGAAGGTACGGCAGGGACTGTTCTCGCAGCGCTGAAACCGCTCCCGATAATCAGGCATCTCTTCATCGCTGAAAGCGGCCACTCCGCCGATTTCAGCAACATAGCCGAAGACCTCGATGCCAAGGTCCCGAAGAAACTTCGCACAAAGCGCTCCCACCGCCACCCGGGCAGCCGTTTCCCGAGCGCTGGAGCGCTCGAGAATATTCCGCGCATCCTCCTGCCGGTACTTGATGACCCCCGTCAGATCTGCATGGCCGGGCCGGGGATGGGTCACCGCCACCCCCTCCTGACGATTTTCCGCCAGAGGCGACATGGTCTTGTCCCAGTTTTCCCAGTCCCGGTTGCGGATCGAGAGGGTAATCGGCGAACCGAGGGTCCTGCCCCACCTCACCCCGGACAGTAAGGACACCTGATCCTTTTCGATCTTCATCCGGCCGCCCCGCCCATAACCCTCCTGGCGACGGCTCAGGTGACGGTTGATATCGTCTTCCGTCAATTCAAGATTGGCCGGAATTCCCTCGACGATGGCCGTAAGGCCAGGCCCATGGGATTCACCGGCGGTCAAATAACGCAACGTCATCTTCCCACTGCTGCCTTTCAACTGAGTTGCTTCCAGATCCTGAAAAAAAGGACAGGCGGCAACCTGTCCTTTTTTTCATCAACGGCTCAACAATAGCGGAAAAGACTCGCTTTTTCTACTCCAAAATACGGGGAGTGATGAAAATCAGCAGTTCACGGCGCTGCTCACTGACCGATCTGCTTTTGAACAGGTAACCGAGAACCGGAATGTTTTTCAGCCACGGTATCCCGGAAACACTTTCAGATTTGTCCTCGATGAAGATACCGCCTATAACTGTCGTCTCTCCGTCTTGAACCATGACCTTGGTTTCAGCCTTTTTGGTATCGATGGCTACAGCGAAACCCTCTATAGTCGGAACGGTTTCACCACGAGAATCATTACGGGCCGTTATGGACATGAAAATGGATCCATCAGGATTGATCTCTGGTTTGACCTTGAGGCTCAGTTCGGCTTTCTTGAACTCGGTTTTCGGGCCCTCATCGCTGATGGTCGTATAAGGGATCTCGGTACCCTGAGCAATCTCGGCCTCCTGACCGTTAAGAGTTGTAACACGCGGAGTGGAGATGATTCGCCCATCCCCGGTCTGTTCAAGGGCGGAAAGGCGAAGATCAAGAACCAGTTTGTCGACTGCCGTATTGCCAAATCTAACGGATGAGGCAAAACCACCGGCGCCAGCGGTGACCAATTCCGGAATCAGAGCAAAACTTCCGCCACCACCCGTTTGCCCTGTCAGGTTAGGAGTCGTGTTAATGCCAGGTTCACTATTGTAGGTTATCCCCCAATTGACCCCCAGGTCTCTGGAGAAGGTGGATCTCGCCTCGACAATCCGTGCTTCGATCAGCACCTGTCGTTCCGGCGTATCGACCAGAGCAACCATTTTTTTGATGGAGTCAACGACAGAGGGTATATCGGTCACGATCAAATTCTTGTTGCGGATGTCCTCGATAACCTTGCCTCGCTCGCTGAGATACTCCTTGCTCCGCTTGCCAACATCCTCAATATTGGAATAGTTGACGGTGACGACCTCGGTTACCAGGTCTTCGAGTTTCTCCAATTTCCTGGCTGCTGCAAATTGATCTTCCTGCATCTTATGGATCTGTTCCTTGGGCATGATTCGGACAACATTTCCATCGCGCAGCATGCCCAAGCCCTTGATGTCCATAATCAGTTCCAAAGCCTGGTCCCAGGGTACATCTACAAGACGCAGGGTGATGGTTCCCTTGACCTCGTCACCGGCAATGATATTAAGGTCGCTCACTTCAGCGATCAACTGCAGAATGTTACGGATGTTGGCATCATCGAATACCAGGGAAATTTTTTGGCCGGTATAAAATCTGTCCCCCCTTTGATCAAACGTCGTATCCACAGCAGCCATTTGAACATTTGGTGCAGTTGTTGTCTGGACGGCCTGGGCAAAGGTTTTTTTCGCGGGATGTGATGTCACTGGAACATCACGGGTTTCATAAGCAACCGGAACAGCTTCGGCAAAAGGACCGTCCTCCACGATAAACCGGATTCTACCATCTGCCTTTTCCAAGGAGTAGGGGACCGGGCCCTTCAGCTCAACTGCAAAACGCACATCCTGTGTTGTCCCGGAAAGAACTACATACGGAGTGATCAGCCGAATTGCACTCGGAAAGGATGAAGGATCGATAGCTCGTCGAAGGGCCCGACTGATATTGGCATTTTTTACTCCGAACCTCACTACATCCCCGTTGGCAACGGGTTCGATAATCCCCGCCGGCTCTGAAACAGCAACGGTCAGAATGGACCGTCCATTTTCGACTTGGAAGTCAATATTGCTGATTGTCGCCGGCACGCCGGAATGCGTGTTCGAAGGGTTTTTTTTCGCAGAAACCTTCTTTTCAGCAGTTTCCTGCCATTCAACCTTTACAATGTTTTCAGTGGAAGTAACCGAATAGTCCGGAAGACTGGTGGAAGCGGCATCAAAAACGAATCTTGTCTTATCCGGGTATGTTCCGACCCTGATCCTTTTGAATCCTGAATCCAGCGGAAAGGCGCGTTTGGTTAAATCAGGAGCCACTCCGTAAAGATCGACAACCAGCCGACTCGGTGCCCCCAACGGAAAATACTTGAATGTATTTATCTTGCCATCCGTCTGCAAAGAAACAGAGCCTTTTTCGGCATGCACAGCAACAACCTTTTTCGCCGGGACTTCCGTGCTCAAGGCCATGGAGCCATCCATTCGGGCCTCTTGCTCGGAGGTCTCCACCAAAACCTCGGTATTGGCAACAGGTTGTTCCTGGCTGATAGCCGCTGTTTCCTTATCCGTTTCCACTGCCCCCGTCAAAATCGGCTGAAAGACCAGCGCGAAGGTCATGACCCCCAAAAGCAAAAGCAGGGCATACGGCCGACTTTCTCTTTTTGACCTGAATGCAACCTCACCCATCTCATTACACTCCTTCCCGCTCAGGAAGCTCGATCTTCTGAATGCTTTTCCGAAACTCCCCGGAAAAATCATAGAACCGCTCTTCAACCAGGACACCATCCTTTTGAATATCCATTACCGTCCCGGCATTTTTGCCGATTTTCACGCCCTTTTTCAAAATATAGGACTTCCCTCCCGGGGCCATAACCATTGCCACAGGATCATCCTTTCCAACAATTATGCCGGCAAGCCGAAACTGACCCAGTTCGAATTCCTGCAGAGGGGTTCGTGGTTCATTCGCATCATCAACAGGCTTTCGGATCATCAACAAGGTTTCGAAGGGGTCACGTTTTCCGGCCGGATTGTAGACATAGACAGGAGGGGATTTTTCAACAGCTGGATCAACCGCTTCTGTAGCCTGTTTCGTGACCCTTGGAGAAGCAACTCGGGTTGCTGCTGAATTGGATGACACGTCACTTTTTTCATTCCAGCACCCTGCCAGAAGTAGACTAGCAGCCAGCAGCGTTAAAAGATTAGAAATCACCTTGGGGGTCATTGGTTCGTCCCTTTCTTGTTGCCTTGCTGCTCTTGGGGATTGTCAACAAAGCGAAAGGTGGTCGCAAGACATTCCACCGACAGCAGATTTCGACCACCATCTGCCTTGGCACCTCCCATCTGAAGATTGTTGATGTTCACAATCCGGGACATGTTCCCAATGTCGTTAAAAAACATTGCCACTTCATGATAGGAACCGACCAGCTTTAATTCCACTGGCACCTCGGCATAGAAACCCTGAGGTACTTCACTTCCAGGTTTGAATCGAAGAACATCGAGTCCATTATCTTTAGCCAACCCGGCGATATTCGTCAGAAGGGTCGGGATTTCCTTTTCGTTCGGTAATTCCGCCAGAGCCAGATCCAGGCGTTTTTTCATCTTCTCAAATTCCTCCCGAAATTTCGGGAGATTATCTGCGATCCGCTGGTCTTCCTCGAGTTTTGCCTCCAGTCTTTCCCGACGGTCCTTTAACCCGGAAAGCTCCTGGGATTGAGGCAGATAGATAAGGTAGATAAAACCTGCGGCTATGACCCCGACTATCCCTGCCAGCATCAAAACCCGCTGATACAGCGGAAGCTTTAGTAATTTTTCGATCGTGGGATTCATCCTTCCCCCTTCGCTAATTCGAGGCCGTAGCCGTAGGAGAGGCAGGCCTTTGAACCTGGCAGGTCAAATCGAATTTTTGCAACTTCAAACCGCTTTTTTCAGTTGTCTGCTCCGTGACCTGAAGCTCAACTCCCTGATAATAAGGGGAAGTCTCAAGATCTCTCATGAACCTGGCAACGGTAGCCTCATTCAGCCCGATTCCTTTGATGGATATGCTGCCGGCAGTTTCCTTGAAATCCTCCAGCCAGAGTTTTTCGGGAAGAACCCGGCTCAGCTCATCAAGCAGGTGAACAGGCCCGGTCTTTTTGTGCTTCAGCTCTTCAAGGACATCCAGCTTGGACTGATATTCCTTCTGCAGCTGCTTGATCGTGGCCACTTCCCCGATGACTTTCTTCAGGCTGTCGATTTCCTTTTCGATCCGGGTAATGTCCTTTTTCTGAGAGGAGATCCTGACTGCCATGGAGGCATACAACATGGCACAAACCACCCCTGTTGCAATTAATGCCAGACCAACCACAGCCAACTGTCCCTGCAGTCTGGCCTTTTTTTGCGCAGCTCTGACCGGCAGCAGATTGATTCGAATCATTTGTCGCCGAACCTCCTCATGGCAAGCCCCACTCCGACCGCAAAAAGAGGAGCAACCGCCTGGACATAGTCGCGATCAAGAATCTCCTCGTCAATTTCAATTTCGCGGAAGGGATCGAGCAGCTCGACCGGGACACCGATGCGTTGTTCCAGGACATCAACCATACCGGGAGTCCGCGACACCCCGCCACTGATGTAAATTCTGTCAACCTTGTCATCCGAGGAGGTGGCGGAAAAGTAGTCGAGAGAACGCTGAATTTCCTGAGCCAAACTCTCCGCCGACTCACTCATGACTTCAGTTACGGCGGTCCGATCGACACCTTCAACGTCCGCTCCGAGTTTGACCTGTTCGGCTTCCTCACTGTTGAGGCCGAGGCGCTTTTGAATCTCCTCGCTGAACATGTTCCCGCCGACCTGGATATCGCGGGTAAAAACAGAGCTGCCGCCCTTCAAAACATTGACGTTCATTTCACTGGCGCCGATATCGACCAGAGCAATGATTTTTTCCTCTTCTATGCCGTAATTGGCCTCGAAAGCATTCTGCAGAGCAAAACAATCGATATCCAACACGACCGGATTCAAACCGCATTCATTGAAAATAGAAAGTCCTTCATTGACAAAATCTTTTTTAGCGGCAACCAGCAGCACAGTCATCTGGGCAGAGTCATTGGGGTCGGGACCGATTATCTGGAAGTCGAGATTGACTTCGGAAATTTCGAAGGGGATAAACTGCTCGGCTTCCCATTCTATTGAATTCTGCACCTCTTCTTCCGTCATGACCGGCATGGTGATCTTTCGAATGATTACCGAGTGACCGGATACGGAAGTGGCGACATTTTTTGTCTTGATCTTCTGGTTTTCCACGAGATTTCGGATCCGGTCCACAACAGCTACCGAATCCATGACGGTATTGTCGACAATCGCCTCGGGCGGCAATTGGGCAACCCCGAGGTTCAGCAATCGATATCGGCCCTTTACCTCTTTCAACTGAACCAGCTTGATGGAACTCGACCCGACATCAATCCCTACGACATTTTTTTTTGCCCCTAATAGCCCAGGTAGCATCTGGAGTCCCCAATTATTGATGGATAAAAAATGGTAACTCGCTGAGAGTCAACTTCGACATGTCTTCCTCTACTCAGCAAAGGTCATGCCATCATGACAAGCCTTTTTTGCCTTTACCCTGACAATCCGTCGTACTTCAATGGAAGATAAAGACTTTCATAGCGGTCGGCCGGGAAAGAGCCAGCCTCATTATAGGGGAATCGAGTTCACTGTCAACAAGAATTAGAACAGTCCAAACCCATATTTTTTAAATGTAAACAGGATTTGAATTTACTGAAAGGTTTTCGAATGGAATTGCAGCCCCGACCCAAAGGAAATTTTTTTGAAATTTATTTGGGAGAGGCAACAACTGTAGAAAACATCCGGAGAAAGGAAGCAGCGGCTGATATATATTTGATGGAAGGGCAACCTTGATATCTGAATAAAAGCGTTCACTAACATTTTGCAAAAAATTAAAAATAAAATTCTTTCATTTTTCCTTTAAAGGCTTATCGAGTTCGTATTTATCTTACGAAAAGATTGAAATACCAGTCAATTAATTGACCTCCCCACAAAAGCCATACAATGCCGCCCAAAGCAAGAAAAGGCCCGAAGGGAATTGCAAGTTTGCCGCCGGAGCGCTTGGCGATCATCAATGGTATCCCAACCAGTGATCCCGCCAGAGAGCCGAGAAAGATCACCGGGAATACCGATTTCCAACCGAGAAAGGCCCCCATCATCGCCAGCAGCTTGACATCTCCGCCACCCATGCCTTCCTGGCCAGTGAATTTTTCATAAACCACCGCGACCAGATAAAGGCTGCCGCCACCAATCAGAATACCTAGCAGAGAATCAAGCCAGGAGAGCCAGGGAATAGCGAGCGCCGTCATGAATCCGACCACGATTCCAGGCAAACTGATGACATCCGGAATAATCTGATGATCAAGGTCTATGAAAGTAATCGCCACAAGAGAGGAGACAAAAACCCAATAAAGGGGGGTAGCGATCTGCCAGCCGAAGACCTGCCATACACAGAGGAACAGCGCCCCCGTCAATCCTTCGACCAACGGATAGCGAGGAGAGATTCGAGAGCCGCACTTCGCACACTGCCCTCGAAGAGCAAGATAGCTCAAAATGGGGAAATTCTGGTACCAGCGGATGGCTGCCCCGCATTGGGGGCATCGCGATGCAGGTGAAATGATCGATACACCGTTAGGGATGCGATGGATAACGACGTTGAGAAAAGATCCGATAATGGCCCCGAAAATAAAAATGGATGTATTGAAAATAAGTGGAGACATAATATTTTCTTATGAATTGTTAGTTAAAGGTTCAACATTCTGTGACAGAAGGAACGCAGGTTCGAGCGAAAAATGCAGTTCGAATTGCCGCCTCACAGGTTATCCATCTTCATCAATTTTCCTTTTTCCCTTGGCATAGGTCAGATCGCTGGTTGATTGAACCGAACCGTCGGGCGCCAGGTAAAAAGAACCTCCATAGGGGTCTTCAGGAATCGAGGGAATAATTTCGGCAACCAGCAGGTCCCGCACATCTTTTGGCGCCCTGCCGAAGCGCTGCCGATAAACAGCCGATGCCCGCTCCAGATAATAAATCTTTTCCAGAGCCTCCAGGCGAGTGCGATACAACTCACGAGTCTGCTCATCCTCGGTTCGACTTAAAATACCGCGTAAAAACACAATGGCGTTTTCGGTGCGATTTTCCTGATAAGTCAGGCGCGCGGCGAGAGTGGCCAACAGGGGCATGGCACCAGGACGACGGGCACCGATCATAAGGAACTCGGCCGCTTTCGCATTGTCTTCCAGATAATAGAAATGATTAAATCCAAGGAAAAAAGGCAGCATCCAATC
The DNA here is from genome assembly GCA_041390365.1 of Syntrophotaleaceae bacterium. Classification (NCBI taxonomy): domain Bacteria; kingdom Pseudomonadati; phylum Thermodesulfobacteriota; class Desulfuromonadia; order Desulfuromonadales; family Syntrophotaleaceae; species Syntrophotaleaceae bacterium. The sequence goes on along the minus strand of JAWKQB010000002.1, from coordinate 719,491 downwards.
CCAATCGCGCCGATGAAGTCCCTTTTCCAGCATGGCGTTGATTTTCGGAACCATGGCCGGATTTCGGCTGAGAGCCGCGTTGGCGAAATAATAAGGATCAAAGAAGTAGGGATCCAGATCGGTGCTGGCATCCATCAAGCGATAGACACGGTGCCAAGCCTGATGCTTTTCCTCTTTCCCAAGATCCTGTTCGAGAGTTCTGCCATAAGCTACCAGACCCTGCAAGAACAGAAAATCTGCTGCGATTCCACGAAACTCCCCGGCAATTAACCTGAGCAACGGCCCCGGCACGACAAGGCCATGGTCGCCAGGTACGGGCAGATCCCTTCTTGCCCTGCCGGCTTCATTAAGAAGCACCACATGCGCAGACACAAGGCAGATCAGCAACAGGCAGATGGTGCCGAATCTCCTCATGGAAATTCTCTTCTGGTAAAGATCAGTCCTGATAGTAGCACCGCCAGCGTGCAATAAACTATTCCGTATGCCATGGTGCCGACAAAGTAGGTCCAAGGAATCGGCAGATTGTGGGACGCCTGCACCTTTATATCGAAAAGGGAAAGATTGGGAAACAGATAGTATGCCAGATTAATCAGGCGCACAGTCGTCTTTGGAATTTCGATGCCGACCACCTCAGGAGCTTCCACCAATGCCTTGATGGCAGCAACGCCATTTCCAATCAGGTAGCTGATCACCGTGAGTATCAAAGTCACGAAGGAGCTGGTGGTAAAGGAAGCAAAAAGAAAGCTGAGAGCGGTCAGCAAGACCAGCATCACGAATATCAGGGCCAGAGCCATAATAACCGGCCCCCAGGCGAAACGGGAGAAATAATTGGGGAAAGTCAGCTTGACCGAATAGATAGACAGCACGGCGCAAGCGCCGAGGGAAGCCACCGTGGTCAAAATCAGCAGGACCATGCCGACGAACTTGCCCCATATGTACTGGCTGCGGGAGATGGGGCGGGCCAGTACCATGTAAATTGTTCGGCGGTCCAGATCCTTCGCCAGCAGATTGATGCCTACGAAAAGCACCAGCAGCAATCCGGAAAAAGAGACGGCTGAAAGAGCGATATCGACCGCTACCTTGCCGACTTCCTGCATGATCATTCCGCAAATCAGAAAATTGGCGGCAAAAAGCAGCAGAGCCAGCAGAAAGATGCCATAAATAGCCCGGTTGCGTATGCCTTCCTTATAGGTGATCACGGCCAGGGGCCATACAGTATTCATACCGGAACGCCCCCTTTTTCCCGGACGATTCTCATAAAGACTGCCTCCAGGTCGTCCCCTGCGGGCACGACCTCGGTCAAACCTCCGACCAGGCGTAAACGTCCGCCGGAAATAATGCCGATTCGGTCACTGAACCGCTCTATGTCATTGAGAATGTGGGAGGAAAAAAACACTGTCTTTCCCTCTGATTTCAAATCGAGAATCAAGTCCCCCACCATCTTGCGCCCTAAGGGATCGAGCCCACTCATCGGTTCATCAAGGATGACGACTTCTGGATCATGGATCAAAGCCAGGGCAAGCCCGGCACGTTGCACCATCCCCTTGGAGTAGGTGCGCAGATGGCGCTTTCGCGCGGCCAGCAGGCCTACGCGTTCCAACATGTGGTTGATCCGTTCCTTGAGGATATGGTGCTTGACTCCCGAAGCACACCCCCCGAACCACAGCAGTTCCTCAGCGGAAAGATAATCATAAAAATAGGGATTTTCCGGAAGATATCCGACAGCCTGACGCACTTTGGCATCTCTGACGTTTCTGCCAAGTATTGACACGTCTCCGACGTCGGGCCGGATCAGATTGAGCAGCAGTTTGATCGTGGTAGATTTGCCGGCGCCGTTGGGACCAAGAAATCCAAATACCTCGCCTTTTGGGATCTGAAGGGACAGATCGGTCAAAGCCTGAACTTTTTTACCGGAAAAGCCTGTCTTAAAGGCTTTGGAAACGGAATTGACCTCAATCATGGGGATCGATTCTTTCGGGGGAAATGCGGGTCGGTGATGGTTTTAATGCCATTTTATAACAAAAAACCCAGCCAAAAGAAAAGCCCTTCCTTGAATCCTAGAGGATATGGGAGCTAAAGCAGGGACCAGCTTGCGAAATCATTTACGTCGAGTATCGAAGGAACAGTCACCCCCGTCCCTGCCAGGCTGAGGTTCCCTGTGCTGGCTTGAAAAAAAGTAGCTGTTACATCGCTGTCCGCACCATAAATACGGGTCCCATGCAGGTGCTTTGCCAAAACGGTAAAAGATCCTCCCGAAACGGAGTCGGTGTTTGCCACGAGACTGACATTAGAGCTTATGCTGACCGGCAAGAAAAATCGCAGCCCGGCTATACCGTCCGTGCTGGACCCGGGCCCTTGCAGATGGATACCGTTCCCGTAAGCAAGAACCACAGCACCGCTATTGGTTGTCAACCCGAATTCCTGCCAATCAATGGCCAAGCTGCCCTCCGTCTGTTGCAGGCTGGTTAAATCAGACAGTGCAACGGCATTGAAAGCTCGTTGGCGATAGGAGGCGAATTGGGGAATGGCCAAGGAAGCGAGGATTCCTATTACCGCTAAAACAATGAGCAACTCAACCAGAGAAAATCCATTGCTTTTCCATTTTCTTCCGGACAACATTGTTGCATCGCCTCCCGTTCCTTCAGCAGCCTAAAACTCTCTGCGAACGAATCTAAAAAGGTAAAACTGCAAAAACGGAAAGAGCTCGTATTTCAATCCAGCATTCCAGATATCTGCGGGTTCTTGCGAAAAGGCCGGCGCAGGGCCGGCCTTTTCAGTTAACTTGATTGTAGCCCTTACAGATGAACAGCCTTACATTGCAGTCCAGGTAGCTGCGTACTCGTCAGCGCCGGAGACCGGTAAGATACAATGAGCAGCAGCCAACTGATCACCCGGGTCGGTGGTGGCATCTTCAAGAAAATAGGTAGCAGTGGTGTCGCTGTCCACCGCAAAGGCCCGGCTACCCTGATCATGCTTGGAGGCAGCATTGAAGGCATCGCCACCACCATTTGTGCTTGCAATGAGGCGGACGTTGTTGCTGAGGCCGATCTGCATGAACTGGGTGGCATCGGCGATACCATCGTTAGCAGTAGCAGGCCCATCCAGGGAAGTACCGGCACCCAAAGCTCCACCTGCTCCAGTATCAATTGATCTGCCAAAATTCTGCCAATCGGTAAAAAAGGCGGCCTGGGACTTCTGAATGTTGACAATGTCGTTGGTGGCAGCGGAGTTGAAGGCCCGCTGCCGGTAGGCGGCGAACTGCGGGATGGCGATGGCGGCCAGGATGCCGATGATCGCGACGACGATCAACAGTTCGATCAGGGTAAAACCTTTTTGGGACTTTCTGAACTTGTTCAACATGTGATTCTCCTTTTTCGAATGTTTGGATTCTTGATGCCGAGGCATCGACAGTGTACCCCAACCAATTGGGTTTCAATTGCTTGCATTATCGAGCAGATAAGAGCAAAACCCTTGCGTTTTGTTATCGGCAATCAAAAAATGCAACAAAAGTGCCAAACAGCAAAAATTCTATGAAATACCCAAAAGTCTTTGCTTTTTATAGAATTTTTTTCCCCTTTAGAAAAACCAGAGCGAGAGCTGGACATGGAGGTGTCAATTTCTGTCTGTCGCGGGGTGACAATAATTGTTGAGGGGGGTTAAAGGTCAGGGGCCGCATCCGGCTCTTGCCCGCCTCTAATCTTCTTCCCCATCCGCATCAATGCCGAACTTGGCCAAGCGGTAGCGGATGGAACGGAATGAGATGTTGAGCAGTTCGGCAGCGCGCTTGCGCACCCCACCTACTTTGTCGAGAGCCTTGAGCAGAATGTCCTTTTCGATTGAGCCGAGATAGGCATCGAGATCGAGGCCTTCGTCGGGTATTTCTTCCAGACTTCCGCTATTGCCTCCCTGTCGCTGGCTGCGGATATGGTCGGGGAGTCCCTCCTCCAAATCATCTCCGCTGCCCAGGACCACGCAACGCTCGACAGTGTTCTCCAGTTCGCGGATATTTCCCGGCCAAGAATAATCGAGCAAACGTCGCAGCAGGGTTTCAGAAACCGTTATCTCCTCCCTGCCGGTAAATTTGCGGAGGAAATGTTCGACCAGCAGCGGGATGTCTTCCCGCCGTTCTCTCAGCGGTGGCAGGTTGACACGAATGACATTGAGACGATAGAAAAGATCTTCGCGGAAATGCTCGTCGGTGACTTCCTGTTCGAGATCCTTGTTGGTGGCGGCGATGAGTCTCACATCCACCTTAAGGTTCCGTGTGCCGCCGACCCGACGGAACTCGTGTTCCTGCAGGACCCGCAGTAATTTGACCTGCATCATTGCCGGCAGCTCAGCGATTTCATCCAGAAAAATGGTGCCGCCGTCGGCGACCTCGAACAGACCGGCCTTTTGCTGGACGGCCCCGGTGAAGGAACCCTTTTCGTGGCCGAACAGTTCGCTCTCGAGGAGATTCTCGGGGATGGCTCCGCAGTTGATCGCTACGAAAGGCTGATCCTTCCGGTTGCTGTTGTAGTGGATCGCCTTCGCGACAACTTCCTTGCCGGTACCGCTTTCGCCGGTAATTAAAATGGTCGCCTTGCTGTCGGCGACTTTTTCGATGAATTGATAGACCTCCTGCATGCGCCGGCTTTTGCCGACAAGATTGGCGAAGGAATAACGCTGGCCCAGTTCCTTTTTGAGTTCCAGGTTTTCCTGACGGAGGGCTTTTCGTTCCAGGGCATTTTTGACGATCAGGCGAATTTCTTCGTTGTTGAAAGGTTTGGTGATGTAATCGTAGGCCCCTTTTTTCATGGCCTCCACCGCCTGCTCGGTAGTGGAGAAGGCCGTAATCATGATTACCGCGGTCTCCGGGGCCATCTCGAGGGCGTAGTCGAGAACACCGAAGCCATCAACCCGGGGCATCTTGATGTCGGTAATAATCAGATCGTAGACATGCTCCTTCAACTGAGCAATGGCCTGGGCGCCATCGGCAGCCGCATCGGCCTGATACCCTTCACGGTGGAGCATGATAGAAAGAAATTCACGCATGCTCTCTTCGTCGTCAACGACAAGGATTTTGTGCCTGTCCTGGGTCATCTTCGCCCTCTTACGAATTATAGAATCGGATGGCATTTCCACCATCGCCCCCCCTCCCTAAACCCTCAACCTCCTGGTAAGGGAAATCAACTCTTTCCCCCAACGGGGGAAGCTTGAGAGGGGGGTCTCCTGGCAAATCGCACCGCAAACCGCGCTCCTCCACCCTCTGCGTTTCCGACCTCGAGCTTTCCTCCGTGAGCTTCGACTATGGCGTAGACGTTGGGCAGGCCCAAGCCGGTACCATGATCCTTGGTGGTGAAGAAGGGGTCGAAAATCTGATTGCGGATTTCTTCCGGAATGCCCCGTCCGCTGTCTTCGACATAGATGATGGATTGCATACGGTCAACGCCCAAGCGCAATACCCCCCCCTGAGGCATGGCTTCGGCCCCGTTCACCAGCAGATTCCACAACGCCTGGCGAATCTGCGCCCGGTCGCACCAGAGTTCGAATCCCCACCGGTAATCTTTTCTCAGTTCAATGTTTGCAAATCGCCCATCAGTTTGCAGCATTTCGCTCAACTCGTCCAGCAGCTCGGAAATATCGACAACCGTACACTTGGGTGCAGGCGGTCTGGCAAATAACAGGAAATCGGTCAGTAATTGGTTGAGGCGATGTGCTTCCCTGACAACAATACCCATCAAACGCCGGTCTTCCTCGCGTATCTCGGCCCCTTCCATAAGAAGTTGCACCGAGCCGCTGATAGATGCCAATGGATTGCGAATTTCATGGGCCATGCCTGCCGCCAGTTGTCCGACTGCCGCAAGACGATCGGCCCGTTTGAGCTGTTCTTCCATCTCTTTCAGCCTGGAAAGGTCCTGAAAGGTAATGAGTAGCCCAAGAATGGACTCGCCGGCATCCCGAACCAAGGAAGAGGTAAATCCAACCGGCCTGAGATTTCCCGCCTTGTCCTTCAAAACCGTTTCCCCACGCTGGATCGTAATAAACTGTCCCTCTGCGAAGACCTCGAGTTCAGGGAAGAGCGCTGCGACTTCACGGTCGTAGATTTCCTCGAGAAGGTAACCGGTAATTTGTGTGGACCCGGCGTTAATCAATCGGATCCGCCCTGAGGGATTGATAATGGCCAGACCGCTGGGGATGTTGGACAGGATGGTTCGATTAAGAATTTCCAGCTCTTCGTAATCGATTTGTTTTTTGTGTCTGGCCTCTTCGCTCAGCCTGAGGTTTTCCACCAGTTGACTGCTCAAAAAGGCGACAAGCATAAAGCCGGTTATATTGACGAAAACGGTAACGAGAGCCTCACGCCCCGCGTTTTCCATAAGAGCAGGATGTCCCGGCAACACCGGGAGAATCCCATAAAATTGAAGATTGATAAGGCTGCCATAGAGAAAGGCAGCTGCGGAGGCAATGACAAAAACTTTTCGGGACGACAGGAAGAAACTGGCGCTGAAGATGATCAGTATGTATAGAAAGGAAAACTGGCTGACAAGCCCGCCGGTCAGGTAGATAAGACAGCTGGCAAAAAGCAGATCCCAGCCTATCTGGGCCTGAAACAGAATTCGCCAACCTCGTTGTCGGACAAACAGCAGAAGGAAGACCAGAGATTGGCCATAGGCGGCGGCTACCAGCAGATAGAGCCAGGAAAGGTGCTCATTATCCGGGCCGGCTCCCCGCAACTGGCTGACGAACGTTCCACCGAGAAACAGGGTAATAACAAAGATGCGAACCGCCAGGTACCAGTTGAGAAATCGCCGCGTCGGACTAGCGCTGAAAGTACCTTCCATACTGGCCTTAAAATGATTACTCAACCGCCCACCGTTCCTGCAATCTTGAAAATGGGCAGGTACATAGCGATAACAAGTCCCCCAACGGTGGTTCCAAGAAACAGCATCAGCATCGGCTCCAACATGGCGGTCAGGTTGCTGACGGCATCATCAACCTCGTCGTCGTAGAAATCGGCGATTTTGTTGAGCATGGTGTCGATCGAGCCAGACTGTTCGCCGACGGCAATCATTTGACAAACCATGGGAGGGAAAACGCCCGCTTTCTCCAAAGGTTCTGCAATAGTTTTCCCTTCGCTGATGCTCTGCTTGACCCGGTAAATGGCGTTTTCAATTGTCCGGTTACCGGCGGTTTTTGCGACGATCTCCAGGCCATCCAGGATCGGTACACCGCTGGAAATCATTGTTCCGAGGGTGCGCGTAAACTTGGCGACGGCCACCTTTCGAATGAGAATCCCGAATACAGGAGCCTTGAGGGCGTTGCGGTCGATGAATTCCCGCCCTTTTTTGGTTCGATAGGTCCGCTTGATTGCATAGACAAGAATAGCGGTGACAAAAATGATTGCAATGATATATTTCTGGATGAAATTGCTTAGATTGATTACGATTTGAGTCGGAATCGGCAAGGCACTGCCGAAATCGGCAAACATTTTTTCAAAGGCAGGGATAACGAATAACAGAATGACTGCGATGACGACAAGCGCGATCCCGACAACGGTCGCCGGGTAAGTCATGGCGCTTTTCACTTTCTTCTTCAGCTTCTGGGCTTTCTCCAGGTAGGCCGCCAGACGGTTGAGAATCACATCGAGAATCCCCCCCACCTCGCCTGCCGCCACCAGATTGACGAACAGATCATCAAAAGCCTTGGGGTGCTTGCGCAGCGAATCGGCAAATGTCTGTCCGGCCTCCACGCTCTCCTTGACCTCGACCAGGATTTTTTTGAAGACATCCTTGTCCATCTGCCGGCCCAGAATGTCGAGACACTGTACCAGGGGCAGACCGGCATCGATCATGGTGGCGAACTGGCGTGTGAAAATGACCAGGTCCTTGGTGGTCACCTTGCCGCCGAATCCGGGGATTTTCAGATCCTTATCAAGGCCCTTGCCCCGTTCCTTGATCTTTCCGGGCATGATCCCCTGACGACGCAGCTGGGCCGCTACAGCAGCCTCGCTGGGCGCCTCCATCTCTCCCTTCTGCGCCTGCCCGCCGCGGGTTCTTCCCTCCCAAGCGAATTTGGCCATTTCATACCTCGTTGCTCGTTGCTTTAAAATCAGCTGCTAGTTCAAAGTTGCTGGTTTTCTGGCCCCCAGCCACCAACTACCAGCTATTAGCCTCTGCCATTAAGCCTTCTGCACCCCGACATTGACCTGTCGTCGCAAAACTGCTGCAGGATTGGCAATCATCTGCTTCAGTTCGTCCGGATCAGAGGAGCGGGACATGGCGGTATCCAGACTGATCAGTTTTTTGTGGTACAGAGTGAACAGCGACTGATTCATCGTCTGCATGCCGAACTTTTCCTGCCCCATCTGCATCTGGGAATAGATCTGGTGGACCTTGTCGTCCCGTATCAGGGAGCGTATGGCCATATTCGGCACCATGACCTCGAGAGCCAACACCCTTCCCCGCCCTTGGCCCTTGGGCAGAAGATTTTGTGAAAGAACCCCTTCGAGAACGAAAGACAATTGCGTGCGTACCTGGGTCTGCTGGTTGGTGGGAAATACGTCGACAATGCGGTTGATGGTCTGAACGCAGCTGTTGGTGTGCAGGGTCGCGAAACAGAGATGCCCGGTTTCCGCAATGGTCAGGGCAGCTTCGATGGTTTCGAGGTCACGCAATTCGCCCAACAAAACCACGTCAGGATCCTGCCGCAAAATATACTTGAGTGCCTTTTTGAAGGACTGGGTATCCGCCCCCACCTCCCGTTGGTTCACCAGGCACTTTTTATGGGGATGGATATACTCGATGGGGTCTTCGATGGTGATGATGTGCTCGTGGCGTTCGCTGTTGATGAAATCGATAATTGAAGCAAGGGTTGTCGACTTCCCGCTGCCGGTAGGACCAGTGACCAGAACCAGTCCGCGGGGTTTCCGGGCCAGCTCTCTGACCACCGGCGGCAGTCCCAATTCCTCGAAGGAGAGAAATTTGTAGGGGATCAGCCGGAATGCGCCCGCCAGCGCGCCTCTCTGCAGGTAAATGTTGCCGCGAAATCGCGCCAGACCCTTGACACCGAATGACAGGTCCAGCTCGTTTTCTTCTTCGAACTTCCGCTTCTGGGCGTCGGTCAGAATGCTGTAGCAGAGCTGCTTGGTCTCGGCAGGCTGCAGGGGTTCATGCTGCAAAGCCTTGATCTGACCGTCTATTCTGATCTGAGGGGGTGCCCCCGAGGTGATATGCAGATCGGAAGCCCCCATATCGACCATGGCCTTGAGCAGTTCTCGAATTCCAACCATTGAGTTTCACCCCCTTGAAAACCAAAAACGATCCAGAACATTGGGACAAATTAGCAAAATTTGGGCCAAGCTTGGTCGTGGCTCGTGGCTCGTTGAGTCACAAGCTACGAGCAACCAGTCACCGCTTTTCAATCATCCCCCACGGTGCTGCGCAGGACCTCTTCAAAGGAGGTTATTCCCTGCTTCAGCTTGGCGAGGGCCGCCTGGCGCATGGTCTTTACCCCGAGACGCATCGATTCCCGTTTAATTTCGGCCGTATTGCCCCCGGCCAGGATTAATTCCCTGATCTCCTCGAACATGGGCATGACCTGATAGAAGCCCACCCGGCCTTTATAGCCGGTGTTGTTGCACTTGGCGCAGCCTTCGCCGCGATGGCAGACAAACTCGTCGACCTCCTCGGGAGGAACACCGGCATCCAGCAGAGCCTGTTTGGGAATCTCTTCGACCACCTTGCACTCAGAGCAGACCCGGCGGCCGAGGCGTTGCGCCGTGATCAGGTTGACTGCGGAGGCAACCAGGAAGGGTTCGATGCCCATGTTGAGAAGACGGCTGATGGTGCTCGGCGCGTCGTTGGTGTGCAGGGTCGACAGCACGAGATGTCCCGTGAGGGCTGCCTTGACCCCGATTTCGGCGGTTTCGAAGTCCCGAATCTCGCCGATCATGATGATGTCTGGGTCTTGGCGCAGAAAGGATCTCAGGGCGTTGGCGAAATTAAGGCCGATCTCTTCATGCATATGGACCTGATTGATCCCCGCGAAGTTGAATTCAACCGGGTCTTCAGCCGTCGAGATATTCAAGGAACTGTCATTGAGTTCAGCCAGTGCGCTGTAGAGGGAAACGGTCTTTCCCGAACCTGTCGGACCGGTCACCAGAACCATGCCGAAAGGTTTGTGAATGGCTTCCTTGAACCATTTCAGGGGTTGCTCCTCATACCCAAGCTTGGTCATGTCGAGCTGCAGGTTCGACTTGTCCAGCAAACGCAGAACAATCTTTTCACCGAAAAGGGTCGGCAGGCAACTGACCCGGTAATCCATGTCTTTTCCGCCAGGCAATTTAATCTTGATGCGGCCGTCCTGGGGGAGGCGACGCTCGGCGATGTCCATCTCCGACATGATCTTGATGCGGGAGGTTATGGCCGCCCTCAGTTTCATGGGCGGTTTCATCACTTCATAAAGAACCCCATCGATCCGGTACCGAACCCGAAAGGATTTTTCATAAGGCTCGATGTGAATGTCGGAGGCTTTCTTTTTGATGGCGTCGGTCAGAATCAGGTTGACCAGCTTGACGACGGGGGCGTCTTCGGTCGCTTTTGCCAAAGCGCCGACATCGACATCGTCCTGGTCTTCCACAACCTCGAGGTCGATATCCTCGAGGTCCCCCATGACGTCGGCCAGGCTGGCGCTCTGATCATAATACTTGTCTATCGCATGCTTGATGGATGACTCGGTCGCCACCACGACTTCCACATTGAAGCCGGTCATGAACTTGATATCGTCGATGGCAAAAATATTCGACGGATCGTTCATGGCAACGATCAAGGTCGAACCGGCCCGATTAATGGGGACGATCTGATATCTCTGGGCAATTTCTGCAGGTATCTGCCGAATGACTTCGAGGTCGACATCGAATTCGGCCAGATTGATGGATGGGACACCGTACTGCTTGGAAAGAAAGGCGGATAATTCTTCTTCCTTGACGAAGCCAAGCTTGATCAGGCTGGATCCCAAGCGGCCCCCGTGGGCCTTCTGATCGGTCAAGGCATCCGTAAGCTGTTTGCTGCTGATCAGCTGATTGCGGACCAGTAATTCTCCCAACCTGTTGCTCGTCATATAAGAACCATTTTTCCCCTGTTTAGATAGAGTCGGAACAGGCTCACCGGCGGCATCTTATAGAGACCCCTACAGGCTGTCAAGAATTTGGCTCAGGAAACGTTCATTTTTTCGTCCAGAGCCGTTTTCATGACCCCATCTGGAGATTTGCGGCCGGTCCAGATTGAAAATGCCTCCTCACCCTGGCACACCAGCATGCCCTGTCCCCCAACGGCCCGAAGACCTTTTTCCAGGGCTGCTCGAACCAGCGGCGTTCCTTGCAAAGCGTAAACCATATCATAGACGGCCACTTCCGGCCCAAAAGACTGCCAGGGGAGCGCGGTGAACGCCTCGCCCTTCAACCCGACGGCGGAAGAATTCACCACCAGATCCAAATCCTTGGCCGCCACCCGTAATGCATCACTGTCGAGACCAGAGTAGTCCAGCCGGGTTTTTTGAAAAACCGCGGCGAATTCCTGAACAAGAGCTTCGGCCCGTTCCGGGGTTCGGTTGGCGACATGTATGTGTCGAGCGCCTTCCTGACCCAGGGCAACCAGAGCCGCCCGGCAGGCACCGCCGGCCCCGAGCAGCAGGATTTTCTTGCTGCAGGGATCAAAATTCAGATCCTGTCGAAGGGATCGAAGGAATCCGGTCGCATCAGTATTGAAGCCGACCAGCCTTCCATTCCTGTTAGCGATGGTGTTGACGGCGCCGATCAGGCGGGCCTCAGCATCGACCTCATCCAGCCATTCACAAACCGCCTCCTTGTGAGGCACGGTAACATTGACGCCCCAGATATTCAGTACCCGAAGGGCACGTACGGCATCACCCAGCTCTTCGGCTTTGACATGAAAGGGAACGTAAACGGCATCAATGCCTGTCTGCCGCAGGGCGGCATTCTGCATCAGCGGCGACAGGGTATGAGCAACCGGGTCTCCAAAGATACCCAAAATCCTGGTGGTCCCGCTCAACGTCATCCCGCTTCCCCTCCATTCGCTTTGAATTCAAGGGGCAGCGCGGTGCCGCAATCGAGATAATCCTGGTACCGGATAATACGTGTATTTGCGAGGATTTCCCGTGCCTTGCGAATGTCCTGCTGGATAGCATGCACAAGTCGCGCCGAGTTTTCGAACCTCATCTCGTCACGCAGCCTCTGAATAAAATAAATCCTTAAATTTTCGCCATAAATCTGTTCGGAAAAATCAAAAAGATGCACTTCGATAAATTGTCCGGCAGCCTCAAAAGTCGGATTATTGCCGATATTCAAAACACCATCCAGAATTCTGTCGTTCCATTTGACTTTGACTGCATAGACCCCGATCTTCGGCAGCAATTCCTTGTCGGTCTTCAGATTGGCGGTCGGGAAACCCAGCTTTACCCCCCGCTTGAACCCGTGAACAACCGTGCCTTCGAAGTTGAAATGTCTCCCCAGAAGCCCGGTCACCTCCTTGACTTCTCCTTGCAGGATCATATCCCGGATACGGGTCGAACTGAACGCCTCCCCCCCTTCGGTCATGGGCGCCAGCACCTCGACACTGAAATTCAGGTGTTCCCCCATCCGGCGCAGCAGTTCGGCATTGCCTTCGCGGCCCTTGCCGAACAGGTAGTCGTATCCGATTACCAGATGACGAACCCCGATCTTTTCCACAAGCACATCGCGCACGAAAAGGTGCGCGGGCATTTCTGCCATTTTCCTGTCAAAGGGAGCACAGACCAGGACATCGATACAGGACGCTTCAATGAGAATTTCCTTTTCCCTGTAGGTGCTGATCAGGGGTGGTGCATGCCGGGGTTTTATCACTCGAAGTGGGTGGGGAACAAAGGTGTATACGACTGAAGTGCCGCCAAGCTCCCGGGATCTGGCAACCACCTTTCGAAAAATTTCCCGATGGCCGAGGTGGACGCCGTCAAAGTTGCCTATGGTCACGACCGCGTTAGGCAAAGGTTCCGTCAGTTCATCCAGATTTCTTATGATGCGCATTGTAATATCAGTTGCTGGTTGCTGTTTTTATCCACGACTGTCGGTCACCAATTCAAAATCCATCTCCCGCCGGTCGATATCGACTTTGGAGAGACGGACGTCTACCTGTTCTCCGACCTTAAATTCACGGCGGCGGTTCTGGCCTGTAAGGCGGTGCAGTATTTCATCGTACTGGTAATAGTCGTCTTTCAATGTGGCTACATGAACGAGACCCTCGACGAAGACGTCCCTGAGTTCGACAAAGAAACCGAAGGGCTGGACTCCCGAAATGAATCCCGGGAACTCCTCCCCCACCTTGTCGCGCATGAACTGGCATTTTTTCAGATCGATGACATCCCGTTCGGCCTCCATGGCCCGCCTTTCGTTTCGGGAAGTATGCTCGGCGATGCCAGGCAGGCGGCGCCCCCAGAAGGCTGTACGCTTTTCCGGCAACCCCTGGCTTTTCAAAGCCTCGCGCAGAAGACGGTGGACCACCAGGTCGGGATAGCGCCTTATCGGTGACGTAAAATGGCAATACAGGTCCGCCGCAAGGCCGAAATGACCTGCGTTATCAGGGGAATAGCGGGCCTGCTTCATGCTCCTTAGCAGGACGTGGTGAACCACCCTCTCTTCCGGGGTCCCTTCCACTTCATCGAGCAGTTTCTGCAATCGGTCAGGTTCGACGCCATCCTCCCCCAGGTTCAAACCGTAATTCAGATGAGCCATGAACTCCTGAAAATCTTGCATTTTCTCAAGATCCGGCGACTCATGGATCCGATAGAGCAAAGGGAGCTTTTTTTCCGTGAGCCAGGTCGCTACCGCCTCATTGGCCGCCAGCATGAATTCCTCAATGATCCGATGGGCGATGTTTCGTTCCGCCCGGACGATATCCTCCGGCCGGCCTCGAAGGTCGAGCACGATCTCCGCCTCCGGCAGGTCGAAGTCCAGACTGCCCCGTTGGCGGCGCATGGCCATCAACCGCAGGGCGAGTTCTTCCATGATCAGCACCTGCGGGAAGATATCCGGATACCGATCGATGATTTGCTGATCCCCACTGACCACCATATCCCGCACCTCGGTGTAGGTCAGACGGGCCCGGCTGCGGATGAGGGCCGGGTAGAAGCGTGCCGATTCCCGGTGGCCGTTTGCATCGAACAACAGTTCGGCGGTCATGGCCAGCCGGTCCTGGTCCGGCTTCAGCGAACAGAGCTCGTTGCTGAGAGCCTCGGGCAGCATCGGAATGCAGAAGCCGGGGAAATAGACGCTGGTGGCCCGCTCATAGGCCTCCCGATCGATGGCGCCGTTCAAAGCGACGTAATGGGATACGTCGGCGATTGCCACCCAAAGTCGAATGCGGCCGCCCGTTTCGCGCCGCACCGCCACGGCGTCGTCGAAATCCCTGGCCGTTTCTCCATCGATGGTCACCAAAGGCAGATCCCGCAGATCTTCCCTGCCGACGTGGTCCTCCTCGACGACTTTTTCGGGCATTTCGGCTGCGGCCTGCACAACCTCTTCAGGAAATATCCAGGGCAGGTCGAATTTGTGGGCAATGACCCGTATCTCCACCCGGGGATCCTCCGGATCTCCGAGCACTTCCACGACATGCCCCCGGGCAAGGCGATTTTCGGCGGGATAAGTATCGATCTTCAGAACAACAATCTGTCCCGGCCGCGTTGATGAGGGAGGAGGGTCGACCAGCAGCGGACGGCTGATCCGGGGATCGGCGGGAAAAACCAGACATTGGCGGTGCTGGATTTCGAACCGCCCGACCACAGTTTTGTGGGCACGCTCCAAAACCTGTAAAACTTGACCTTCAGGCCGGCCAGACCGTCCCCGGCGGTCGCTCCGCACAGCGACCCGGTCGCCATCCATGGCTCCCCCGAGATAGCGGGCCGGGACAAAAAGATCTCCCTCTTCCTTGTCCAAGCTGACAAAGCCGTACCCGTCGCGATGAAGCGATATTCTTCCTTCCCGCAAATCACGACGCCGGATAGGGATCAACCGCCGGCCCTTTTGGCCCAGCAGACCCTCCTCCACCATTTTTTCCAGCAGACGCAGAGCTTCTTGCCGTTCTTTTCTGGAAAGATTGAAAGCGGCCAGAATCTCCCGGGCGGTCATCGCCCGGCCGGGCCGACGATGCAGAAATTGGAGAAGATCATCCGG
The DNA here is from genome assembly GCA_041390365.1 of Syntrophotaleaceae bacterium. Classification (NCBI taxonomy): domain Bacteria; kingdom Pseudomonadati; phylum Thermodesulfobacteriota; class Desulfuromonadia; order Desulfuromonadales; family Syntrophotaleaceae; species Syntrophotaleaceae bacterium. The sequence goes on along the minus strand of JAWKQB010000002.1, from coordinate 704,289 downwards.
AGAAAGGGGCATATCAAGGAAATCCTTGAAAAACTCGTATGTTCAATACTGCCATGGTACCCGACAGAACCACTCAGGCATGACGTCGGGGGAGAAGGGGAAAATCAATCAGCCCGCCTCTTCCACATTTCCCCCTTCCACTATTTTATTGAACACCAGCCCCGTCAGCAATTTCGGATAGAAATAAGTGGATTTTTGCGGCATTTTTTCACCGGCGTTGGCGACATCGCGAACCTCGCTCATCCGGGTGGCATTCATCAGGAAAGCCAGCTGTGCCTGGTTGTTGGCGACCGCCAGGAAAGGCTCGTCGAAATTCTTCACATATTTTAGATTGGTCTGCCGCTCCTGAGCGTCGGCCGTTATGCCGAGCAGGTGTTCGAGGATCAGCCGGTGCAGTACGGAAACGTCGAGGCTCCGCAAAGCTTTGGAGGCTTTTTCATCAAAGAAGCGATCCATTGTTTTTTTATCCCTAAGGGTAAGGTAATAGATCGACTTACCTCCCGCATAAAGAGCCAGAGTCGAGTTTCTGTTCCCCTTTTTCTGCAGGATCGTTCGCACCTCGGCCCGGGAAACCGGGTCCTCCGGGTTGATGTCACTGGCTTCGACCTGGAAAAACTCGCCCAAGGCAGACAAAAACGGTTTCAGACCAAATTCCGTCAGTCCGTGGATCAGGCGATGTGTCGGGAAGATCTGCATCCCCTGATCTTCCATATTGGCAAAATACATCAGGACATAGTTGAACAGTTCCTTGCCGGTATATTTCCCGACCTTCTCACGCATGAAGTCCCGGTAGTTCAACGCCGTCTCGTAACGATGATGACCGTCGGCAATGAACAGCGGCTTGTTGTCCAGCAGTTCCTTCGCCTTGTCGATGATAGCCGGATCGGTCACCTGCCAGAGCCGGTGTACCACCCCGTCGTCATCCTTCACTTCAAGGTCAGGTCGATTGGAACGAATACCGCGGGTCAAGGCTTCCAATACGCAGCAGGGATCGGCATAAAGTCCGAAGATCGGGCTGAAATTGGCACCACAGGCTTTGGTAAGATTCAACCGGTCGGCCTTCGGTCCGGAAAGGGTTTTTTCATGGGGTTTGACCACCCCGGAGGCAAAATCCTCGAGACGGGTCAGAGCAAGGAAACCCTTGCGCACCACTGTTCCGATACCCTCGGCCGCATATTCCTCATCGTAAAGGTAAATGGAAGGGGTTTCATCACGCACCAGAATCTGCTGTTCCTGCCACTCGCTGAAATCCGCAGCCGCTCGAGTGTAGCGGTTATCTGTTTCGTCATCGGTTTCCTCGATTTTACCGAGAATCAACCGCACCACATTGACAGGGCTACGCCGGTAAAGGTCGTCCTGCAGTTCCGGAGAGATGACATCATACGGAGGAGCCATCGCACTTGCGGGATCCTGTATTTTTTCAATATTATAGCGAACGGCTCTGAACGGCGCGATCTTTGCCATGCCTTGATACTCCTGCGATTCTTGTTTAATAGAATTTCAAAGGCTTCACTATACGCAAGGGACAAACTACGTGGCAAGGGAAAATCTTCCCCATCCTCGCGGTCTGTATCAAACTCGGATATTTCCAGAAACAAAAAAGACCCGGCAACGCACTCGTCACCGGGTAATGGGTATTTGTTCCACGACTGCCAAGTTTAACCAGCAGCCGTGAACGAGGACATATTCATTATTTTTTAATCATTACCAACACTCTGCCTGATTTGCTCCCCGAGCGCCGGTTGCATTGACGGTAAGAGTGCCACATGGATCATCGTTCTGGCCCGCCTGAGGTACCGCCTGCAGCTGAAAAGTCGTTGCAGTTACCCCCGCCGCAGTAAAACTGAACTGATATCCATGGGATTCCATAACATCGGGGGGCGCGACAGGATCGAGTCCCGTTGCAAGATCCTCCACATCGATTCCCACATAAGTGTTATTCCTTGTGTAATGCCGCTCCATGCGCTGGGCCATTTCCATCAGTACAGCTTTGGCATTGGCGCGGTTGGAACGCAGAATGTGTTGGCGGTAAATAGGCACGGCAATCGCCGTCAGGATGCCCATAATCGCCAGGGCTACCAGCAGTTCGATCAGAGAAAATCCTTTTTTATCAAAACACTGCATAATTCCTCGCATAGTTGCATCTATCGATTCGACAAATTTTATTATCTTATCTGGCGCCAGGATGAGCGGCCGGCACCACTATTGGATCCGGTCCCGGTGCCGATGATCCCCAAATCGCCTGAAGACCCGCTGGAAATCACATAGTTTTTCGTCCCGGCTCCAAGTATATTAGGTGATGTGAGAATGCCGATGCCAAGGTCGAGACCACTTGAGGCTACTTTCGTCTCTTTCCCGTCAATTATCACCGTCACGTAATCTCCTTCATCGAACAGTCCATCCCCGTTCAGATCAAATACCGAATAGGACAAACGCCCACCGGTGAGAGGATCGGTAATCATCAACCAGCTATCGCCTCCCGCTTTACAGGGGCTTCCGGATGGAATCATGGTCACGTAAAACAGGACCCCATTACTCAACACGGGTGCTTCCACGACACGCTCGCCTTCAGCACCATTCACCGGGGAAATCAAATCCAGATACCATCCCATTTGACCACTCGCATAGGAAAAGGTGTTGTTGGACAAGACCCGATTATGTTCCCCATGCTCGTTATTTTCCAGGATGATGGCTTGAGCGACCAGCGAACTGCGGTCGATCTCGCCGGTGGCGCTTTCCCGAGTATCGAGTATTCCATACATGGTCTGCACGTCAGGGTTTGCGTTCACCAGATTATCCCCTACAGCAAAAAACCGTCCGGTACCGAAAAAGACCATGACCTGATCGGTCGTTCCATCCGGCCCCGTCGAAACCTCAGGTGCCGAGGTGATCGGCTGAACTTCACCGGATGGCCCTCGGGCGGTAAACAGCGGCAAATATGTTGTCTGGCCGCTGACTTTCTTGCTGAATGCGATATCCCATTTGCTTTCCAGGGAATCGCTGAGATCGAATTTCCACAGGTTGCCGCGCAGATCCCCGGCGTAAACGGCATCGACAATGCCATCGCCATTGTAATCAACCGGGGTCGGTGCTGATAAACCGTTGGGTTCGGCCTCGGAACCGACACCGGTATTGATCGTTCTCATCACGGTGCCGTCCTGCATGTTCACGATGAACAATGCGGCCTGGTTGCTTGTGCTGTTGTAACCGTTGGCGAAAATAGCTCCCCATTCACCATTGGCGAGGCGCACACACCAGGCATCATCGATCCCTTCTCCCAGCAGATCAAGCTCGGCTGCAGAAATGCCAGGATCGGAAGCGGGAAACTCCCAGAGTACGTCAGAAGCGTTGAAACTATCCGGAGCTGTCACATCGAGCGCGAATACCGTGCGGCCCCCGGCTCCCAGAGAGCCCAGCAACACAGTACGCCACTGCTTGAATCCACCAACCTCAAGGTAGGCATCGTACGCATGGGAAGGCCCGTTCACGTAATAGTTATGCCCGTAGGTCGGCTGAGTCAATAAAGTAAGGTTTGTGGAAACGCCAAGAGGGACGTAAGCGAATTTTTCTACCCCTGTTTTGGCATCGAGAGCATGCAGCATGCCATCGTTGGCTCCGACATACAACATTGCTGAGCGGTTCTTATACGGGTCGGAAGCGCGATAAGCCTTGTAGTCCGAACCTTCCGTCCCTGCCAAAACTTCGTACCCATCGTCCTGATCGTAAACGAATTGTGGATCGGAGTGTACGATATCTCCCAGAAGCCTCTTGCGGTTCCGATATGCCCCTCCATTTGCCTGCTCGTTACTGCTGTCCCCGCGCAGGTAATTCACCTGATCTTCGTTCAATCCAAATGGCGAGGCTCCCCAGACGGCGGTCAGATTGGTCCAGTTGAATATCATGCCGGCCGAACCCGAGTAAGTAAACAGTTTGCGCTCTGTCCAGTTGGGAATCGAAAGGCCGGCATCCCAGATGCTGTTCCCGATATTGCCATTCAAATCGATGGGATAAGCCAGCAACTCGCCGGTCCAGTCTTCACTGTTGAAACGGGCCTGGTAAATGAGTGTATCGGTATTCAACTGTACCGAGTTGGTTGATGTCGCTGCGGCGGAAGAGCTGAGACCGAGAATCTGGGAGAAAGCATCAGACAGCTGATCCTTGAGCGTCAAGGCATTGGTCACCAGGAAATAATTATCCGGTTTGCCGTCCTTATCGGTATCCCATTCGTCGGCATCGGGCAAACCATTTTTGTTGATATCCTTGAATTTTCCATATTTGGCTGCATACCAGAGGGGATTCCGTAAAAAACCGGCGTTCGCACTGCCTGTAGGCGTGAACACCCGCGTATTGGACAATGGCAGGGCTCTGTTGTCATCCCATCCCACCCCGGGCAAAGCAGCATAAGGGGTATCCAGAAAATAATCGGGATCACTGCTTTCAGCAGTATCACTATCGCGGACTTCCAGGTAGGTCCCGTCCGCGGAAGTGCCCGAAATCACATAGCCGATATGCTGAATAATACTACCTGCAGCGTAGATTGAATTCAGGGTAACACTTAAAGTACCGTCCTCCCGTACTTCATAGATATACTCAACAATGGCGTCCATGTCATGGTCCGCGCCCTGTTCGACATCCTCGAAATTAATTCTGAACTTCCCGTAATTTTCACTCAACTGATCAACATAGTAATCGACGATACTGTTGGTCGGTTGAAATGACCCCTGGGCAGGGTTGATGGAGTATCCGCCGACTGACTTCGCAAAAGGGACCAGAGTGACGACATGATTGCCGACGGGTATCCTGATTTCCGGCAGCGGCGAGGCCAGTGCAACGGCAAAGGTGGTCATGGTCTGTTCGTCGGAGACGGGATTCAGGTCATTTTGATGACCGAACAGGCTCAAGGCGGCGCTGTAGTAGCCCCCGCGCTTGGTGGGTTCCTCCGGTGCCAGGCCACGGATGTTTCCAAAACTGTCCACACTTTTAGGCGAGGGACTGCCATCGTAGTTGGAGCCGGATTGGCCGATGAAGTAGTTCAGAACGGAGCCCTGCTCGTTATCCCAGATCGTCTGCCCCAGGTTCGCTACATTGAGGCCATTGATATCGCCTGAAAAACTGCCGAAATATGAGCCAGGCAATTGATCGGTATCGAAGGATGGATTGATATCACTGATCACCAACTGAAATGGTTTGGCGCAATATTCGTTGTTGCCTGTTGCATAGGGATCATCCCAACTCGCCAAAGGCAATCCAAGAGTAGCATCATCGTTGCTGCTGGAAGATATCTGGAAATCAGAGGTAGGGCTGCCTTGGCCGGAGAAATACCGCATCCCCTCATACATCATCTCGGCGACGGGATTGCCCCACATCCGGCACTCACCTTCGTTTATGGGACGGGTGGTTATCCAGCCACAATTGCTTTGGTGGGTATAAGATCCGCCAAATCCGACAACTTTCAGACGGTCGATGGTTTTGACGATACCGTTCACAGCGGTAAACTGTCCCGTGTCGGCATTCACCTCGTCCGAAAAACTGCCGACTTTCTTACGCAGAACGCCGCCGGAGGTGTTCTTTGCATAGGAACCGGTCAACAGCCCGAACATCATCGTGTCATCTTCACCATATTCCTGCAACAAACCGGCCGGTTTGTAATAACCGCTGGGATACTGCTTGCAATTGGTCTCCGGGAAAGAATCGTTACAGACCTCAACCCGAACCTGGTAATCGGTCATGGTTGACGCCGCGACAGGATTATTCCAATAAAGATGGTAGCTATCCCCACCGGTGTATTCCTGGTGGCGGAATTCCAGGGTATGTTCGCCGGCGGTCAAATACACGCTCCCATCATAGGATTGGCAATTGCATCGGCCGTGCCCGTTATACCATCCCGCAACCCAGTTACCATCGATCAGGAGTTCGATAGCGTCGTCGCCGTCCACCGCGAAGGTATAAGTCCCCGTCTGGGCTATCACCAGCGTTCCTGTAAAAACCGTCAGGTAATTGTCATCGCTGCCAAAAGGATTGCCGCTGCCGTTGATGGTGCTGGCCGATCCTTGTCCGAACATTTTAGGTTCCGTGGCGTAATTGCTGATCAGGGAGTCAAAACCGCTGTGATCGGCCGGATACGTGTTGTAACCGGAAGTATCGTAGGTAGTCTGCGTCAGGTCCTGCAGCATTGTGGATGGGACGATCTGCCAATCGCTGCCTGTTGAATTAGCACATGAGGTTCGCCCGGAGCCATCATTACATTGATCTCCAGCCACCGGTTGTTCAATTGAAACCCATTCCCATATCCGATAGGCAGAGTTGACCAGAACTCGCAATCTGGGATGTGAACTCGAGTCATTAAGCAAGGTGGTATTGGCAAACAGGTGGCGGGTGCCCGTGGAAGGCAGATTTAGAGGTGTATAGTTACGAATATCGTAACCATCTACGGCGATACTTGTATACTCCTTGCCCCAACTGTGCGCATCCTGGGGAATATGGCTGCGTTCCAGCACCGTTTTGGTTTGATCATCGACCCGGCGATAGCCTCCATAGAGCACCTTGCGCAGGGCATCGATACGGGCGGTGGTCAGATAATTGAGAAAATCGCCGCTCCACTCAGCAGAACCTGAACAGGTCTTGTTGGCAGTTACACTCGTGGGTTCAAAGCGGGCGGGGCTTTCAGAGCTGTCATATGTATAACATTTGAAAGAATCGAAGTAGCCATAGTATTCGATGGTCGGATCGTAGCGAATATCCAGTTTCCCATCTCCATTGAGATCGGAAGCGTCGTTATAGGCCTCATAATAAAGCTTGTGATCACGACCGAGAACGAGGAGGTTGAGAGGGGGGACATCCTGGGTCAAAAACAAGGGCAATTGGGACATGTCGATTCCAAAAGCGGCAGTTCCCCAATACGTTGAAATCAGCAACAGCCCTAAAACCACTCCTGCTATTTTAAACCGACGGCTGAGTTGAATTCGATTTTTCATAAATCCTCCCTATTCATGGAAGAACATAATAAAGCGCATAATAGAAAATTTTTGCGACTTTAGATAAGACATTCTTAGCAAAGACCGATAAAGAGATTATTTTATATAGGTACTTTGTAAAATGACCACAGCTGAACCATCTCCCCCAACTCCGCGTGCAGTTATACGGTAAGCTTTCGATTTACTGGGATTTCCGCGTCGGGTCGGTTTCAACGATTTTGGTCCGGATGAGGTGACCTCAGCAAGTTCCTCTATAATATAGCGAGGCGGGGAAGCCACTCCATCTATAGTGTTTTCTCCTGAAATAGTCCGTGAATCAATGCCGCTCCAATTGATTGTCTCCCAGCGGGGGGTGCCGCCGACGGTTGGAACAGGGTAAAGGCCGTTGGTCCCGTCGAATGTCGGCAGAGTAATACTTTCCAGATAATACTCGGCATCGCGCAAGGCGGCTTCCGCGGCCTGAAAGGCCAGATTCCGGTTGCTCATGTTGCCGGCCATGCGCTCCTCCAGGATACTTGACCGCATGCTAACCAATCCCAACAAGGACAATACCAATAAAAAGAGCAGGCTGGTGATCAGAGCCGCTCCCCGCTCAGCAAGATCCCGGCGGCAGCTCACAACCTTCGCCAATCTGCCATACCCATTCATCATTCCTGCCCTCCACAACAGACCTGAGTTATTCCAATCGATTACGGATCGCCACAGTCGTTACAAAGACGTAACGCAGACGACGATCATTAGCCGCAGCAACTGCTACTCCGTTAACGTTACGAGCGGCGTTGTCAATTTCGGCCCGGGGAATTTCATCCAAACTGGCAATGAGCAGGCCGATGCGCACCGCGAGCACATCGTTCCAATCGGCCACGCCACCTGCCACCACGTAACTGTCGATGGCGCCGTCATCACTTGTATCCACTCCATAGGTGATCTGCATATTTTCAACGCCCCCGACGATTTCCTCATTCGTCCCTCCCCGGCGTTGGAAAAGACCCGGCCTACCGGTTGCGCCATTGAGGCCGACAAAGTAGATTTGCGTCTCCATTACAGATATTTCGGCGCCCTCATCATAGGAATGATGCAGTTCTTTCTGAAAATTGCCCGGGCTAGACGTCCCGGTATTGTGGACCATATTCGCGTCGGCCCCACTTGTGGGATAGTTTGCGTGGGTCACCTGGAAAACCGTGCTCGCCTGGCAGTCGGTGATCATGACGATATCATCGGTCTTAATCGGCTCTGAAGGATTGTTGCTGATCGTCAAATCTGCCGAAGTATCAGGCATTTTTTTTGTAATCTGTACCGCGTTGTCACTTATCTGTCTGCGCAGGACAAGTACATCGGTACCGGCCACGGGTGCAATCGCCGAAAGGTCGGTAGGTGGCGGACTGGTCATGTTGTCATAGCCCACGATCGCCTGACCGAAATTGTAAAGGAAGTCGCTACCGTTATTGAGGGTGCTGAAGATTTCGGCATTGCGCCCGGCACAACCCCGGTAGCCGGCCATCCTGATGTCCCGCGTCAAAAACTCAAGGGTGAAACGTCCATTTTCCTGCAGATTGGACATTTCCGATTCAAAATCGTATCCTGTCGAACTGCTGATGAAGAGCCGATACATGCCGCCCAGGAGAATCAGGCTGACAAGCATGGCGATCATCATTTCCACCAGGGATATCCCGGTGACATTTCCTAGAAGACATCTGTTCTTTGACATGATGCTGATCTTTCGGTTCATATGATAGTCTCGATTGTTATCTGCTGCTGATCCCCTTTTTCGTTCCAGCGCACCTGAATCGTAACTTTCACCCTGCCGCTTCCCAGATTTTCCATGGTTATGGCCCCCTGCCCTTCAGGCAGGTCTTGTAATGCCGCCAGCCAACCGTTCAAATCATCCTGCACCAGGGCTGGGAGTGAACTTGAAACTGGACCGGCCTCCGAATCCATCTGGTATGGCCAACTGGACTGGCGCGCCGTCTCGCGATTTGCACGCATTCGCTCCACGATGTCATAAGCATAAAGGGTGGCTTGAGAGCGCTGCAGGGCACTGTAGTTGGTAGAAACCCCGCGGTTCTGCAAGCCCGCCAGGCCCAACAGCCCGACAGCCAGAATCAGTAAGGCCACCAGTACTTCGACCAGCGAAAAGCCTCTCTGGCTACCCGCTGAATTTCGGCAATAAAGCCTGGAATCCTCTCCCTTTATGGACATGATGCCGCTCCCCTATCTACACGCACGCGACCGACATTATTGATCATGATTGAAAAACCCAGAGTGGTGCCGCGCTCGTTGCACAGCCTGAAAGTATCATTGGAACCGCCCGTACCCTGACTTTGACCGTTAGGCAGATAACTAAGAAACTGGTTGAACCGTGCACCGGTACGTACGGTTGTCTGACCACCATAAGCTTCCCTGACCAAAAGCAAGGTATCACCAGCATCGAAATTTCCATTTCCATTCGGATCTGCGAACTGGATCCAGCCTTGCTCCCAGCGACCGTCAGCGGCACAACTGGTCCCGTTGGCACTGGGACACATGGAAACCCGCAAACCGCGCTTGATTGCCTCGCTGCGCGTCAGGTTGATGGCACGGGCCGTTTCATGGGTCAGGGTCATCAACCGGTTTCCAAGGATCATGCCACGGAAAGCAGGCACAGCCACAACCAGTAAAATGCCGAAGACAGCAATGGCGACCAGCAATTCTATCAACGTAAATCCATGATATCGGCATGTTTGATCATCATAATGTTCTTGATACAAAACGTACCTCCCATTCAGCCTCCGAGGACATCCGTTACAGATTTTAATTCTCTCCAATTTTCATGCCACTTTTTTCAATTATCAAAAATATACTAAAATCAATAACTTAGTGAGACGGATCAGCCCTTTCGGAAGATTTTTGAAATGCAATTTTTGCATGGTTGCGCAAAATGCGCCTCCGGCTGGGTCATTTTTCCGACGTTGGAATTCACCGACCCGTCGTAGGCGAATGCTGGCATGGCTGTTCGGTCCGGTTCAGAGAATATTTCGACTCGATTGTTTCTTTGGCTCAAAAAAACCCCCTTGAGGGGGCACAGCTACAGCTGATATCGATTTATTCCAACTGGTACTCCTTTATCTTGTACAAAAGGTTCCGCAGGCTGATTTCAAGCAGCTTAGCCGCTTGAGTCCTGTTTCCTTCCGTTTCGGAAAGGGCTTTTCGAATATACTCCCTTTCGAGGCGGGTCGAAGCTTTTTTAAGAGAATATTCCTCCAGAGGTTCCCGATTCTTCCGACGCATTTCTCCCGGAAAAACTTCCAGATCAATGGTTGATCCGCGGTTAAAAATCATGGTTCTTTCCATGAAATTGGCCAGTTCTCTGACATTGCCCGGCCATGAATACCGGCTCAAAATCTGCTCGGCCTCGCCACTCAGCTTCGGAGCTGTCCGTCCTTCCCTGGAAGCTATTGCAGAGATGAAATACTCCGCGAGCAAACCGATATCCTCCGGACGCTCCCGAAGCGGTGGGATATGGATCTCAACCACTGCCAGGCGAAAAAACAGGTCATCCCGGAATGCTGCGTCCTCAACGGCTTTCCGCAGATCACGGGCGGTGGCCGCCAAAATCCGCACATCGACTTTACGGGAACGGTTTTCCCCAATTCTGCGCACTTCTCCTTCCTGCAGCACCCTCAACAGTTTAGGCTGCAGTTCCAAAGGCAGTTCGCCGATTTCATCGAGAAAAAGGGTTCCGCCCTCGGCTGACTCAAAAAGGCCGGGCTTCTGATGGACGGCTCCGGTAAAAGCTCCGCGCGCGTGGCCGAAGAGTTCGCTTTCTATAAGGCTCGGGGCAATGGCTCCGCAGTTGACCGCGACAAAAGGCTTTTGACAACGAACGCTTTTTCGGTGCAATTCCCTGGCGAACAATTCCTTGCCGGTGCCGGTCTCACCGGTAATCAAAACAGGAGCACTCACCTCGGCCACCCTTGCAGCCAGATCAAGAACCCGTTCCATGACAGCACTGCGATAGATTATCTGTCGTTCGCCATGTTGCTGGCGATTCAATTCACGACGGAGTCGTATGTTTTCCTGCTGCAGGCGGAGTTTCTCCTCGGCCTTGCGAAGGGTCAGCTTGACCTCATCCGGCTTGAACGGTTTTGAAATGTAATCGTAAGCTCCGGCCTTGAGGCATTCGACAGCGGTATCGACGGTGCCATAGGCGCTCATCATAATCACCGTTCCTTCGATGTTCCTCTCCTTGACGGCCTGCAGAAAAGCCAGACCGTCCATGCCTGGCATGCGAATATCGCACAGAATCGTTGAAAAGTTCTCTTTCTGCAGAAGGGCCAGGGCTTCTTCTCCGCCGCCGGCCTCGCTCACCCGATACCCCTCTTTTTCCAGCACCAGACGGAGCATGTGCCGCATCGACGCTTCATCGTCTATAGTCAGGATTTTCCGGTCATCAACCGCCATATACTCCTCCTTCAGCTCGGCTGGCCACCGGCAAACAGACGGTGAAACGGCTTCCTCTGCCAACATCCGATTGCACTTCTATGGCTCCTCCCGCCTGATCCACCACCCGGTGACAGACTGAAAGGCCCAAACCGCGCCCTTTTCCCGGGGGTTTGGTAGTAAAAAAGGGATCAAAAACATGACCAAGATTGTCTTTCGAAATACCTTCTCCTTCATCCGTCACCGCAAGCCAGACGAACTGTCCTGAAACACCGCCTTCAACGATAATTTCGCCTCCTTTCCGGGAAGCATCGCAGGCATTGAGCAGCAGGTTGACGAATACCTGCAGCAACTGGTGGCGGACCATCCTGACCATCGGCAGTGATAAGGGAATTTTTCGCACCAGCTCCAACTTGTTGAACATTCCCTGATTGACCAGAAGGTCCAAAGCTTCCTCCATGACCTTTGCGGGATCAAAGGTTTCCGATCGGGCTTGCCCTGGAGCTGCGTAATCGAGAAGGTCCCGAACCAGCAGGTCGATGCGCCCGACCTCTTCAGCAGCACAGGCGGCAATCTCCAGGTGGCGCCCTTCTGGCAATTCGGATTTGAGCAGTTCCAGATAACCCACCACCGCGCCTAATGGATTGCCAATTTCGTGAGCCATGCCTGCTGCCAAATGGCCGATTGAAGCTATTTTTTCTGATCGGATCAGTTCGGCTCGGGTTTGACGCAAATCCTCGTTGGCCCTTTGCAGGTGATCTATCGTTTTCTCGGTATCCTGGCGACTTTTTCTTAAAGCCGCCACCATAGAATTAAAAGACCGTGCCAGGGAGGAAATTTCCCGAGGTCCCTTTTCGGGTAACACCTGATCGAGGTGGCCCTCGGCGATCCTTCGAGTGGTCGCCATAAGGCGATTTATAGGCCGAAGTACATTGCGGTTGAGCAGATACATGCCAAACAGGAAAAGAACGCCGCCGTACAGAAGTACATAGAGCAACATAAATTTCAAACTGGTCTGAACTCTCCGGGAGACGTCATTTAAAGAAAAGCGGGCTTGAAGAATGCCACGAAGGTTACCGGTAGTACTACCCAGGGGAACCAGAACCTCCAGACAGGAATTTTCTTCCCGGCCAGGAAAGGAAAAAGCTCCGGAATAGGAGAGGGAAATTTTAGTTTGAGTCAAAAAAGGGAATATTCGGGGGCCAAAATGCCCTTCTGGGGGTTTTCCCGTTTGACTTGAATACAAAAGGACGTATTGCCCGTTTCTCAATCTCCAGACATTGACGGAATCAACGCCGGGCAAGAGATGAAGCAATTGCGCTGAGGGCAGATGGCTTGCCTCATCCGATCCACCCCGATCCATTGAAGTGCTTAGTGCCCGGCCGACAATCTCCATAGTCGAGGTGAGATTGTCGACCCGCTGATCGAGCAGCTGGCGTTCGGCCAGTTTCAGCAACAGGACCCCCCCGCAAAGCAGGGCTGCCCCAAGAAGAAAGGTGACATGAAAAATAATTTCGGTACGCAGTCCGACCGGTTTGGCCATCGTATAGTCACTCACAAAGGAGATCGGGAACGGCGAGAGTTTCAGGGGCCGAAAAGGGCCGTCAGCAACATAACACAGGCGACAATAATGATGAAAAAGAATTCAGGAGCTGGTGTATCGTGCCTTAAACTGGTATATTTTCCGCCTGTTGCATCCAGCCCAACCTCTGCAAAAACCTGACTGTGCGGGAACTTTATGCCCCTTTCGAACAACATCAGCAAACTCTATGCCTTTTCGGTCCTCAAGATGACGCTGTTTCCCATGGCGATCATCACCCTTTTCTGGAAAAACCAGATCGGGCTGAGCCTGACCCAGATCATGACATTGCAAGCCATTTTTTCCGTGGCCAGCATACTCATGGAGTATCCCTCGGGTTATCTCAGCGATCGACTCGGCTACCGCACCGCCCTGATTATGGCTTCGGTGCTGGCGATTGCGGGGTGGAGTCTGTACACGGTGGCCGACTCCTTCAATGGGGTGCTGCTGGCGGAAATCGTGCTCGGCGGGGCCTGGGCTTTCATCAGCGGTTCCGACAGCGCCCTGCTGTTCGAAACCCTTCGAGCCCAGCACCAAGAGGGTCAGTATTCCCGGTTTGATGGGCGCATGACGGGCGCCGCCCAGACCGGAGAAGCGTCAGGGGCTCTCTTTGCGGGGGTCATGTATGCTGCATGGCCCCTCATGCCTTTTCTGTTTCAGATCGGCATCTGGATCATCTGCCTGTTGCTCTGCATTTCCATGAAGGAACCGCCTCAGGAAAGCGAAGCCGCCATACAGTCCCATCTGGCCGAAGCGCTGCGGACCTGCAAATATGCCTTTTGCGACAATCCCCATGTACGGGCGACCATCCTCTTCGGCACGCTGCTCGGCATCGCCTCCTTTTACACGGTCTGGCTGATCCAGCCCTATATGCAGGAAACGGGCGTACCGCTGGCCTGGTTCGGACCGGCCTGGGCCGGTGCCAATCTGACAGTGGCCCTCTTCTCGCTGCTCAGTCACCGCCTGCATTTCGGCCTCGGCCATGCCAGGACCGCTGTGCTTTTTATGGCACTGATCGTGGCCGGATATGCGGGGCTGGGACTGACCTCAGCCGTCGGCAGCTTTCTTTTCTACTATCTGCTGACCGCCATGCGCGGAATGCAGGGGCCGATCATGCGCAACCACCTGCAGCAGGCCAGCCGACGAAGCAACCGGGCCAGCATCCTCTCCCTGCACAGTCTCGCCTTCAGGGTTCTGTTCGTCGCCACCGGCCCCCTGGTCGGCCTGGCCGCCGACCGTATCGGTCTGCGACCGACCTTCGGTTGGCTGGCGGTCCTTTTCGGCGCCGCGCTGCTGCCTGCGGCTTGGTTGTTTTTGCGCACACTGCCCAGGGAAGCGGAAATTGGCTAGGGGCTTACCGATGGGTTGGCGGCGCTGACCGGACCGATCGCTCGGATCCGACGAATCGGCCTGATCGGTCGCCAGCCGGTTGCAGTCTGGACAGCCGACCGAGTAGAATTGCATCAACCATTATGCTACGCAACCTGGAGAGCATCGTTGAACCCCATCGCCCTGATCGAAAAATATTATCCCCCCGGAAGCGATGCCCATCGCATCCTGCTGAAACACAGCGAGCTGGTTGCCGCCAAGGCGACAGGCATCGCCCGGGCGCTGCAGGCGGATGCCGTTTTCGTGCACGAGGCCGCCCTGCTGCATGACATCGGCATTCGCTTCACGGCGGTACCGCAGATCGGCTGCGAAGGGATACTACCCTACCTGTGCCACGGCATCAAAGGCCGCGAACTGCTGGACGCGGAAGGTTTCCCCCGGCACGCCCTGGTTTGCGAGCGGCATATCGGTGTCGGTCTGACCGCCGCTGAAATTTCCGACCGCAGATTGCCGCTGCCGGCAAGAGACATGGTTCCGATCACATTGGAAGAACGCATCGTTACCTATGCGGATCTCTTTTTTTCAAAGGATCCGGCCAAGGCGGACCGGGAGAAAAGCGTGGGCCAGGTGCGCCAGTCGCTGGCCCGTTTCGGAGCGGACAAGGTAGCGGTGTTCGAGGAGTGGCATTGTAAATTCAGTTGCTAGTTGCTGGTTGCTCGGGGCTCGTAAATTCTAAAACCAACCCAAGACCAGCCATCAGCAACCAGCAACCAGCACCTAGCAACTGCCTTCCAAATCAAACTGCAAGCCGCGGTAAATCTCTTCAGCCCGGGGCGCTATCTTATCCTCGAACAGTTGAAAATATTCGTCCAGGGTCGGAATTCTTCCCAGTACGGCCACCATTGCCGCCAGTTCCGCCGACCCCAGGTAGACCTGGGCATCTTTGCCCATGCGGTTGTCGAAATTGCGGGTCGAGGTGGAGAAAACTCTGGCACGGTCCGGGACGCGGGCCTGATTCCCCATGCAGAGTGAGCAGCCGGCTGTTTCGATCCTCCCGCCGACATCGCTGAAAATGCTGAACAGCCCCTCGTCCCGGAGTTGTTTCTGGTCCATCCGTGTCGGAGGGCAGAGCCAGGTGCGAACCGAGCCGTTGTAGGGCCGCCCCTGCCAGATTGCGGCAGCGGCGCGGAAGTGACCGATGTTGGACATGCAGGAACCGAGGAAGACATCGTCGATGCCCGCTCCCGCAATTTCGGAGAGGGGCCGGACATCATCCGGATCGTTGGGACAGCAGATCAGCGGCTCCCGAATCTGGTCCAGATCGATTTCGATGACGGCCGCATATTCGGCGTGGGGGTCAGCCCTGAGCAACTGCGGTTTTTGCAACCACTGCGCAGCGGCGTCGATACGGGCCTGCAGGGTGGCGGCATCCTGGTAGCCGTCGGCGATCATCTGCTGCATGAGGGCGATATTGGAGCGGAGGAAACGGGCCACACTGGCCTCCGAAAGGTCGATGCAGGTCGCGGCGGCGCTCCGTTCGGCAGCGGCGCAGGTCAACTCGAAAGCCTCATCGACGTTGAGGTCGGGCAAACCCTCCATTTCCAGAATGCGGCCGTTGAAAATATTCTTTTTGTTCTTCTTCGGCACGGTCAGCAACCCCTGCCGGGTCGCCGCGAAAGGGATGGCATTGACCAGGTCGCGCAGGGTGATGCCCGGCCGCAGACGCCCTTTGAAACGCACGAGGACCGACTCGGGCATGTCCAGGGGCATGAAGCCGAGTGCACCGGCAAAGGCCACCAGCCCCGAGCCTGCGGGAAAGGAGATGCCGATGGGGAAACGGGTGTGGGAATCTCCGCCCGTGCCGACCGTATCCGGCAGCAGAAGCCGGTTCAGCCAGCAGTGGATGACGCCGTCCGCCGGGCGCAGGGCTACCCCGCCCCGTTCACTGATGAATTGGGGGAGATTTTTTTGCATTTTCACATCGGCGGACTTGGGATATGCGGCGGTATGGCAGAAAGACTGCATGACCATGGGAGCCTGAAACCGCAAACAGGCCAGTTCCTTCAGTTCGTCAGCCGTCATCGGTCCGGTGGTATCCTGGGAACCGAGGGTGGTCATGCGGGGCTCGCAGGCGGTTCCGGGAAGCACTCCCGGCAGACCGCAGGCTTTGCCGACCATCTTCTGGGCCAGGGTATACCCCTGATTTTCTTTCGGTTCGGGATTGGTTGGCTGGGCAAACAGCTCACAGGGACTCATTCCCAGAGCCTGACGGGCCCGCTCGGTCAACGCGCGGCCGATGATCAGGGGAATGCGCCCGCCGGCCCGGTATTCATCGCGCAAGGTATCGGGGCGTATACCAAACCGGGTCAGGACCTCGCCCGCCTCATCGCGAATCTCTCCCGATCGGGTATCGATAACCACGACATCACCATGCTGCAGGGCATCGACCTCCGCCTCCAGCGGCAGGGCACCCGAGTCCTGGGCTGTATTGAAAAAGATCGGCGCAATGACCCCGCCGAGAATAACGCCGCCGCGGCGCTTGTTCGGGACTCCCGGAATGTCCCCGCCGATATGCCACAGCAGGCTGTTGCAGGCCGACTTGCGCGAAGAGCCGGTGCCCACCACATCGCCCACAAACGCCACGCGATGCCCTTCGGCACGCCAGGCGGCAATGGTCTCGATGCCTCCGGGAAAACGATTTTTGCCCATGGACAGGGCATGCAAAGGAATGTCCGGCCGGCTCCAGGCATCGCCGGCCGGGGAAAAGTCGTCCGTATTGATTTCCCCTTCAACCTTGAAAATGCGGACGCGAATCTCGACGGGAAGCTCCGGCGCCGACGTGAACCAGTCGGCCGCTGCCCAGGATTCGATCACCTGCTTGGCCGCGGAATTGGTTTCACTCCGTGCCAGCACGTTGTCAAAAGCGTCGTAGACTAGGGTGATGGACCCGAGTGCCCTGGCCGCTTCGGCAGCCAGCTTCGGGTCATCCAGCGCGGCCACCAGATGGGGCACGTTGAACCCGCCCGTCATGGCGCCCAGCAGGTCGATAGCCTGGCGCTTTGTCAAAAGAGGACAGTCCGCTTCATCCCGGAGAATCCGTCCAAGGAAATCGGCCTTGACCCCGGCCGCCTCATCGACGCCGGGCGAAACCCGTTCCGCCAGCAGTTTCAGCAACATGTTTTCCCGGCCGGCCGGCGGATCGAGCAGAAGTTCGCACAAGCTTGCCGTCTGCTCTGCGGACAGGGGCAAGGGGGGAATACCGCGAGCTTCACGTTCGGCCTTATGTTTCAAATACTCTTGCAGCATAAAAATCTCCCATAAATATAAAATCCTGGACCAGGAAGGGGCACAAGGACACGAAGGGAAAATATAGAAAAAACGGAGTGTTTTAGGAATTATTTTCGTGCCGTGTTCTTCGTGGTGAATCAATTTAAATAACTTAGGCCATTCAGGTCAAGGAGAGAGAAAGGGATCGGGTAGGAGGCGGGGTCACCCCCGCCGTCCTCCCACACCACCGTGCGTACGGTTCCGTACACGGCGGTTCACAAAGCACTCTGAAAGCGTCTGAGACTGTCTACCAAGCAGATCAGCCCCAGTTTATCGAAGAAGGATTTTCGAAACGCATCGTGCATGTGCGAGGCTCCTGCATTCCACCAGGGGCCTCGCCCGTTTTGAGCCGACCTCCATGCTCTGAGTTCCGACAATCCCCGCCGCATCAAATTCCTGGCCCGCGTAAAAGAGCGCTTCCACTGCCGCCACAGAATGCAGCGTAGTTTCCGCCTGACCCAGCTATCCAGTTCTTCGAAGATGCCTTTGACTTCCGCCAGCCGAAAGTAGACGATCCATCCCCGCAGTTTCGGGGTGGACTCTTCGATGACCCGTTTGAGGCTGTGTCCCCTTCCCCGACGAAAGAGCTCTCTGAGGTTGGCCTTGAACCGTTTCACAGAGCCTTCAGCCACCTTGAGCCGCGGTTTCTTGTGAAAGGTCATCCTGTAACCCAGAAAGGTTCTCTCCCAGGGGCGGCCAACGGCGCTTTTGACGCGGTTGACCTTGAGTTTCAGCCGCTGTTCGAGAAACTGGATCAGCGAAGCCATGACCCGCTCCGCCGATTGCCGACTGCGCACGTAAATGTTGCAATCATCGGCATAACGGCAGAAGGCGTGGCCGCGCCTCTCCAGTTCCTTGTCGAACTCGTCAAGCAGGATGTTCGACAACAGCGGCGAGAGCGGGCCGCCTTGCGGCGTCCCTTCCACCCGTGGCGAGACGATCCCCCCTTCGAGCACTCCGGCCCTCAGGTATCTGCGGATCAGTCGCAGTACACGGGGGTCTTTGACCTTGCGGGCCACTCGTGCCATAAGCACGTCGTGTCCGACCCGGTCGAAGAACTTCTCCAGGTCGATATCGACCACCCACCGCCGCCCTTCGGCCACATGCTTGCGGGCTGCTTGTACCGCCTGGTGGGCGCTCCGTCCGGGTCGAAACCCGTAGGAGCTCTTGGAGAAGTCTGGATCGAACAGCCGCATCAGCTCCTGATGCAGCGCCTGCTGAATGAGCCGGTCCAGCACCGTGGGGATGCCGAGCATGCGCATCCCGCCGCCGGGCTTGGGTATCTCGACCTTCCGCACCGGTTGGGGCTGGTAGCTTCCGTTCAGCAGGTCCTCCTTGATGCGCGGCCATTCCTTGACCAGGTAGCCTTTCAGCTCACCCACCTGCATCCCGTCGATGCCGGGGGCTCCCTTGTTGCCAACCACCCGGTCGTAGGCCGCCATCATGTTGCCGCGACTGACAACCTCTTCCATCAGCCGCGTCTCCGCTTCCGTCCAGGACGGTTCCCGGCATGCCGTGACGTTTGACGCACCTGTGCCATACTCTTGCGACTTCCGGTCGCTACCCTCGGGCGCGGCCCCTGATATCTCAACCAGGGCTTCTGCTTCTTCGATCGTCATCGAAATTCGAGTCTCCTGAATGGCGCCTCGTGTTCGGCCCTTCACCGGGATGGTCAACCCCGGCTACTATGGCCTCTGCTGACTTCTGCCGACCCGTCCCGACGCCTCTCGACGCCGGTAGCACGAGGCAGATCGGCAGATCTCCCAGGGTAATGCGCGTGACCTTCCTCCCATATACCCGCCGCATCTACAGCCCCACCCTCCCGGATGGCTATGGGGCTTTGAAGATGTTGGCCTTCTCGCCCGGATGGAACTGCCTCGTATGCGATTTCTGTTCGTCGGGCCGGGAGTTTGCCTGCGGCTTCCTTCAGATCCCACCTCGCGGTGGACACCCTTGCCGTTCGGCTAGTGGTTCCCGCCATCAGGGTCCACAGGGGACTTACACCCCCAAGTCATCCGGTTATCACCACAACAACCGGAACAGCGCCAGTCAAGGCGCTACGCGCCATGCCTGGCGCACCAAAGAAAAGCCCGCCCTGCAAAAGCGGGGCGGGCCAGTTCTGCTTTACGATTCAACAGGCAGAGAATCAGTAGCCGGGCTGCTGCTGATACTGCTGCTGTTGCTGGGGAGTGATGGTGATGGCCACCCGGCGGTTCATCTGACGGCCGGATTCGGTGGCGTTACTGGCAATCGGCTTCATCTCGCCGTAGCCGATGGTCGTCATGCGCATCGGCGCAACACCGTAGTTGACCAGCTGGTTTTTCACCGCCGCCGCACGGCGTTCGGAAAGATCCTGGTTATAGGCTTCACTGCCGGTGCTGTCAGTGTGGCCGGCGATCAGGATATTGGTCTGCGGATAATTGGTGAGAACCTGGGCGACCCGCTGCAATTCATCAAAGCCACCGGGTTTTACGGCATAGGAATTGACATCGAACAGGACATCAGATCGGAAGGTGACAGCCAGCACTTCCGCATCACGCTGGATACTGGCTCCTTCGACTCCCGCCAACTGCTGGCGCATGGCCATCTCCTGCTTTTCCATGTAATTGGCGAAGAAGCCGCCCGCGGTACCGCCCAGGGCAGCTCCGATACCGGCTCCAATCAAGGTCCCCTCCGTATCGCCACCGATCAGCTGACCAAGACCGGCCCCCACGGCCGCTCCCGTTCCGGCGCCGACCGCCACCCCTTTCTGGGTACGGGTCATCGGCTGGGCGCAACCCGCCAAAACTACGGAAACCAAAGCAATGCATGTCAACGCTTTTTTCATGACGAGCTCCTTATGTACACGTTTTCTGTATCTTTTTGAAACCTTCCGGACCGACCGGAAACTGCCACTATTTTTAGCATGACCTCAAGAAAAAGCAAACTCTAATTCCTGAACACTCCCTGAACATGACCTTTCTGTCGTAAAGACGGGGAAGCGGCAAAAACGTTTACTTCCTTGTTTTTTTCCCTGTGGAATAGTTCAAGGCCCTGCGAACGCGGGCAAGCAGGCGCTGAAAATTGAAGGGTTTGGCGACGAAATCGAAAAAGCCCATATCGAGAAGTTGCGCCTCCTCCTCGGGATAGTCGCGGGTCGACATGGCGATGACCGGAATTTTGGCGGTCAGGCTGTTGCTCTGCAGGGTTCCGAAAACCATTTTGCCGTTCATGGACTGCAGGGTCGTTTCCAGCAGAATCAGTTGGGGCTGTCCCGCCAGTACCTTTTTCAATGCCTCGGCACCGGTTACGGCCTGAATGACCCGGTACCCCTCCTTTTCCAGGCGAACGGCCAGAGTCCTTCGATAGAGGTCGTGATCATCGACCACCAGGATCGTGCTCCCCTCCTGTGTCCCGGGAAGAGGTTCATGCAGATAGAAGCGCTTGATTGCCTGGGTAATTTCCGAAGGGATGGCCAAAAAGGGAACGACATTCAACCCGGTACGGAAAGCGAGATCGTCAAGGGTGGAAAAATCGAGAGGGTTGCTGGTGGCAAGATACAGCGTGTTGTTTTTTATCCCCAGGGGGAAAACCATTTTGGCCAGTGCCGTGGAGGAATCGATGACTTCCAGAGCACTTTCCGGCACCGGAGGCCGGTTGATTTCCTCAACTCTTTTGAGGTTGAACTGGCGGGCGAGAATCCGCAGAATGTCCTTCTCGCAGATAACCCCCAATTCCTCGAAAATCTGGCCAAGGGGTTGTTTGGATACTTTCTGCCGCGCCAAAGCCTTATCCAGGTCCTCTTGGTTGATGACCCCCATTTCGAGCAAGATTTCACCGAACTTTTTCCGCTTCTGCATTTCTGAATTCTTTCGTAAGCCGGTTAGGTTTTTTACGGAACTGGAAGGCCAAAACCCTACAACAAAACTTTGTGATGGACAAGAGAAACCAGATTTGCAACATTCGCTCCAAAAACCGGCGAGCAACAAATGCATCTCCCGGCGGGTGTCTCGACAAATCCGGCCTTAACTCTTGAACAGGTGCTCTTTAACGTGGTATTTTCACTTTTTTCGAATTGATAGCCATAAGGAGCATTTAGCCAATGAAAATATCTCGAGAGCAGGTGGAACATGTCGCCCGCCTGGCACGGCTGGCCCTGAAAGACCAGGAACTGGAAAACCTCACGGCGGACATGGATGCCATCCTCGGCTACGTGGATAAACTCAATGAACTGGAGACCGACCATATCATCCCCACTGCACATGCCGTACCGATCGAAAATGCGTTCAGGCGGGATGCCGTACGCCCCTCGATAGGAGTGGAAAAGGCTTTGCAGAATGCTCCCGCTGCCAAGGAGGGATGTTTCCTCGTCCCCCGGGTCATCGAGTGATCGCTTCACCCTTTCTGCGCAATTTCCGGAGTGACTTCAATGGATCTGACAGAACTGACAATACATGAAATGCATGATCTGCTGCGGGCAGGGAAGGTTACCGCACAGGATCTGGTCTCCGCTTTCCTCGACCGGATCGACGCGACCGATGAGCGCATCAATGCCTTCATCACGGTCAACAGGCAGCAGGCCCTGCAGGACGCCGCTGCAGCCGATGAGCGTCTTGCCGCCGGCAATGGAAACATCCTGACCGGCATTCCGCTGGCTCTCAAGGACATTTTTGTCACCGAGGGGCTGCTGACCACCTGCGCTTCCCAGATTCTGGCCAACTTCGTCCCGCCCTATGACGGCACCGCGGTGCGCAGGCTCCGGGAACAGGGTGCGGTGATGGTCGGAAAGCTGAACATGGACGAATTCGCCATGGGCAGCTCCAACGAAAACAGCTCCTTCGGGCCTGTACGCAACCCCTGGAATACGGATTACGTACCCGGCGGCTCTTCGGGCGGATCCGCAGCCTGCGTCGCCGCCCGCCAGGCGGCCGGCGCCCTCGGCACCGACACCGGGGGATCGATCCGGCAGCCCGCGGCCCATTGCGGAGTGGTCGGCCTGAAACCGACCTACGGCAGGGTGTCGCGATACGGCGTCATTGCCTACGCCTCATCCCTTGACCAGGTCGGGCCCCTGACCAGGGACGTGGAAGATTGCGCGATTCTGTTTGGTGCCGTGGCCGGGCACGACCCGGCCGACTCCACCTCCGTCGACCTGCCCGTGCCCGACTACCGGGCAGCACTCCGGGAAGGGGTCAAAGGTCTCCGGATCGGCCTGCCCAGGGAATATTTCATCGAAGGGCTCGACCCTGAAGTCAAGAAGGCGATCGAAAACGCCGTCGAGACCCTGCGCGGACTGGGCGCCGAACCGGTCGAGGTCTCCCTGCCCCATACGGAATACGCCGTCGCCTGCTACTACCTGATCGCCACCGCCGAAGCCTCAAGCAACCTGGCCCGCTACGATGGCGTGAGATATGGGCGCCGGGTCGAGGAAAACCAGGGTTTGATCGACATGTACAACCAGACCCGAGCCGCCGGTTTCGGCCGTGAAGTCAAACGCCGCATCATGCTTGGCACCTACGCCCTCTCCTCCGGCTATTACGATGCCTACTATCTCAAGGCGCAGAAGGTGCGGACCCTGATCCGGCAGGACTTCCTCGACGCCTTCACCAAGGTCGATGTCATCCTGACCCCCGTCGCCCCGACCCCGGCGTTTCGCATCGGAGAGAAAACCGCCGACCCGCTGCAGATGTATCTTTCGGACATTTTCACCATTCCGGTAAACCTGGCTGGCACCTGCGGCATGAGCCTGCCCTGCGGCTTTTCCTCCGGCGGTCTGCCGATCGGCCTGCAGGTTATCGGCCGTCCCTTCGCCGAAGAAACCGTTCTGCGCACGGGGTACGCCTACGAACAGGCTACCGACTGGCATCAACGCCGTCCGGCACTGTAATCATTGGGAAGGAACCGATCATGCCATCCAAATACGAAGTCGTCATCGGACTGGAGGTCCATGTCCAGCTTACGACCGATACCAAGATCTTCTGCAACTGCTCCACCGCTTTCGGCAACCAGCCAAACTCCCAGACCTGTCCGGTCTGTCTCGGCCTGCCCGGGGCGCTGCCGGTCCTGAACGAAAAAGTGGTCGATTTTGCGATAAAGACCGGTCTGGCCACCCACTGCAGCATTGCCCCCCGGTCGATTTTCGCCCGCAAGAACTACTTCTATCCCGACCTGCCGAAGGGCTACCAGATCAGCCAGTTCGAGCTGCCGATCTGCGAACACGGGCGGCTCGACATCGAGACGGCGGATGGGGCAACCAAGTCGATCGGCATCACCCGCATTCATATGGAAGAGGACGCGGGCAAGCTGCTGCACGATGCGGGCAGCGACTCCTCGCGGGTCGATCTCAACCGGGCCTGCACGCCTCTGCTGGAGATCGTCTCCGAACCGGACATGCGCTCCTCGGACGAAGCCATCGCCTATCTGAAAAAACTCCACCAGATCGTGGTTTATCTCGGGGTCTGCGACGGCAACCTGGAGGAGGGCTCCTTCCGCTGCGATGCCAACGTATCGATCCGCCCCTGGGGACAGAAGACCTTCGGCACCCGGGCGGAACTCAAAAACATCAACTCCTTCCGGTTCATCAAACAGGCCATTGACTACGAAGTCGAGCGCCAGGCCGAAATCCTCGACGAGGGAGGCCGGGTCGTTCAGGAGACCCGGCTGTTCGATCCCGACACCGGACTGACCCGATCCATGCGCGGCAAGGAAGAAGCCCACGACTACCGCTATTTTCCCGACCCCGACCTGGTGCCGCTGCTGGTGTCCGAGGACCGCGTCGAGCAGGCCCGCCGCGAACTGCCGGAACTCCCCGAGGCCAAAATCGCCCGCTTCGTCAATACCCTGGGAATACCGCGGTATGATGCGGAAGTGCTGGCCGCCGATCGCGCCACCGCCGAATACTACGATGCCCTGGTGTCTCTCCAGGGCAACGGCAAACTCTGCTCCAACTGGGTCATGGGCGAGGTACAGCGGGCCCTGAAGGATGCCGGATTGACCATACCGGACTGTCCGGTCTCCCCCCAACTGCTGGCCGGCATGCTCAAACGGATCGAAGACAACACCATCTCAGGCAAGATTGCAAAGAAAGTCTTCGACGAAATGTGGCAAACCGCAAAGGATGCCGATACCATAATTGAGGAGCAGGGTCTCAAGCAGGTGACCGACGTCGGCGCCATCGAATCTCTGGTGGACGAGGTGCTGGCCGCCAACCCCGGGCAGGTTGAGGAATACCGTGCCGGAAAAGAGAAACTGCTCGGCTTCTTCGTCGGTCAGATCATGAAGGCCAGCAAGGGCAAAGCCAATCCGGCGGCACTGAATGAACTACTTGTGAAAAAACTGAAGGGGTAATGACTGGCGGCGATCTTCGCCAGCCAGCAACCAGCCACGAGCAACTAGCCACGAGCAACTGGGGTTCAAATGTCCATAAAACCGATCGAATACCGGGACGGCGTCTGTCGCATGATCGACCAGCGCCGTCTGCCGACGGAGGAAATCTGGCTGGAGTACCGGGACTGCGCCGGTGTCGCCGAGGCGATCCGCACCATGGTGGTGCGCGGCGCTCCGGCCATCGGCATTGCGGCGGCCTTCGGCGCGGCCTTCGGGGCCCGGGATATCGAGGCAGATACTTTTTCCGATTTTTATCGCCGCTTCGAGGAGGTCTGCGCCCTGCTGGCAGCGACCCGGCCGACGGCCGTCAACCTGTTCTGGGCTCTGGACCGGATGAAAAGGGTGGCGAAAGCCCACGAGGATCTGTCCATTGGGGAGATCAAGGAGCGTCTTCTGGCCGAGGCGCTGGAGATCGCGGCCGAGGACGACCGACTCAACCGTATCATGGGTGCCAACGGTGCCGGGCTGATTCCCGACAACGGCCGGATTCTCACCCATTGCAATGCCGGGGCCCTGGCCACGGGAGGGTACGGTACCGCTCTCGGCGTAATCCGGGCCGCCGTGGAATCGGGTAAAAAGGTGATGGTTTTCGCCGACGAAACCCGCCCCTTTCTGCAGGGTGCCCGCCTGACCGCCTGGGAACTGCACCGCGATGGCATCCCGGTGACCCTGATCTGCGACAACATGGCCGGCGCCCTGATGAACCAGGGGGAGATCGACTGCGTGATCGTCGGTGCCGACCGCATTGCCGCCAACGGCGACGTCGCCAACAAGATCGGCACCTATACGGTGGCCGTACTGGCTCGGGAACACGGCATCCCCTTCTACGTGGCCGCCCCTGTCTCCACCATCGATTCGGCCATACCGGACGGCAGCCATATCCCCATCGAGGAACGGGACAGCCGGGAGGTCACCCACACCGGACCGCAGCAACTGGCCCCCGCGGGGATCAGGGTCCGCAACCCGGCTTTTGATGTTACCCCCGCCAGACTGATCACCGCCATAATCACCGAGCGAGGGATTGCCCGGCCCGAATACCGGAAGTCCCTCGCCGAATTGCTGACAAAGAATTGAACGGGAGCCCATGGAGCCGGATTTGATCACCGAGGAATTCGCAGACTGCTGCCGCAGCGGCGACGAAGCGGCCCTGACCCGGCTGATCGACCGCCTGGGATTCTTAGACCCGAAAAAAAGCGCCACCAACCTTCTCCTGCTCCGGGAAAAAATCGATTCCGACCAACTGACGGAACTGGCTCTGGCCGCCCGCCACTGCTCCGATCCCGATCAGGCGCTGAATGCCATGGAACGGCTGGCCTCCTCCCGCAACGCCCCCGACCTCAGGCCGGTCCTGGCCGACAGCCGTCTCCGCGCAATCCTGCTGAACCTTCTCGGCGCTTCCCGGTTTCTTACCAATATCCTCTGCCGGCATCCGGACCTGCTGCCCCGGTTGTTCCGGCCCGGCGCCTTCGCGGCTCCCCGTCACGAGGAGGAGCTGCTGGACGATCTGCGCCGACGCATTCCGGCCGACTCCTCCTATGACGATCTGCTGCGTCAGCTGAGGGTGTTCAAGCAGCAGGAGATTCTGCGCATAGCAGCCCGTGATCTTTCCGGCCTGGCCGACCTGCCGACGACAACAGCCGAGCTGTCGGATCTGGCCTCCGCCTGCCTCCAGCTTGCCTACGAAATCTGCGACCGGCTGCTGCGATCGGAATATGGTGCCCCCCTGATCGGCGCCGACGGCGACGGGGAGCGGGAGGAGGCCCGATACACGGTGTTGGGCATGGGCAAGTTCGGGGGCAGGGAACTGAACTTCTCATCCGACATCGATCTCATTTACTGCTATTCCAGCGATGCGGGAGAAACCACGGGGATTCAAGACCCGGCAGGCCGCTGGAACCGAAAACTGCCGCTTCACCAGTATTTCGTAAAACTCTCCGAAGCGATCACCAAGGCCATGCACCAGGTCACCGAAGAGGGGTTCGTCTTCCGTGTGGATCTGAGGCTGAGACCCGAAGGGCGGTCTGGAGAGATCGCCATTTCCCAATCCGCAACCGAATTCTATTATGAAAACTGGGCCCAAAGCTGGGAGCGTTCCGCCATGCTGAAAGCCCGTGCGGTGGCTGGCGACCGGGAATTCGGCAACCGTCTGCTGAAAAATCTCGAGCCCTTCATTTTCCGCCGATACCTCGACTACACGATGATCGAGGACCTCAAGGTGATGAAACAGAAGATCGATCGCAACCTGACCCGCGAGCGGGAGGGCGAACTGAATCTCAAACTGGGCCGGGGCGGAATCCGCGAGATCGAGTTTTTTATCCAGGCGATGCAGTTGATCCATGCCGGTAAACATCCTGCCCTGCGGGAAAAGAATTCCCTGCGGGCGCTCTCCCTGCTGCAGGCCGAGGGCTTGATCGATGCGGAAACCTTCGTCATCCTGACCGAAGCCTACACCTTCCTGCGCAGGGTCGAGCATCGGATTCAGGTGGTGGAGGAACGCCAGACCCACAATCTGCCGACTGATGCCGTAGAGTTCGCCCGTCTTGGTCGTCGCTGCGGATTTCAGGACGAGGCGGTTTTCGGCAAGACCCTGGAGGATTTTCGCCAGGCCGTTTCCGCCATCTACCGTGACCTGTTCTATACGAGCGAAGAGGAAGCCCGGGAAGATGTGACCGGCGAAATAGCGGCGATGCTCGACGACGGGGCCGATCCCGACCTGGTCCGGGATCTTCTGCAGCAGAACGGTTTCGTTAGAGTTGACAGCGCCTACGAAAATCTTCTGATCCTCCGTCATGGGGCCGCCTATGGCCGTATCGGGCGTCAGGCCCGACGGCATCTGGACCGGATTTCGCCGCTGCTGTTGAAGGAAGTGATCGCCTCGCCGGCACCTGACAGGGCATTCGCCAACCTGGTGTCCTTTCTCGGCGCGCTTCGAGCCCGGACCACCTTTTTCGCCCTGCTTGCAGAGAACCGTTCGATCATCAAACTGCTGATAAGCTTGTTCGGCACCAGTCAGTTTTTGTCCCGGGAATTCATTCAGCACCCCGAAATGCTCGATTTTCTGGTCTACGGAGTCTCTTCCCCGATAGCAAGGGGCAGGGACATGCTGAGCCAAGACCTCGACCGCCAACTGGAAGAGGCCGCCGATATAGAAGGGCTGCTGGATCAACTGCGCGGTTTCCGGAACAAGGAATTTCTGCGGATTGCCCTGAATGATCTGCGCGGAGAAATCCAGCTTCGAAAAGGAGCCGAGCAGATCACCCTGCTGGCCGAGGTCTGCCTTGAAAAAGCCCTGGCCCTGGCCCGCGCCGACCTGGCACCCCGCTTCGGTCTCCCCGGATGCCCATCAGGTCATGGGCGCGAAGCGGCTTTCGCCATCATCGGCATGGGCACTCTCGGCGGCCGGGAACTCACCTATCACTCCGAACTCGACGTTATTTTCATATTCGAGGAAGACGGTCAGACCCGGCCTGCAAAGGAAAACTTTAGTACCTTCAGATCGATCAGCAACCAGGAATACTTTGCCCGCCTGGCGCAGAAAATCATCTCGGTCCTCTCCCTGACCACTCGTGAGGGCTACGTCTACAGAATCGATACCCGGCTTCGCCCTTCCGGCAACCGGGGGCCCCTGGTCACCAGTCTGGAAGCCTTTCGCGGCTATCATGAAAAATCGACCCGTATCTGGGAACGTCTGGCGCTGTTAAAAGCCAGGGCGGTGGTCGGTCCCTCCGAATTTACCGCCAGAATTCAGCAATTCATCGACAAGATCCTGTTTGAAAAACCCCTGTGTCCCGAACACCGTCTCGAAATCAAGGATCTTCGCGAGAGTTTGGAAAAGGGGCCGGACAGGCAGAAGGGACCGGAGGATGCATTCGACCTGAAAACCGGCCGGGGAGGCCTCCTGGATGTGGAATTTCTCGTCAAGTATCAGCAGCTTCGTTTCGGCGGCGGCGATCCCGGTCTTCGCACTCCCAACACCCTGGAAGCCCTCAAGGCATTGAGGCGAAAAAACTTGATAGAAAACAGCGAATACGTTGTCCTGGCCAATGGCTACCAGTATTTGCGAAGGCTGGAAAACAAGTTGCGGCTGATCCAGGACCAGTTTACCGATCGTCTCTCCGCCAACCCCTCCACCCTCACAGGACTGGCCCGCGCACTCGGCTACAAGGGGGAAAACCCCGGCGGGCAACTTCTCGACCATCACCATAAGATCACGGGAAAGATCCGCGAGGTTTTTGCTCGGTATCTGGGGGAGGAAACCGGGGAGTGAATCAGTGAGGAGTGAGGAGTGAGGGGTAAAGGCGGACCATCTCGTTGTCGTTGATTTACGCCTCACCCCTCACCCCTCACCCCTCACAGGCTGAGATCAGGCGTCTCCCCACCAATCAGTTTCAGGATTTTTTTCAGCCGGAAAAAGACCAGGAACCTGGGTCCGGGGGCCTTTTCCCCTTCCGGCACCGGGC
This sequence comes from Syntrophotaleaceae bacterium, assembly GCA_041390365.1. Taxonomy (NCBI): domain Bacteria; kingdom Pseudomonadati; phylum Thermodesulfobacteriota; class Desulfuromonadia; order Desulfuromonadales; family Syntrophotaleaceae; species Syntrophotaleaceae bacterium. Next base: position 674,836 of record JAWKQB010000002.1, on the reverse strand, counting down.
ACCGCCGGGACAGTTGCTGAATCAGTTTGGAATCCTTCTCTTCCCTGATTTTTTCCAGGAAAAGGCGGACCCCCTTATAGCCTCCGCCATCTTCGATAAAAAGATAGGCCGCATGGGGGTTGGTTTCAAGATTCTTGTGGGTGAGGCGATCGAGCATGATGAAGGCGATCGATCCGTCCTCCATGCAGTGAGGGCGGGCGTAGATTGCGGCATCGACATGGCCGCTTTCATCGGCGGTCGACAACACGCCGACGCCGGTCGTATTTTCGAAATAGTCCTTGAGGTACATATATGTTCTCCTGTATTGGCGTTACCGATTATCCAACGAGTTAACAAAGGGCGGTTCGAAAAAGTCTTATCGATATCGACCCCGATACAAACAAGCGACTCGGCACGCTCCATGCAAAATGGACCCATGAAGCCGGGAGGACTCTTATGAGCATCAAAAGCCTTTCCAACCATAACCTGCCCGCCAATACTTCCAGGCCCCGGCCGGATCGGACCGGCCCGCAAGCCGATGATTTCGCCTCTTCTCTCGGACGGATTCTTGCCGAACAGAGAGAGTCCCGGCTTTCACGGCCGGCTCTGGAGGCAAAGCTCCTGACCCTGAGCATGAGCCGCAGCGTGCTGGCGGACGAATCGGACAGTGTTCAGGATTATTTCCCCGGTCTGATGATGTCCAGTGATGCCAGAATGACGGGAGCGGTCCGCTCAACCTTTTCCTGTCACAATTATGGCAACTCGGTTCGATCTTTTGACCCGCCCCCATGTCTGTCCGAAGTCCCTCCCCTTGACGAGATCATAGATCGCGCCGCCAGCACCCACGGTGTCGACAGGCAGCTGATCCGGGCCGTGATCCGGACCGAAAGCAACTTCAATCCCCAGGCGACATCTCCGGCCGGAGCTCAGGGCCTGATGCAGCTCATGCCGCAAACAGCGCAGGAACTTGGGGTCACCGACCCTTTCAATTCCGAACAGAACGTGATGGCAGGCACCCGCTATCTCCGTCAGTTGCTGGATCGCTACGAGGGTGACCTCGACCGGGCGCTGGCGGCCTACAACTGGGGCATGGGCAACCTGGAGCGGAAAGGGATGGACCAGATGCCGCGGGAGACGCGGGATTATCTGGCAAGAGTCAAGGAAGCAAAAGGCCGCGCATGAAAACTTCGGCGCGGGTGAGCAGCGTACTCCAGTAAGGTCCGGGAGAAAAATGTCCCGAACGAACCGACCACCAAGCTAGGCCGGCACCGACCAGAAGCACCGACAGGAGCAGCAGGCGCATACGCCGCCGGAAACGTCTTGCAGCTGCAAGGGTTTCCGCTTCCTCGAGCCGAACCAGTTCCTCCTCCATGCGCCGATGATAGGAATCGAGCCGGTCCCGGTTCTGTTCGTCCCGGTCATAAACGCCATCCTGCTCGAAGTCTTCCAAACCTTTACGAAAAGCACGAAATTTTTCAGCCCGCTTCTTGGCTTCTTCCTTTTTCATCCCGCCGGTCATCTTCCCAAGATCCCCTTTCCGTCTACGTCCTCCTTTCCCTGTTGCAAATAGGTCGCCAAAGGTCGCGGATACTGTTACCGACTTCCGCGAAGGCCCTTATATAGGCGGACCATCGGCCAGGAGGGAGTAACGAGGATCTTGCCGGACTCAGGCAGATATCTGCTCTAGAGCATTTTTTTCACGGCCGCCAAAGCTTCCTGATAGTTCGGCTCGTCGGTGACTTCATTCACCAATTCCTTGTAAACGATGCGACCCTGGCTGTCGACGACGAGGACGGTCCGGGCCAGCAGCTTGAGCTCCTTGATCAGCAGACCGTAGTCCAGCCCGAAGGAACGTTCCTGATAGTCGGACAGCGTCTGGACACGATCGATTCCGGCATTGCCGCACCAGCGCTTCTGGGCAAAGGGCAGGTCGACGCTGACGGTATAGGCCACCACCTTGTCGGGCAATTGGGCCGCCTCCTGATTGAATCGCCGGGTCATGGTATCGCACACCCCGGTGTCCAGAGAAGGCACCACTGTAATCAAACGGATCTTCCCTGCCGAGTCGGCCAGTTTGACGGGCTGCAGCCCGTTATCCACCAGGACGAAATCGGGGGCCTGATCGCCGACCTTGATTTCGGGACCGAGCAGGGTCAGTGGATTTCCATGAAAAGTGACGATTCCGGTTCGTTCCTGGGCCATTTTGTCTCTCCTTGACAGTGGTCACGTGTAGATGAGGCATCGGTTTCGTTGGCATCGGGGCGTTGCGGAAGTCTCCGACCCCGATCACGACTTCGATTAAAACTTTACGGCATCTTACGAACCTGTCAAGAAAGACCCTCGTTCCCGCAGACTCCGCAGCGCCGGCAGCCCGGAGAACAGGGAGGCGACAACTCCCCCTTCAAGGCACGGCGATATTCGCGCCACAGATAATCCCGTGTCACCCCATTGTCGATCACCTCCCAGGGAAAGAGCTCCTCCTCACCCCTTTGCCGGGTTACGAAAAAATCCGGTTCAAGCCCATGCAACCGGCATGCAGACCGCAGGGTGTCCCCGCTGGCCAGAGCCGGCAGTATCCTTCCCGTGCGCCGGTCTCCACGGGAAAGCAGCGCCTGCAGTTCCGCCGAGCGCAATGATTCGAAGATGACTTCCGTATTCGCCATGCGCGCCACACCTGAACGCAGCATCCTGCAGCGTTTTTTCAGCAGACCGGTTGCCGCCATACCTGCCCATTGCAAAGGTGTAAAAGGCTTGGGGATGAAAGGATTGACGGACAGGGTCAATTGTCCGAGACGGCCCCGCTTTTTCCCTTCCTGGAGCCAGACGGAACGGACCTTTTCCGCCAGCTGCAACAACTCGGCAATATCGTCATCGGTCTCCGTCGGCAACCCGATCAGGAAATAGAGCTTGAGACTGGGGATACCCCCTTCGGTGAGCATCCTCACCGCCTGCAGAATCTGGTCTTCGTTCAGCCCCTTGTTGATCAGATTGCGCAATCGCTGGCTGCCGGCCTCGGGAGCCAGGGCGCAGGTCCGGTGCCCCGATTCCCGCAGGGCATCGACTTCCGAGGATGTCAGGGAATCGATACGCAGACTCGCCACGGACATCTTCCCCCCCCGATCGGCGATCCCTTTCTGAATCGCGCCGATTTCCGAATGATCGGAGACGGCAGCGCTGACCAGGCCGATCCGCTGCCTCCGCAGCAGGCCCTCGGCAACCTGAGGGTCCAGTTGATCGGGAGTTCGTTCCCGGGACGGGAGGTAAATATACCCGGCGGCACAGAAGCGGCAGCCGCGGGCGCAGCCCCGGGATATCTCCACCAGCGTCATATCGCCGAACTCGGTGTCTTCTGTATGGCAGAAGGTTCGGACCTGGCTCTCACCCAGATCGTTCAGCCAGCGACGCCGCACCCGGGATGGCGCTCCTTTTTGCGCTTGATAGGCGACCACCAGGCCATCGTCCCGATAGCGGACCGAATACAACGAAGGAACATAGACCCCGGGGAGCCGGGCGACCTTTTCCAGCAGTTCCGTCCGATCCTGGGAACTGGACAGAAGAAGGTCGATCACACCCGGCAGAATCACCTCCCCTTCACCGACGGAGAAGAGATCCATGATGTCGGCAAGGGGTTCGGGATTGAGAAAGGCGCAGACCCCGCCGCACATCAGCAGAGGGAAACGACCCTGCCGCTCTTCGGCATACAGGGGAATGCGGGCCAGTTCGAACAGCACCGGCAGGTGGAGATAATCGTTCTCGAAGGAGATGGAAAACGCCACCACGTCAAAATCGTTCAGAAAGTGACCGGATTCGAGCGAAAACAGCGGATAACCGGTATTGCGGTGTTCGGTCAGGTCCTCGGGATCAGGCAGGAAAAAGCGTTCGCAAAGGACGTCTTCACGGCTGTTGAGATAATGGTAAACCCACTGGAAGCCGAGATTGCTCATGGCCTGGTGGTAATGATTGGGATAAACCAGGGCCACGCTGAGACGGCCGCCCCAGGGGTTGGAGCGCGGCCCCTGCTCGTTCTGCAAACGTTTCCGGGCTTTTTCGATGAGTTTGTGAGACATGGGAAATCCGGGCTTATAAGGCGTTTCTATTCCTCGTGGCTCCTTTTTCGTACTCGTACGCGTAATCGTACTCGCGGGTTATTGTATTTTCGAGTACGAGTACCGTCCCTTCGGGACTGAGTACGAGTAAGATGTAACGGCAACAGTCTACCTCATCGGGCAACCGGGACCAAAGAAAATGGGGGCCGCGATGCGGCCCCCGATTGACGAGGGAGTCAATACTGCAGGACATGACCGGTGAAAACACCTGTCTCAGCGGTCGCGGCTGGGCCGTGACCAGCGGACCCCGAAGCCGTGTCCGGACGGGAAGGCGGAGTTTTCCCGTCAGGGGCTTCAGAATCCAGGGCAAAGCTTACTTCCGAACGGCGGCTTAGCCGTTCGATCAATCCACCCGTTTGCGCAGGAAAGTGGGAATATCGTACTCACTCTCTTCGCCAGCCGGGTTGCGCAGACTGCGGGGCCCGTCCTGCTGTCTTTCACGGATGAAGGTCGGCAGGTCGCGATCCACCCGGTCGAGGGAACTGATCGCCTTGTTGCGCAGTTCCTCGACGTTGCGCTTGTTCTTTTCAAAAGAGGCGCCGAAGCCGGTGGCGATGGCGGTGATCTTGATCCGGTCGCCCATCTCCTCGTTGATCACCAGACCGATAATGATGTTGGCATCCTCATGGACCTTTTCGTGAATGATGCTCGATGCTTCGTCGAATTCGTCCATGGTCATGTTGGAGGACCCGGTGATGTTGACCAGCACGCCCTTGGCTCCGGAGATATCGATGTCTTCCAGCAGCGGACTGCTGATGGCCTTCTGCGCCGCCTCGGAGGCACGCCGTTCGCCCTCGGCCACGCCGATGCCCATCATGGCCATGCCCCGCTCGCTCATGATCGCCTTGACGTCGGCAAAGTCGACGTTGATCAGACCGCTGGTGGTGATCAGGTCGGAAATGCCCTGTACGGCCTGGCGCAGGACATCGTCTGAGGGTTTGAAGGCGTCGAGAATGCTGGTATTTTTCCCCGAAAGCCCCAGCAGGCGGTCGTTGGGGATGACGATCAGGGAATCAACCACTTCCTTGAGTCTTTCGATGCCGTACTCGGCCTTTTTCTGCCGCTGCCGGCCTTCCCGGGTGAAGGGCTTGGTCACCACTCCCACGGTCAGAGCTCCCAGTTCCCTGGCCACCTCGGCGATCACCGGGGCACCGCCGGTGCCCGTTCCGCCGCCGAGACCTGCGGCGATGAAGACCATGTCGGCCCCCTCGAGAATTTCCGTCAGTCGAGCTTTGTCCTCCATGGCCGCCTCGCGGCCCATTTCCGGGTTTGCCCCGGCCCCCAACCCCTTGGTCAGCTTTCCTCCCAACTGCACCTTGAGCGGGGCAAGGCTGTTGCGCAGCGCTTGCGCATCGGTGTTCGCGCAGATGAAATCCACCCCTTCCACATGGCTCTGGATCATGGTGTTGATAGCATTGCCCCCGCCACCCCCGACGCCGATGACCTTGATTTTCGCCGATTGATCGATACTTTCATCGAATTCAAACATGACTCCCTCCGATCTTTTGGACGGGCGGGATTTCTCCGCAATACCACCCGTCTGTTAAGTTCCCAACATCCCCTTGCCAGGTTACTTCCAGCCAAAAATCCGGTAACGATCCGGATCAGAAAAATTCACTGAACCATTCCTTCATGCGACGAACCACCTTGTCGAACACGTTTTCCTGCCCGATCATGAACTTGTGTGCTTTCATATTGCGGCTGCCGTATTTGACCAGGCCGACGCCGGTGGCGTAGATGGGCGAATTCACCACATCGATCAGGCCCCCTATCCCCTGAGGGAACCCGCGACGGACCGGCAGATTGAAAATCTGCTCCGCCATTTCCGGCATGCCGGGCAGAATCGTCGTACCGCCGGTGATGACCACGCCCGAAGCGATCAGCTCCTCATAGCCACTACGGATAATTTCCCGGTTAACCAAGGTGAAGATCTCCTCCACCCGCGGTTCCAGAATTTCCGCCAGGAGCTGGCGGGACAGAATCCGGGGCTCCCGCCCGCCAACGGAAGGAACCTCGATGGTCTCGTCCTTGCCGACCATGGAGGTCATGCAGCAGCCGTACTGTTTCTTGATCTTTTCCGCCTCCGCCATGGGGGTGCGCAGACCGACGGCGATGTCGTTGGTCAGATGATTTCCACCCAGGGCGAGCACCGAAGTATGCTTGATGGCGCCGTCGACAAAAATGGCGATATCGGTGGTGCCGCCGCCGATATCAACCAGCGCCACTCCGAGTTCCTTCTCGTCGGGGGAAAGAACGGCGTCGCTGGAAGCCAGCTGTTCCAGGACGATGTCGGACACATTGACGTTGGCGCGGTTGCAGCTCTTGACGATGTTTTGAGCGCTGGCCACGGCGCCGGTGACAATATGCACCTTGGCTTCCAGCCGTACCCCGCTCATGCCGAGGGGCTCCTTGATCCCGTCCTGATCGTCGATGATGAACTCCTGGGGCAGGACATGGATGACCTCCCGGTCCATGGGGATGGCCAGGGCCTTGGCGGCATCGATGACCCGCGCCACATCCTCGGTGGTCACTTCGCGGTTCTTGATCGCGATCACCCCCTGGGAGTTGAAACCCCTGATATGCCCGCCGGCGATACCGGCAAACACCGACCGGATTTCGCAGCCGGCCATCAGCTCAGCCTCCCGCAGGGCCTTGCGAATCGACTCGACGGTGCTCTCGATATTGATCACCACCCCTTTGCGCAGCCCCCGGGAAGGACTGGTGCCGATGCCGACGATATCCAGCCCGTCCTCGGTGAGATTGCCGACGATGGCACAGATCTTGGTCGTGCCGATATCGAGACCGACAATCAGGTTTTCTCTGTTATTGCTCATGGTCTGCCAACCCCCCTCTGAAAATCAATTCTGGTTCCGCCCGAAACCTGTATTCCTTATCGCCGGTCTTCAAAAGATCTGTTTAACCTTTGCCCCGGCTGAATTTATCATCCAGTTTGACGATCACCCGCTCGGCCACCTTGAGATCGATATAGTCGATGGCGGCCAGACGGGGCTGCAGTTCCCGATAGACCGCTTCCAGACGATCGAGCTTGTCCCCGAAGCCGCTGGTGCCGAGGCGTACAGGGACCCCCCCATGATAGGTGTAGAGCGTCATCCCTTCGCGCGCATCGAGAGAGAGTTCCGACACCTCATCCAGCTGGAAGATGTTGCGGCGGTCGAGTTGTGCCAGCAGCTCGACGGCCGCCCGCAGTTCGTTGCGGGACTCTTCAGGTTTCTCCAGCAGCCGCTGGCGATCCATTCCCGAGATCAGCGGGTAGTCCAGGGAATCCTTGGCATCGAGAACCTTGAAGATCTCCCCCGTCTCATCGACATAATAGAGATAGCCGAGACTGACGATCGCCGCCGGACGCCTTTCGGACACCCGGATCATCACTTCATCGGGAAAGATCCTCTCCACGCAGGCGGTGGCCACCCAGGGATTCTCCTCGATCTTGCGGCCGATCATATCCAGATCGAGATCGAAGATGTTGGCTCCGACCTGGATATCGGAAAGGGCGAGGATTTCCTCCTGAGAGAGGCGCTGCTGATTCTCCACCCGCACCCTGGCAACGGCAAAGAAATCGGAGGCCACCAGCATGCGGGCCGTCAGAACTCCGCCGCAGGTCAGCAGGGCGATGCTGACCAGATAGACGGACACCCGCAGCAGTTTGCCGAAAAAACGACGCCAGGCCCAAGGGGTCCGCTGCTTCTTGAAGCGGTTTGCCTTGCCCTTGACCCGTGGTGCTCTGGAATTTTTAATGTCCCGCACTGGCTGCCTCGATAGTTACTTGTTCAGTCCCGCCCCGGCCAGAATCCGCTCCACCAGGTCCTCGAAACTCATCCCGGCGGCGGCCGCCGCCTTGGGCAGCAGACTGGTTTCCGTCATGCCGGGGATGGTGTTGATCTCCAGACAGAAAAAATCCTCGCCCCTGACCATGAAGTCGACCCTGGCCGCACCGGAACAGCCCAGCACCCGGTAGACATCGATCGCGGCCTGCTGCAGGCGGGCGGTCAGCGTTCCGGACAGGGGAGCCGGCAGCAGATAACGGGTGCGTCCGGCCGTATACTTGGCGGCATAGTCGTAGAAACCGCCTTCCGGAACCACTTCGATGATCGGCAGAGCCTGACCGTCCAGCACTCCGACCGTCACCTCGCGCCCCTCGATGAATTCCTCAATGAGCACCAGATCGTCATGCTCGAAGGCGGTCTTCAGCCCCTGGCGAAGCTGGTCGTCATCAGAGGCCCGGCTGATGCCGATGGTCGAACCCTCCCGGGCAGGCTTGACGACCACCGGGTAGGCCGGACATCCGGTCAGTGACTGATCGCCGGCATCGGAGCGGTGCACTTCGAGAAAGGACGGCGTGGGCAGACCGTGATAGAGCAGCAGCTTCTTGGTGACCACCTTGTCCATGGCCATGCTGGACGCGAGCACTCCACTGCCGGTGTAGGGGATGCTCAGCACTTCCAGCAGGCCCTGCACCTTGCCGTCCTCGCCGTAGCGGCCATGCAGGGCAATAAAGGCCACCTTGGCCCCCTGCCAGGTCAACCGCGCCGCCAGATCGCGGCCGGCGTCGATACCGAACGCGGGATAACCCCGGCGCTTGAGCGCTTCCAGGACGGCGTTGCCGGTCCTCAGGGAAATTTCCCGCTCCGCGGACATCCCTCCCATGAGCACCGCGATCGGTCTGTTTTCAAAATTCTGATCTGTTAACAAATTTTTTTCCATAATGGTCTTTGCTTCTCATCGAAATCGCTATCGAAATCGGGATTGGGATCGTCTCATGCTATAGGTCTTTCGGGCTCCCGACAATCCGAACCTCGGTTTCCAGCCTGATACCCGTCATCTCCTCGACCCGATCACGAACCAGATCGATCAGGGTCAGTACATCCTCGGCGGTGGCGCCGCCGAGATTGACGATGAAGTTGCCATGGAGCTCGGAAACCTGGGCCTGCCCTGCCCGAGCGCCCCGCATCCCGGCCTGGTCGACGAGCTTCCAGGCCGATTCCCCTGGCGGATTCTTGAAAACGGAACCGGCATTCGGTCTGCCGACCCCCTGCGCTGTCCGCCGATGCCGCAGCCGCACCGCCACATCCTGTTGCAGGGTTTCCCGATTGCCAGGCTGCAGCTGCAGTTTCACCCCGCTGATCACCCGGCCTGGCGGCAAAGTCGAGCGGCGATATCCGAAGGCGAGCCGGTCGGCCGGCCATTCCTCGATTCCGTCAGCACCGGCCAGCAGAACCGAATCCACCAGGGATCCGATCTCCCGGCCCATCGCCCCGGCGTTCATCGCCACCGCCCCACCGACCGTCCCGGGAATGCCCGCCAGGGGCTCAAGACCTCCCAGTCCCCGCTCCACAGCGAGACGGATCAGCCTCATCAATCCCAGTCCGGCTCCAGCCCTGACCCGTGCCGATTCATCAAAAACGGCGTCCCGAAAATGGCCGAGATGAATGATCGCTCCGCGAAAGCCACCATCCCGCATCAGAAGATTGCTGCCGCTGCCGATCGCCAGCCAGGGGGTGCCGTGACTGCGAAGCAGGCTCAGGGCATTTACCAGATCGGCCACATCGAGGGGGCGCAGGAACAGGTCCGCCGGTCCGCCGATGCGCCAGGTGGTATGCTTGGCCAACGGTTCGGCAATCGCCACCTGCCCCCGCAGGGTCTGCTGCAGTTTGTCAAAGAGCCGATTGGTCACTGCGCCGGCTTTCGGCAAAAGCCTCGCCGACCTGCCAGACGTTTCCGGCGCCGAGGGTGATCACCAGATCCCCCGGTTTTACCGCCGCCTGGAGGTGTTCAACCACCTGGTCGGCATCGGCAACGAAATGCACGTCCTTATGGCCGTGGCCGCGAATCCCTTCGGCCAGACCGCGGCCGTCGATCCCGTCGATCGCCTGCTCTCCGGCGGCATAGATATCCATCACCACCAGGTGATCGGCCTGATAGAAGGCGGTCAGGAACTCATCGTAGAGGGCCTGGGTACGGGTGAACCGGTGCGGCTGAAACACAGCCACGACCCGCCGGTCACTCCACCCGGTCCGGGCGGCTGCCAGGGTGGCCCTGATTTCCGCCGGATGGTGCCCGTAATCATCCACCACCATGATGCCATCGTCCTGATGCTTGATCTGGAAGCGGCGCTGCACCCCGCAGAAATCCTGGAAGGCTTCGATGATGACGGCAAAGGGGATCTCCAGTTCCATCGCCACCGACACCGCGGCAAGGGCGTTGAGCACGTTGTGCCGGCCGGGCATGCGGATGGAGAGACGGCCGAGGCGCTGCCCGTTGCCGCACACCGTAAAGGAGGTGCGGTCCTGATGGTGTTCGATGTCGACGGCATTGATATCGGCCTGGGTGGACAGACCGTAGGTGACGAAGCGCTTCTTCACCTCGGGGACCAGGTTCTGGATATTCTGATCGTCGAGACAGAGAACTGCCAGGCCGTAAAAGGGAACCTTGTTGATGAAATTGACAAAGGTCTGCCTGATTTCGTCGAGATCCTTGTAATAATCGAGATGGTCGGCATCGACATTGGTTACTACGGCAATTGTGGGAGACAGCTTCATGAAGGAGCCGTCCGACTCATCGGCTTCGGCGACCAGAAACTTGCCCTGCCCGAGTTTGGCATTGGAACCGATTGAATCGAGGCGGCCGCCGATGACGACGGTCGGATCGATTCCGGCGTGGGACAGCACCGTGGCCACCATGCTGGTGGTGGTGGTCTTGCCATGGGTTCCCGCAACGGCGATCCCGTATTTCATCCGCATCAGTTCGGCCAGCATTTCGGCGCGGGGGATGACCGGCACCAGCTGACGGTACGCCTCGAGCACCTCGGGGTTGTCGCCCCTGACCGCGGTTGAAGTCACGACAACATCCACCTGACGGAGATTCTCTGCGGCATGACCGTAACTGATCTCCCCTCCCAGCGCGGCCAGCCGCCGGGTAATTTCCGTTTCACGCAGATCGGAACCGGATACGCGATATCCCAGGTTGAGCAGAACCTCAGCGATGCCGCTCATGCCGATGCCGCCAATTCCGACGAAATGTATCTTGCGAATTTTTCCGTACATAGTCCTCTATTTCGCCGAAGCGGCTTCAACCGCAGGTTTTTTGGCAATCCGGCGGCATTCCCTGAGTATGAGATCGGCAGCGCCGAGTCTCGCCTGAGACCGGGCGACGCCGGCCATGAACAACAGTCTTTCCCTGTCCTTGAGCAGGTCTCCCGCCAACCGGGCCAACCTTTCTCCGGTCAAATCGTCCTGTGCCAGCAGCAGCGCGGCCCCCTTGCGGGCCAGGGCCCGGGCATTGGCGGTCTGGTGATCGGCCGCAGCGAAGGGGTACGGGATGAGAATGGCAGGCCGTCCGCAGGCGCTCAGCTCGGCTATGGTGGTGGCTCCCGCCCGGCAGACGATGAGATGGGAGCGGGCATAGGCGGCGGCCATATCGTCGATGAAAGGCAGGATTTCCGCATCCTCCCAGCCGGCATCCAGGTACCCTCTGCGCACTCTGTCATGATCGTCCGACCCGGTCTGATGCAGAATGTGAAGGCGGCCCCGGAACTCCTCAAGCAAAGGCAGCGCTTCGATGACAGCCTGGTTGATGGCACGGGCGCCACGGCTGCCGCCGAAAATCAGCAGCGTCGGCTTTCCCTGGGGGATAGGGGGACAATCCTCCATTCCCCGGCGCAGGGGATTGCCGGTCAGCATGGTGCGTCCGCGATTGAAAGCTCGGTCGGCTTCACTGAAGGAAAGGAAGACCCTCTCGGCCCAGCGGGACAGGATCCGGTTGGTCAGTCCGGGCCAGGCGTTCTGTTCGTGAATGACCGTCGGCAGCTTCTTCCAGCGAGCCGCCAGCAGAAGCGGTCCGGAGGCGTAACCCCCAACCCCCAATACCATATCCGGTCGAAACCGGTCAAGAATTCGCAGCGATTGATGAAAGCTTTTAAAAAGGCAGGGCAGCAGGCGCAGCCTCCCCCGCCAACCCTGGCCGACCAGACCTCGAACCTCGATGGTTTCCAGCGGCAATCCCAGACCGGGCAGGACCCTCGCCTCGATGCCGCGGCTGGTTCCGACAAACAGAACCTGTGCAGCCTTATCGGTTTCCAGCAACCGCTCGGCCAACGCCACTGCAGGAAAAAGATGTCCGCCGGTGCCGCCACCGGCCAGAAGCAGTTTCATTACAGCTCCCCTTTTATCCGGCTGGAAACACTCAATAGGATACCGATCGCCGCCAGGGACGTCAGCAGACTGGTTCCCCCGTAGGAAATGAAGGGCAGCGCCATGCCCTTGGTCGGAAGCATGCCCATGACCACCGCGATATTGAGAAAAGCTTCCATACCCAGCAGCAGGGTGATGCCGAAGGCCAGGTAGCGGCCAAAATCGTCGGGAGCCTGCAGGGAGACGCGAATACCCCTCAGGACCAGTACCAGAAACATGGCAGTAATCACGATGGTGCCGGCAAAACCCAATTCTTCCCCAACCACTGAAAAGATGAAATCGGTATGGGCCTCGGGCAGGTAGAAAAGTTTCTGCTTGCCTTCCCCGAGACCGTTGCCGATCAGGCCGCCGGTCCCGAAGGCGATCAGGCTCTGAATGATCTGAAAGCCGGTGTCGGTCGGGTCCTGCCAGGGATCGAGGAAAGCCATGATCCTGCGGCGGCGATAATCGACGTGCCAGACGAAGTAGTAGATAAATGGCAGAGCCAGCACTACGATGGATGACAGATGGGAGATCCGGGTGCCGGCGGCCATCAGCATGACCATCGCCACGACGGCGAGGGTCATGGCGCTGCCGAAATCGGGCTGCAGCAGCAGGAGCAGCAGCAGAAGCGAAAGCACGATCATGTAGGGCAGGATGCCCAGTTTGAAACTCTTGACCTTGTCCTGCTTCTTCGCCAGGGAGTGGGCCATGTAGAAAATCAGGGCCAGTTTGACGGCTTCCGACGGCTGAAAGGAAAAACCCGGGAACTTGATCCAGCGGGCCGCTCCCCCGGCACGGCTGCCGATTCCGGGAACCAGCACCAGCAGCAGCATCAGGGCGCAGAGGATCAGGCCTGGAAAAGCCAAACGCCGCAGAAGATGATAGTCCATCCGCATCAGGACAGCCATAAGTCCGAAGCCGGCCAGCGCGTAGAGCCCCTGGCGTTTGAGGAAATAGAAGCCGTCGTGGTAGCGTTCGGCCGCCATGATGGAAGAGGACGAATAGACCATGACGACCCCGAAACAGGTCAAAACGACAGCCAGCAACAGTATCGTGGCATCGAACCGCCGTTCCGCCTCCATGGCTCAGCCCTCCTCCTTTGCCGGCAGTTCCATCACCGCACGCACGAAAACCTCGCCCCGTTCCACATAACTGCGAAACATGTCGAAACTGGAACAGCCGGGCGACAGAAGAACCGAGCCGCCGGACGGCGTTAAACGGTGGGCCAGCCGCACGGCCTCCTCAAGGGTGGCGGCCCGCAGGGTTTCGGTCAGACCGCCGAGTGCCCCCTCGATGCGGTCGGCGGCCTCGCCGATCAGAATCAGACGGCACACCTTTTCCCGGATCATCTCGATCAGGGGCGAGTAGTCGCCGCCCTTGTCCTTGCCGCCGGCAATCAGGGTCACCGGGGGGTTCAGGCCGGCCAGGCTTTTCACCACACTGCCGACATTGGTACCTTTCGAATCGTTGTACCAGCACACTCCGTTCAGCTCCCGCACCAGCACCATACGGTGGTCGAGTCCGCTGAAGGCGCAGACCGATCTCCAGGCTTCTTCCGCAGGGCAGCCTTCCAGAAGCGGCGGGATCAGGGCTGCCATGACGTTCTCCAGGTTGTGCAGACCTTTGAGTCTCAGTTGGGAGACGGGAAAACGGATTTCCTCTCCCCCCATTTTCCAGACAATCTCCCCGCCCTCCAGACCCATCCCTTCGGCCGGCACCGTGCTGGAGGAAAAATAGACTTTTCGACAGTGAAGGTCGGAGGTGAGTTGCACAACCAGGGGATCGTCACCGTTGAGCACCGCGACGTCGTCGGTCTGCATGTTGCGGAAAAGCTGCTTTTTCGCCGCCATATAAGCGTCCATGTCCGGGTAACGGTCGAGATGATCCTCGGTGAGGTTGAGCAGCAGCCCGTAGCGCGGCCGGAATCGCTCGATGGCCTCGAGCTGGAAGGACGAGATCTCGACGACCAGCCAGTCCCAGCCGGATTCATCGACCGCTTCGATCAGAGGTGTGCCGAGGTTGCCCCCGACGAAGGTCTTGCGTCCCCAATCCTGAAGGATGCCCCCGATCAGAGTGGTGGTGGTGGATTTGCCGTTGGTGCCCGTAATCCCGACCAGAGGTGCCGAAAGCTCCCGGGAGGCAATCTCGATTTCGCCAAGGACCGGCACGCTTCGCCGTTGTGCGGCAGCCAATGACGGAAGCTCCAGAGGCACACCCGGGCTGATGGCGATGAGATCGGCAGCCACGAACAGCTCTTCCGTGTGGCCTCCGAAATCGAGCCGCAATCCTTTTTTCTGCAGTTGATCCGCTTCTCTGAACTGATCCAGGGGGCGGCTGTCAGACAGCGTCACACGGGCCCCGCGGCTCAGGAAATACTCAGCCAGGGAGCGCCCGCTCCGGCCGGCTCCTACCACCACGATCTGCTTGTCGCGATAGGCGTCCATGCTACCTCAGCTTGAGGGTCGACAGTGCGACCAGGGCCAGAATGATGCTGATGATCCAGAAGCGGACAATGATCTTAGGCTCGGGCCATCCCTTCAGTTCAAAATGGTGATGCAACGGCGCCATACGAAAAATCCGCCTTCCGTAGAGGCGGAACGACGTCACCTGGAAAATGACAGAGAGGGCTTCGACGACGAAGATTCCGCCAACGATCACCAGCACGATCTCCTGCTTGGTGATCACTGCAATGGTTCCCAGGGCGCCGCCGAGGGAAAGGCTGCCGACATCGCCCATGAAGACCTGGGCCGGGTAGCTGTTGAACCAGAGGAATCCAAGGCCGGCCCCCACCATGGCACCGCACAGCACGGCCAGCTCCCCCGCCCCCTGCACGCTGCTGATCTGCAGATAATCGGACAGGCGGGCATTGCCTGCCAGGTAAGCGAACAGCAGATAGGTTCCCGAAGCGATGATCGTCGGGCCGATGGCCAAACCGTCCAATCCGTCCGTCAGGTTGACGGCGTTGCTGGCGCCGACGATGACCAGCATGGAGAAGGGGATGTAAAAAAACCCCAGGTCGGGACGCACACCCTTGAGGAAAGGCATGACCAGGGTGGTTTCGAAAGGCGGATAAAGCACCAGGATGGTGCCGGCGGCCGCGGCAATGAGCATCAGGTAGAGCATTTTTTGCCGGGCACTCAGGCCGTCGCTGTTCTTTTTCTTGACCTTGCGGTAATCATCGAGGAAACCGATCACCCCAAAACCCACCGTAACCATCAGGGTAATCCAGACGTAGATATTGCTCAGATCGGCCCAGAGCACTGTCGGCAAAGCAATGGCGAACAGAATCAGGGTTCCTCCCATGGTGGGGGTCCCCTCTTTCTTGAAATGGGATTCGGGACCAACCTTGCGGATGTTCTGACCGATCTGCAGCAACTGCAGTTTCTGAATCAACCAGGGCCCGAGAATAAAGGAGATCACCAACGCGGTAATGGTCGCGTAGATCGTCCGGAACGTAATGTACCGGAAGACGTAGAGAAAGGAAAACTCGGTATGAAAAGGGTAGAGCAGGTTATAAAGCATCCGGCTGAATCTCCAGCTATGTCACCTTCGGCCCAAGGACCGTAAATTTTCGTTGTCATTCTGCGGGTCGGCAGAATGTTTGGAACAGTCTACTGTCACCGGGAATTGATCAGGGGTCAATGCCCGACCGCTTCCCGGGCATGATCGGTTTTGAGAGCGGCACAGATGCGCTCCATCTTCATCCCCCGGGAACCCTTGACCAGCACCCGGTCACCAGGCCTGATCAATTTTTCCAGCGATTCGACAGCCTTTTCATGGCTGTCTACCTGGATGATCCGGTCGGCGGCCAGCCCGCCCTGCCTGGCACCCTCTGCCGTATGGCGAGCGAATTCTCCGAGCAGAATCAGCAGATCTGCCCGGCGGGCCACTTCGCGACCCACCTCCCGGTGCAGTTCGCCCGCGGCTTCTCCGAGCTCCAGCATGTCGCCGAGAACCGCCACCCTGCGGCCATCACCGGCCAGGTCGTCAAGGGTGACCAAAGCCGCCTTGACGGCCAAGGGATTGGCATTGTAGCAATCCTCCAGCAGAACCACTTTCTCGCCGAGCAGGGTGGTTTCCATGCGCCCGGCATAAGGGCGGAACCTTTCCAGTCCGCTGCCGATCTCGGCAGGCTTCACGCCGATGACATAGGCTGCGGCGGCTGCAGCCAGGGCATTGTGCACGTTGAAACGTCCGTGGATGTGCAGCCGCACCGGCCAGCGACCCTCCGGCAGACAGAGCTGGAACTCGACGCCTCCGGGCCAGAGAGAGATCTTCTCGGCACGGACATCGGCGGGCGGAGCACATCCGAACAGAATCCGGCGCACACCGTTGGCCACCGGCAGACCCGCCACCCGTTCGTCATCCATGTTGATCACCGCGGTCCCACCCTGGGATAGACCGGCAAAAAGTTCCCCCTTGGCACGGGCGATGCCGTCAAGGCTGAGGAGGGTCTCCAGGTGGGCAGGACCGATATTGGTTATGACCCCGATATCAGGGGAGGCGATTTCCGTGAGACGGGCGATTTCGCCACGGGCGCTCATACCCATTTCCAGAACCGCCCAGCGGTGTGCATCGGTGAGCCTGAACAGGGTCAGGGGCAAACCGATCAGATTGTTGAAATTTCCCTCGGTTATCAGTCCCGGTCCGCCTTGGCGCAGAATCGAGCCGAGCATCTCCTTGGTCGTGGTCTTGCCGGAGGAACCGGTCACGGCAACCAGCGGACCCCGCAGCAGGGCCCTTTGTGAAGCGGCCAGATCCCCCATGGCCTTCAGGGTGTCGGCAACCCGGACCACCGGCACCGGGAAACCGGCGATGACATCTTCGCTCAGGCAGGCCGCGGCGCCGTTGCGAACAGCCTGCAGCAGAAAATCATGGCCGTCGAAATTGGGGCCGTGCAGAGGCACGAAAAGCTCGCCGTCCCGGATTTTGCGGCTGTCTGTGGACACGCCGGATACCGTCGCCTGGGCTTTGGAAGGGGTCACCGTTCCGCCGGTGATGCGCGCAATCGTCTGGACATCAATCTTCATGAAATACTCCCCTTTCCCAGGGCGCGCCTTAATTCTTCGCGATCATCGAAATGAAATTTTTCCCGGCCGATGATCTGGTAATCCTCATGCCCTTTTCCGGCGACCAGCAAAAGGTCTCCCGGCTGCAGCAGCCCGGCGGCAAAATCGATGGCTTCCCTTCTGTCTGGAACCACCACGAACCCCCGTCCGTTTCCGGTCGCAGCTTCCCGACGGGACCATTCGCTCCCGAAGACCTGATCGAGACCCGGCCGAATATCGGCGATGATGGCCAGGGGATCTTCGGTTCGCGGGTTGTCGGAGGTCAGTACCACCAGGTCTGAACGCCGCGCAGCCACCTCACCCATGATGGGACGCTTGTTCCGGTCGCGGTCGCCGCCGCAGCCGAACACCGTGATCAACCGGCGCGGTTTAAGGTCCTGCAAGGTGCCTAGAACCTTGTCCAGGGCATCTCCGGTATGGGCGTAGTCCACCAGCACCAGGGCCCCCAGCTCATTGGGCACCGGCTCGAGGCGACCGGGAACAGGGGGCGCCTGATTCAGCCCTGCGGCCACGGTTTCCGGACGGATACCGAGAGCCAGAGCGGCCCCGGCGGCACACAACAGATTGTGGAGATTGAACTCGCCCAGCAAAGGTGAAAGCAACTCAAACTCTCCCTGGGGAGAATGGATCGTTGCCTCGATACCGCCCATCGACAGGACACTGCGCGCGGGGCGCACATCGGCGGCAGGCGCAAGGCCACAGGCCAGCAGGTCGCACGACGAGAGGTTTTTCAACTGGTCTGCCAGACGCTCTCCGAAAGGATCATCGATGTTCACCACTCCCACCGCGGGACCATGGCCCCCAAGCCCCTGAAAGAGTCTGCCTTTCGAGGCAAAATAGCTCTCCAGGTCGCCGTGATAGTCCAGATGTTCGGGGGTCAGATTGGTGAAGACGCCGACATCGAAATAGATGCCGTCCACACGATGCTGCTCCAGTGCGTGGGAGGACACCTCCAGAACCAGAGCGTCGGCGCCGGCTCCGCGAAACTTTGCGATGGTCCGCAGCAGGTCGACCGATTCGGGGGTGGTGCGTTCGGAAGGCAGCACAAGGTCGCCGAAGCGGTAGTTGACCGTGCCCATAATCGCCGGGCGCCGGCCGGCCGCTTGCAGAATCGATTCCATCAAATAGGTGATCGTCGTCTTGCCGTTGGTCCCCGTAACCCCGACAACCGTCATCTGGCGGGTCGGATCCCCATAAAAAGCCGCAGCGGCCAGAGCAAGAGCCCGGCGGCAATCTTCGACCAGCACCCCGCAGACACCGGACGGAAGAGGGCGTTCTTCTTCCAGCACCAGCACAGCAGCGCCCCGCTCGAGGGCCTGGTCGATATACCGGTGGCCATCGGTCACCGCTCCGCGCAGGGCAAAAAAAGCCCCGCCGGGAACGACCTCCCGCGAGTCGTAGAAAAGACCTTTGACGTCTGCTTCCGAAGGGCCGAAAACGGCACGTGGGGACAGCACTTGGAACAGCTCGGACATCTTCATGGAGGTCGCTATTGTCATATCCCTGACCCTAAAAGTCAAAAGGTATTTTTCAGGTTGGCGGTGCCAATTCCACCCATACTTCGCTGCCATAGCGGATGGGCTGCAGGGCTCCCGGGTACTGCTCGACAACTCGCCCGCTGCCCTTGAGCTTGATATTCAGCCCCAGTCGCTCCATGGTTTTCAAAACCTGTCGCCCGCTCATGCCGATACAATCCGGCATCATCCCCAACTGCCCCTCTTCTTCCTTATTCTGCAGCTGCTCAGCTTCTCTAACAGCATTGGCGGCAATCAGGCGAACCTCCTCTTTCTCAGTCAGCAGCGAGGGTCTGGAGTCGGGTTCGGTCGGCTCGATATGGAGATACCGGAGGGACTGCTCCGCAATCCGGGAGAAGACCGGGGCGGCAACCAAACCCCCGTAAGTCTGCCCGTCAGGTTCGTCGACAATCACCAGGATGACCAGTCTCGGGTCCATTGCCGGCACGAAACCGACAAAGGACGACACCCGTTTGTCGGCGGAATATCCCCCCGTTACCGGATCGACCTTCTGCGCCGTGCCGGTCTTGCCGGCAACCCTGTAACCGGGCACCCCGGATTTGCTGCCGGTTCCATCCGCATCAGTGACCGAGATCATCATATCCCGGACCTGCCGGGCAACCTCAGGGGAAACCACGCGCCTTACCGCACGGGGCTCCCGGATCTCCACAATCTCGCCATAGGGATCGACCACCTGCTTCACCAGATCGGCCTGCATGAGGGTTCCGCCGTTTGCTATCGCCGCTGTCGCCTGAGCCAACTGGAGGGAGGTGACGCCCACGCCCTGGCCGAAGGAAATATTGGCCAGATCGGCTTCGAACCACTTTTCGGGACGGCGCAGCAGGCCGGCTCCCTCACCCGGAAAATCGATTCCGGTAGGCGCTCCGAACCCGAAATTGGTCAGGTAGCGGTACAATGACTCCCGCCCCAAAGACTTGCCGATTTTTGCCGACCCGATATTCGAGCTGAACTTGAGAATTTCGGCCACCGTCAAGGTTTCATATTTCTTGGTGTCATGAACGACGCGACCGCCGACGCGATAGCGCCCGTTTTCGCAGTAGAATTTCTGGTCGGGCCTGACGATCTTTTCATTGAGCGCCGCTGCCACCAGAAAGGGTTTCATGGTAGAGCCCGGCTCGTAAATATCACAGACTGCCCGGTTTCGCCTCTGTACGGAACGGCTCTTGTGAAAGGCGTTGGGGTTGTAGATCGGCTGATTGGCCATGGCCAGGATTTCCCCGGTGCGCGGATCAAGAACGACTGCCGATCCGGCTTTGGCCCTGTTTTCCGCAATACCGGCCGCCAGCTCCTTTTCGGCGATGTACTGCAGATTCTTGTCCAGGGTCAGGTAGAGGCTGTGCCCCGGCCTGCCGCCCTGCACCATCCCATCGGAGTAGGAAAGCCCCTTGCCGCGGGCGTCCTTTTCCGTTACCAGAAAGCTGCTTTCGCCCAGGATCAGCGAGTCGTAATGCAGTTCCAGACCCTCGAGCCCCTTGGGGTCCAACCCGGTAAATCCGATGATTTGACTGCCCAGTTCCGAGTTGGGGTAGTAGCGCCGATGTTCCCGGGTAAATCCGATCCCTGCCAGGCCGAGCTCCCTGACCCTTTCACTCTCCTTTGGCGTCACCTGACGCTTGATCCAAAAGAAACTTTTGTCGGACACCAGCTTTTTTTTGATCTGCCCGTAGGGGATGGAGAGAGCCGTGGCAAGGGATCGAGCCGTTTTCTCCACATCTTCGACGTGCCGGGGTTCGACAAAGATCGAATCGACCGCCGTGCTCAGAGCCAGCTCCTCCCCGTTGCGGTCATAGATGGTACCCCTCTGCGGAGGCAGCTTGACGATGCGCTGATACTGGCGTTGGGCGCGGGTTTCAAACTGCTCGTGGCGCAGCACCTGCAGGCTCAGGGCCCGGTAGCCGATCAGGCCGAAGGCCAGCATAAAGCCATAACCCACCAGCCGTATTCTGAAGCTGCTCCACGGACGCTTTTTCATCTCTTGACGTAGATCACCTGGCTCGGGGACGGATTCCGCAATCCAATACTTGAGAAAGCCACTTTTTCAATCCTGGCGGGGCTTCGCAGACTGGCCACCTCCAGGTGGAGACAGCGGACCTCGCGCCGCACCTCCCGCAAACGGCTTTCGAGGCGCGATATGTCGTACTGAAGCCCGACCATCTGCAGACGGGACCAGACAAAGAACAGGGAAACAATGAGAAGGACGGCAAGGAAAAGAAAAACCCGGGCAAGTCGCGGTCGGCCTGGAGCCAGACTCTGGACTTTGGGGACGGGTCTGAGAAGGGTATCCGACATGATTTCCTCCATCGATGAGCCCTGAAAAGGGTAAAACCAATCCAATCAGATCCGCTGTACGGCACGAAGGATCGCGCTGCGTGCCCGGGGATTTTCTGCCACCTCCGGCTCCCCCGCCCTCAATCCCTTGCCGTTCAGGAGCCTGACCCGGGCTCGATGGCCGCAAACGCAGACGGGCAGCCCGGGAGGGCAAAGACAATCCTTCGCTTCCTGCCGAAACAGGTGTTTGACGATGCGATCTTCCAGGGAGTGAAAACTGATGACCGCCATTCGTCCTCCGGGCCGCAGACTCGACAACCCGTCTCTCAAGCCCTGCTCGACATGCTCCAACTCCCTGTTGACAAAGATCCGCAGAGCCTGGAAAACCCGGGTCGCCGGGTGAATGCGGGCCGGCACCCGGCCGCGGGGAACACTGTCCTGTACGAGTTCGGCCAATTGGCTGGTGGTCGTGATCGGGGCGTCGCCCCGGACCTGAACGATGCGCCGGGCAATGCGCCGGGCATACCGTTCTTCCCCGTACTGCCGGAAGATGTCCGCCAGGTCGTCGGCATCGTATTCCCGTAGAATATCTGCCGCCGTTGCTCCGGCCGTGGGATCCATGCGCATGTCGAGGGGCGCATCGGTCCGGAAGGAAAAACCTCGGTGAGGGGCGTCGAGCTGATAGGAGGAAACACCCAGATCGAGAAGCAGTCCGTCCAGGGCCTCGATGCCCAATTCCTTCAGAACCTGACCAACCTCGCTGAAATTGCGGTGCAGCAGCACCACCCGGTCTCCGTAGGGTGCCAGCACCTTGGCGGCTTCGTCGAGGGCTTCCGGGTCGCGATCCAGGCCGATCAGGCGGCCATCGGGGGCCATCGCTTCCAGAATCAGGCGGGAATGGCCGCCGCCGCCGACAGTGCCGTCGAGAAAGATCTCTCCCGGTCTGGGCTGAAGACAGGACAGAACCTCGTCCGCCATGACCGATGCATGCTGAAAGGCCGGTTTGTCCAAAAATCAGAATCCCAGATCGAAGAGGGTCTGAGGATCCGATTCGAGCCGCGCCTCGGCACTTCTGCGCATTTCGGCGTGTTTGGCCCGGTTCCAGACCAGTATCTTGTTGAAGGAACCGACCACCACGATTTCCCGGACATCTCCGTCCAGACCGGAGTAATCGCGCAATGCCTTGCTCAGCTGAATGCGGCCCTGCTTGTCGAAAGTACAGGCTACGGCCGGAGAAATAAGGGTCAGATTGACATCTTCCCTTGCCTGGCCGGGGGGCATTTTTTGGACGTTCTCCAGAAACTTATCCCATTCAGGGACGGGAAAGGCGACCAGCCCTCCCCTGTTCTGGGTCACGATGAGACGCTCGTCGCCATATTGCTGGGCCAGTATTTCCCGGAATCGAGCCGGAATGCTCGCCCTGCCTTTGGCGTCGATCGCGTTGTTGAATTCCCCCTGGAAGTTCATCCGTAGCCATCCTGGCCAAATTTAACACCATTCCCCACCTTTTGCCAAACTATAGCGGCGCGCCACGCCTGTGTCAAGGTGATTTTTCTAATTTTTTAAGGGTTTAGAAAAGTGGGAAAAACGCAAAAAGCCCTCCTTTGGGAGGGCTGCGCACGGGGGACATTTTGTGGGGATGAGGGTCGGCAGGGACCTGCGGTGGGTCAGGCGCGGGGGGACGTGTCGGGCAGGACCATCTCAATCCCTTCCACACGGCGATCGACCACCCGCCGGACGGTGAAGGACACGCCCTGGGCCTCACAGCAATCCCCCTGTCGGGGAATGCTGCCGAGGCAATGAAGCAGAAATCCGGCCAGGGTGTTGGCATGTTCCTCGGACAGTTGCAAGCCGAATTTCTGATTGATGACGCGCAGCGAGACGCTGCCGTCGACCATGTAGCGGCCGAAGGACATTTCCCGGATCAGCACCTCTTCGGTATCGTATTCGTCCTGGATGTCGCCGACGATCTCCTCGACGATGTCCTCCAGGGTCACGATCCCCTCGACCCCGCCATACTCGTCCACCACCATCGCCAGATGGATGTGTTTTTGGCGAAAGGACTGCAGCAGGGTATTGATGCGTTTCGATTCGGGCACGAAATAGGGCGGTCTCGCCTCATCCCGCAGAGAAAACTCCTCCGGGCGGCCGACAAACTTGAGGATATCCTTGCTATGGATGACCCCTACCACCTCGTCCAGACTTCCCTCATAAACGGGAAAGCGCGAATGCCGGGCCTGCTGTGCGATCTCCAGGGCTTCGGCAAAGGGGGTGGAGACCTCGATGCCGACCACTTCCGTGCGGGGAATCATGACATCACGGGCGCGGATCTGGGACAGGTCGAAAATGCCGTGCAGCATGCGGCGCTTGTCCCGCCCGACCACCCCGGAGGCCTCTCCGACCGAGATCATGGCCCGGATTTCGTCTTCCGAAATCAGGCCCCGTTCGGCTTCACTGCTGGTGAAGCGGGTCATCAGCCTGGAGATGCCCGTCACCACCCAGATCAGCGGCTTGAGCAGCAGCATCACCATGCGGATCGGACCGAGGACCAGAAATGAAACCCGCTCGGGATTATGGGCGGCAAAGGTCTTGGGAGCAATTTCGGCCAGGATCAGGATGACCGGGGTCAGCAGGAGAATGGTCACCAGTTCACCATGATCGCCGAACAGCTGCACAAAAAGTGCTGTGGCGAAAACCGACGCGGCAATGTTGACCAGGTTGTTGCCGATGAGAATGGCGCTGAGCAACTGGTCGGGATGCTGCCGGATGGCCTCCAGCTGCTGGGCTCCCCGCCGTTTTTTATGCACCAGATACTTGATGCGCAGGGTATCCAGGCTCAATAGGGCCGTTTCTGATCCGGAGAAAAAAGCCGACAGTAATATCAGCCCGCCCAGAACGGCAAAATACAGATACGGATTATCGAACATCCGGTTCTCCTTATACTTTTTTCTCTAATCTTTTGCCCCCGGAGTTTACTTGAAGGGGGGAGCAAAAACAATCTTTCTTTAATTGAGTGAGGGGTGAGGGGCAAAGGCAAGATCAAAAGCCATCCCGATCCCGATCCCGATCCCGATTTCGATTTCGATTTGGATAGGATCGGGCCAATGCTCTTTATCATCCTTCCACCATATGCTATAAGGCATTCCATCTGCCAAAACAACGAAGGATATCCGATGAACAAAGAACAGGCTGCCGCCCGCCACAAGGAACTCAGCGCCGAACTCCACCGTCACAACACCCTCTACTACGTCTACGATCGGCCGGAAGTATCCGATGCCGAATACGACCAAATGTTCCGGGAGCTGCAGACAATCGAAGAGCGGTTTCCCGAGCTGGTCACCCCCACCTCCCCTTCCCAGCGGATCGGCGCGCCGCCGCTGGAGAAATTCACCTCCATCCGGCACAGCCTGCCGATGCTCTCCCTCGAAAACGCCTTCGACGAAAAGGAGATGCGTGAGTTCGACGAGCGGATCCGGCGGTTTCTGGCCCGGCAGGAATCGATCGATTATGTCTGTGAACCGAAGATGGACGGCGTGGCGGTGGAACTCGTCTATCGGAAAGGCCGGCTCGAACTCGGCTCCACCCGCGGCGACGGCATCACCGGCGAAAAGATCACCGAAAACCTCAAGACCATAGCCACGGTTCCCCTGGTTCTGGCCGAGGGCTGTCCTTCGCTGCTGGAGGTTCGCGGCGAGGTCTACATGGACCTCGCGGCCTTCCAGGCTTTCAATCGGGAGCGGGAAGAGGAAGGGCAGCCGGTGTTCGCCAATCCCCGCAACGCCTCCGCGGGCAGCCTGCGGCAACTCGATTCCGGCATTACCGCCAAACGCCCCCTGCAGATCAGCTGCTACGGAGTCGGTCTGACGGAAGGCGCCATGCCTTCCAGCCATTACGAAGTGTTGAACCGGCTTCGCCAATGGGGCCTGCGGGTTCATCTGGACAGAATTCAAAGAGCCCGAGGCATCGAAGAGGTCATCACCTGTTTCCGTCAACTGGAAGCCATTCGTGAAGAGCTGCCTTTCGAAATCGACGGCATGGTGGTCAAGGTCGACAGTCTCGACCTGCAGCGGGAGTTGGGTGAAAAAACCCGGACCCCCCGTTGGGCCATCGCCTGGAAATTCGCCCCTCGCCAGGCCATCACCGTGGTCGAGGACATTCTCCTCCAGGTCGGCCGCACCGGTGCCATCACCCCTGTTGCCCGGCTGCGGCCGGTGGAAGTCAGCGGTGTGACCGTCTCCCGCGCCAGCCTGCACAACTGGGATGAAATGGAGCGTCTCGATGTGCGCATCGGCGACCAGGTGGTCGTGGAACGGGCCGGAGACGTCATTCCGGATGTAGTCCGGGTTCTGACCGAAAAACGGACCGGCAAGGAAAAGATTGTTCCTCTGCCGGAAACCTGCCCGGTCTGCGGCGGTCCGGTCGTCAAGCTCGAAGGGGAAGTCGTCCCCCGCTGCCAGGAACTCTCCTGCCCGGCCCGGGTTCTGGAGGCCCTCAAGCATTTCGTCTCGCGCCGGGCCATGGATATCGACGGCCTCGGGGAAAAAACCCTTGAGCAACTCCTGCAGCGGGATATGGTACATAGCATCGTCGATCTGTACCGTTTGGACAAAGAGGATCTGCTGGCCTGCGAACGCATGGGAGAAAAATCCACCCAAAACCTGCTGCAGGCCATCGAGGCGAGTAAACAGCGCCCTCTGGAACGCCTGCTCTACGCCCTGGGCATCCGTCATGTCGGCGAGCATCTGGCCCGGCTACTGGCCCGCCAGTTCGGTTCCCTGGAGGAGCTGATTTCGGCCGATCGCGATCAGTTGATGGCCATCCACGAGGTCGGCCCCCAGGTCGCCGACAGCGTAACGGACTTCTTCGCCAAGGAGCGCAACCGGCAGATTCTGGAGGAACTGGCCGCACTCGGCGTTTCTCCCAAGGTGGAAGTCCGTCGCGCCGGCGGACCCCTGAGCGGCAAAAGTTTCGTATTCACCGGCAGCCTGGTACAATTCAAACGCAAGGAAGCCCAGGACCTGGTAGAGCGTCTCGGCGGCCGGGCCGCCGGATCGGTCAGCAAAAAAACCGATTACGTGGTCGCGGGCAGCGACGCCGGGAGCAAGCTCGACCGGGCAAGAGAACTGGGCATCACCATACTCAGCGAGGAAGAGTTCGGTCAGATGCTGGAAAGGATGGGCGAAAATGGACAGGATTAGAGTGGCAGTGAGGATCGAGGGCATGGTCCAGGGGGTCGGATTTCGCTATTTCACCCGCCGCACCGCCCAGTCCCTGGAGCTCACCGGCTGGGTCAGAAACCGTTCCGACGGTGCCGTCGAGGCGATCATCGAAGGCCCCCGGGCGGATGTGGAATCAGCCCTCTCCGCCCTGCGCCAGGGTC
This sequence comes from Syntrophotaleaceae bacterium, assembly GCA_041390365.1. Lineage (NCBI taxonomy): Bacteria > Pseudomonadati > Thermodesulfobacteriota > Desulfuromonadia > Desulfuromonadales > Syntrophotaleaceae > Syntrophotaleaceae bacterium. The sequence goes on along the minus strand of JAWKQB010000002.1, from coordinate 648,310 downwards.
CCTCCGGCAGCCGGGTCGACAACCTGGACATCGAACATCAGGACTACAGGGACGAGTTCGACGGGTTCGAAGTAAGGTTCTGAAGACCCAAGGAAATCGAAACGCCACATTTATGCTGACAGGCCGTCAGATAGACCCCAAATCGCTCCTCGGGGATCTCCATAGCGGCAAATGAAATCTTCATTCTGATCGGCTTCGCCAGGATATCGTCCATCCCCCATAGCTTTTCGCAATCGACTCCGGTACAGCCCCCAATTGCTCGTATTCCATATTTTCTAAATCTGATACGTCAATAATTTCCATATTAAAAAAAAGTTGCTTCTGGATTCAGTCAGTTTGGCAAGAGGATTTGCGGGAGCGCAACCAAGAGTCAGCAAAAAAACAATTGATAACGTGAAATAATCTAATTTCATTGTGACACCCCTTGACGGTTTGGGGTAAGGGGACCTTTCCAGACCACTTTCATCTGATGAAGTGGTTCTTTTGCGCAGATAAGGGCATTTGGAAATGCTCCTGTCACAGTCCCCAGATAATCAAGGAGCCCTTGCGGCAGGAAGTCGACTGGCGGCCTTGATTGAGGACATCGGTTTAATTCCGGAAAGACTGATAGAATGGTTTGCAGGAAAAAAACAAGGACACTTGACGCAATAAAAGGAGAGACAAATGGAAAACCAAACCCGGCTCGACCGTTCCTTGAAAAGTGGACTGAATATCGAAACCTTCGAGAAGTTTAGCCGTTTCGCAAAAACGAATCCTGAGGCTGTACAATTCGAATTTGAAGCGACCGGTGCTAGCGAGGGCCGCGTAGTGCATACCACGGCTAAAACAGGGCCCTACACGCTCGGTGGGCAACGGATAGACAGGGCGGCCCGTGAATACGTTTACCACATTGGTGCTCACAAGGAGGTAGAGGAGGCTCTGGGCTTCACGGCCCCAACAGACCGGCCTGAACCAACAGAAATTGTGCTCGCGGCATTGACAGGATGTTTGAATGCCGCAGTCTCTGCCAGCGCTCTGAAACGTGGGCTCTGCTTACATCATCAGGAAGTTCGTGTCCGCATCTCATGGAATCCGTATGTTTTTCTGCACCTGCAAAATCCCGAAGCCAACGGAAAACTCCAGGACCAGTTTGGAAAAATGGAAGTGGAACTGATTATCGAAGGCGAGAATGTCACCCAAGAAGACATTTCCTATTTGGAAGAATCGATGAAAAGATCAGCGGTCTACAACCTGATCTGCTTGCCACATGCGTGTTCGCAAGTAGTTTCTACCTCCTCGATTTCAAAAAACAGGAGACATTGAGAAGCAGAAGCAACGGACCGCAACTGACTTCAATGGCATCGAAAACCAATTCCTTGAAGGATTCCTTCCCGCGGTGGAAAGATAACAAGCTGCACTTGCGAAAGGCCCGCCTTAATCGGCAAGGCTTTCCTAGGCACCGGGGATGTTAAGGTTCGGGTTTATTCTTCCCTTCTGACCTGGCCAGTAATCTGGGACAACTTTCAAGCCCCCTCTTGCCCCAAGTGCGAAAGCGGCACAATCTCGAAACCGGAACTCAGTTCGTCGTTATCGGAGAGGATGACGTCGTCATCCTGAAGGTGATCTCACCACCATCCCTAAAGGAGTTTGATGCCCTTATTGTTAAGGCCCGGCGTGACGCCAAGGCGGCCGGCCTCAAGCAGGCTGAAACCGGGGAGACGATCGCCAAGGCGCGAGGGCGCAAGTGAAAATCGTCCGGCCTGCCGCACTGTATTTCTTCCTTCTTGACAGAGATGCCCCGAATGGCTACCATCAACTTAGCTAAACTTAGCTAAAAAGGGGATGCCATGAAAGTGAACATGCATGAAGCGAAAAGCAATCTATCGGCTTTGGCAGAAAAAGTTTGGGAAGGGGAAACCGTCATCATTGCTAAAGCCGGGAAACCCTATCTTGACCTTCTACCCCACAAAGAAGGACGGTTTCAGCGTAAACCTGGGCGTTTCAAAGGGATGATTCGTATTTCGGATGACTTTGACCAGACGCCTGAGGAAGTTGTTGATGCGTTTGAAGGGAAAAACTGATGCAGCGCTTCCTGCTCGATACCCATGTTTTTCTCTGGTGGCTCAACGATTCGCCAGAACTAGGTGCACGGTGCAAGGAGCTTATTTCCGATCAGAGAAACGAGGTTTTTGTCAGCGCCGCGACAACATGGGAAATTTCGATTAAAAAAGCTCTTGGAAAACTGGATGCCCCGGAGGACATGGACTCCATTGTCGAAGATGAGGGTTTCAGCAAGCTTCCGATCAGTCTTTACCATGGGCAATTAGCTGGAAGTCTTCCCGCACACCATCGCGATCCGTTTGATCGAATGCTGGTAGCTCAGGCTCAGGCAGAAGGCCTTATTCTGATGACTTCTGATGAAAATATAGGCCTCTACAATGTTCGCAGTCGGAATCCAGAAGAGTGAGGTGTGCCACCCCCTCAAGACCGAAATTGCTTCTGTTATGGGTCGACGACATAAAACCCCAGAACCCATTGCGGAATCTGGGGCTTTTTATTTTATCAAAACATGAATGGAACCCCTTGATGTAAATGTGGCAGGCTTTTCTCCTATAGCGCTGTCCGACAGACACGAAGATCCACCTTTTTCGCCAGCCGGGTTTTCTTGTAGGCCAGAAAAGTTAGGAAAGTTAGGAAAGTTAGGAAAGTTAGGAAAGTTAGGAAAGTTAGGAAAGTTAGGAAAGCTAGGAAAGTTAGGAAAGCTAGGAAAGTGAAAGTTAGGAAAGTTAGGGATTGTTGGAAATCCATCGCCCGACGTATTCTATTTCTCAGAACAATGCGGAACGATTTCTCGGACAGTAGAAAAACTTGGCAAGTGATTTAGGAGATTGTCCCATAACTTACATAACTTACCAACGTCCCCTGACCTGTCTTCGCAATAGAGGACACGAGAAATTCCCTAAGCCGCCATTTTGAAATGCTCCTGTTCAAAACGCTCAGGAGACAGATACCCAATGGCGGAGTGCCGCCTTTTGCGGTTGTAGAATCCTTCGATGTAACGAAATATTCGGCTTTGTGCTTGTTGCCGGGTCAAGAAAGAAACGTGATGGATCAGCTCTCTTTTCAAAGTTCCGAAAAAAGATTCCGTGATTGCGTTGTCATAGCAACACCCCGTGGCGCTCATACTCTGCAACCCTCCGGCGCCCTTGACCAGCGCCCGGAACCTCTTACTGCAATACTGCGAGCCGCGGTCCGTATGAAAGACAAATCCCGGCCGGGGCCGCCGTCTCACCAGGGCATTTTTAAAGGCCGCAATCACCAAATCATCCGTCATGCGCCGGTTCATACTCCAGCCCACAATCCGGCGAGAGAAGACCTCCAGAACCACCGCCAGATACATCCACCCTTCGTTTGTCCAGATGTACGTGATGTCTCCGGTCCAGAGCCGATCAGGACCATCGGCACAGAACTCACGTTGCACCAGATTCGGTGCTACCGGCCGCTTATGATCGGAATTGGTCGTGACCTTGAACCGCCGGGTGGTCTTCACTTGCAGAGCGTTTTCCCGCATCAGGCGCCAGACACGATTCTTGCCTACGGGAGTCCCTTGATCCCGCAGTTCCTGAACGATCCTACCGGCACCATAGGTCTGGTCACTCTCTTCAAAGGCCGTTTTGATGCTGGTCAGCAACACCTGATCTTCACGCGGTCGCTGGGTTTCCCCGCGCTTCAGATGCGCGTAATACCAACTCCGAGTCACCCCAAGAACTCGGCACATCTCCTCCACTCCGAATTCGGAGCGGTGCTCGGTTATGAACCCGAATATCGATTTGGGTCCGTTGAGAAGATGGCCACTGCTTTTTTTAAAATGTCGCGTTCGCGCCGAAGCTGCTCATTCTCTTTGCGCAGCCGTTTCAGCGCCGCTTCCGGTGATTCTGGATCAAGTTGCCCGTTAAAGGCGGCATCCTGGTGGTCATGGTGCTTCTGCACCCAGCCTTTTAGAACGCCGTGGGTGATCCCAAGGTTCCTCTCGACCTCGCGAACCCGAAGGCCCTCTTCAACAACCAGACGGACTGCTTCCCGCTTGAACTCTGGATCGTACTGTCGCTTCGCTTGCATGAACACACCTCCAAGTCTCGTTAGGATACACGGTGTGTCCTCAAAAGCGAAGATAGCTCACCCTTGGGGGCTCCAGGTGAATGGCCCTTTTTCGCAGGAAATCCATCGCCCGACGTATTCTATTTCTCAGAACAATGCGGAACGATTTCTCGGACAGTAGAAAAACTTGGCAAGTGATTTAGAAGATTGTCCCATAACTTACATAACTTACCAACGTCCCCTTGGGGGCTCATGTCAGGACTCCCACAGATTCCACCCCAAAGGATTTCAAGGAGCATATCGCGAACCAGGATATGCAGGATTCGGTGGCAACTTGTTCCGTGAGTAGTTTCACAGAAACTGAGCTGACTCATCAGACATATTGCATTTCTGGCTGCTGATGTCTCCGCACGACTTACAACATCGCCTTCCTTTTCCAGAAAACTAGCCATCAACTACACACTTCTGCAACTATTCAATTTTAAAGATGAAGTGCCGTAAATAGTAGGTTAATCAACAAAAAATAATATTATAATTGCGATTTTTCGGAAACTTCTCGCCGCCTCAATCGAATATATAGAGTGCTGTAAATACTTTTTCGATGAGGGAATCATGCAAAAAAACCTGAAAGAGTCGCCCCACCCGGAAATACCAGCAGGGTATCGTTGCCCGCTTTGCCCGAGCCATATCGACGAAAGTTTTGTTTGGGATGACTTGGCAGAGACCCATGTTTGCCTTGGATGCGTACATGAAATCAACAACGGCTTCGATTTCCCGGAGCAACCGACCTTCGATGAATACAACTGCGCCGATACCATTGAACGCCTCTTGATTCTGCTTGGAATTAGCTATGAGGAGGCCAAGGGGCGTTATAGGGAGTTGAACAGGGGATAAAACGAATGCGACGTGATCTGTCGCATATTGCTGGTATATATAGGCCAGCCTGGGAAAGAGTTGCCCATGACGTTGTCAGAAACCAGCCATTACCTCTACGCCGATGTCAAACAGTGGCGCTGGGCCTGCGATTGTCCCTGTCCGGGTGCCGCTGACGAGGGACCTGCCCGGATGCTGCAGCTATCCGGGATCACCAACTCACTTTTCGCCGACTTTGTGGCCCCCTTGCCCCTTGAGTTGACCCTCCTTGGTGACGAATTTCAAGCTGACGACGAGATTGCTAACCCATGGCAACTCAGCTTGATTGACGATTTGGAGGATCTCGGCATTCCCACGCTACTGGCAGGTTTGCTAATACTGCCTAAGGCAATCTGGTCAGACTTGAAGGAAAGTCTTTTTCTCGCAGCCGGCAAACCGGGATGTGACGTTCAGATGCGGTTGGAAACGAGGGAGTTTCTGGGAAAACCTTCCGTAGATGGCCCGAAACGGAGCTTTGCGGTCACCGCCTTTGGGTTTGACTTGCGGCATCAGAAGGAAAAATCATGAAACTTACCGTTCACCGCGGAACCCGGGAAATCGGTGGCACCTGCATCCAGATCGCATCGGGAAACCGTTCCATTCTGCTCGATGCCGGCTCCCCGCTGGACGACAGCCCTAGCCATATCGATCTGACGAACCTCGATTTCAGCGACGTTTTTATCAGCCATCCCCACCAGGATCATTTCGGCTTGATCGAGAATCTTCCCCCTGACAAGACCGTGCATATCGGTGAGACAGCCAGCCAGCTCATTGCCACTACCCGTCTCTTTCTCGGCAAGCCGTTCCTGAACCACACCTTGAGCCCCTTGCGCAACCGTGAATGGGTCGAGTTGAGTCCGGACTTTCGGATCAGGCCCTACCTGATGGACCACTCCTGCGTCGATGCCTTTGGCCTTTTGGTCGAAGCCGAAGGAAGGCGAATCTATTATAGCGGCGATTTTCGAGCGCACGGCCGGCGGAAAAAAGCTTTCGACTGGTTTCTCGCCGACCCGCCACGCGACATCGATCTGCTCCTCATGGAAGGGACGATGATGGGGCGCGACAACGATGCCTACCCGACTGAAGACGCGGTCGAGAAGGGGATGCTGGAGGCTCTGCGCGAGTTCGAGGGCCAGGCCTGCTTTCTGATCTGCTCGGGGCAGCATATCGACCGCCTCTGTGCTGCCTTCTCGGCCTGTCTAAAAGCCAATCGCGTGTTCGTGACCGACATCTACACAGCCTACATCCTGCGCACTGTTGCTGACCGATTCCCTTCCATTCCGGACATTGGCACCTCCAGGAACATCAGAGTTCTGACCAAGGGAATTACCGCCGGGGCGCATTACCAGAAGCTCGCAGAAAACCGGAATTTTTTCGGCGCTTTTGTGCGGGACATTTTTCGATCGGACACCATGATCCCCACCGCCGAAATCGTTGCGCAGCCTTCCCGCTATTTCCTCAAAATCAGCTACTTTGCGGATCTTTTGGACAAGCTGGAGCATTGCGGAGTGGTCTACTCGATGTGGTCGGGGTATCTGAAGGAGCCCAAATATCAAAGCATCAAGCAGCATCCGAAAGTGGAATTCCGTGAAATCCATACCAGCGGGCACGCGGTGCGTGGTGACCTGGAAGGGTTGGTCGCGGCGTTACAGCCGAAGCGACTCGTGCCCATACATACGGAAAATGGAGATTCTTATCGAGACCTGTTTCGGGAGATCGTTGTCGTTCTTCAGGATGGGGAGACCCTGGAGGTCTGAGAGGCAAAAATGGTGCGATTGGATCTAGAAACGCTTCGGACGACGCTTGCCGAAGGTACTACTGCGGAAAAGCGAGAATTGCTGGAAATGTGGTATCAGGATATGGACGACTGGGATATTTTTCCGGTTAGATCCGTTCTGCCCGCTTTAGGCGACACAGATGCAAAGGTACGGGCATTGGCCATCAAGATTCTGATCAATCGGTCACTTTACGACGATCTTGAGCGCAAGGAACTGCTTGCCACATGGAGAATGATTGCCGACCCGGACAGCAAGGTCCGCAGCACCTTGATCGAGGAGATTCAAACAACGCAATGCGGCTTCCTTTATCGGGATGATCTGGAAGAACTGCTGCCGCTGCTGCGGCACCGGAACAGCGGAATCAGGAATTCGGCAATACATCTCTTTTTGCAGATCCCGCATTATTTTGACGATGAACTCTGTCTGGGGATCGCCGAATCCGCGATCCGGGAAAACCATGCCATTCAGGAGACAACCATTGAATTCCTGGAGTGCCTAGGTCAAGGTTCTTTGATGGGAGGCGGCCAGGGCTATGACTCCGGATGCTAAGGTCGGCATGTTCTGGTGCGTCGGGGAGACGGTTGTCGCTGAGGCGGTGCCGCTCTCCGAGGCCGAACCGTACGGCGACGCCCTTCAATATGGCGGCCATTACGATTTCTGGCTCCACTTGAAACCGCAAACTGATGCGGAACGCTTGCTCAAGGGCCACGCCTACGACTACTACCCGCGCGGAAGAGTGGTTTATTTTCTGACGAAACGACAATTTCGACTGTATATGGATGGTTGCTTAACTGCCGGAAACAGGCAGGCTATCATCGAGTACTTCGGCCTTGCCGGCGTCCCCATAGAATTGAAGAGAGACGAGCATTACCAATGTGCTAGATGCAACCGAGATTATTTGGAGTAAACACCTTAGAATTCACAGGAGGGAGAGATGGCAGAAGACACTATGAAATATTTTAGAATGGCTAAAGAACTGAACGAGGAATGTAAAGATCGGCTTAACGCAAATAAACTCCACTTCAGGGGGAATGTCGGCTCGTTTTCATTGATCAGTCTTGCCAAAGATACCCCAGAGCAGGGAAAAGGCGGCTTTACTAGCAAAGAACAAGGAAGGCGATTTTTGCACGAGAAAATCGACCCGCTGCTGTCGGACAAAAAAGAGAAAATTGAAGCGGGGGGCTCTAGGAAGACGAGAGAAAAGGAATTGCAAGCATGGATTATTGATTATGCCATCAACCACAAACACCAGCTTCCATTTTTTGATGGATTGACTTTTCTAACTTCAGAACTGGCCTTTCAGGAGCGGGGAAAGATCGTCAATGATATTCTTGCCATCGATTATGCAGGGCGTCTTGTTGTCATCGAACTCAAGTCCTCGCGTCATAAGAAAACCCTTGAGGGGCAGGTCGAGGCTTTTTGTGAGGTAATTGAAAGCAAACAGCATTTTTTCAACCAACTAGTTTCTCTTCTTGCGCCGGAAAAGGTTTGGAACGGGCAGGTGCGCAAGATGATTGTTTGGCCAGATGTGAATGGAATAACAAGAAAAGACTGGCACGGGGGGATTGAAGAGGTCCGGTACAAAGAGAAGCAGGGTCCAAACGGTCTCGAAATTGATTATAACGACAGAGGAGAAATCGTATTTTCATCTTGATGTTGTAACCTGAACCAATGGCTCGACCCCGTTGTGCAGGCAGAGTCTGATCAGTGGCACCCGCCCTCCACATTTAGCCGGAGGCACCCCCAGGTCTTCCAGCTCCGATCTCGCGTATGTGATGGCTACTATCGATGTCAAAGAGCAAAAGTTGAAACTCTTCCTGGACAAGGGCTGAATGGCACCTAAGTTAGGAATCTTCTCTACAAAGAAAAGATCTTCGGTCATTCTGCTAGGGTTTCAGCAGGGGAAGAGAATTGCCCCGACCTGCTCAACGCGACCCTGTTCAGCGATAGGTGCAAAGAGCTGATTGTCGACTTCTTTGATCTCGATGGCTGCGAAGTGAAATGGAAGAGGGATATGCATTACACGACCAGCCCCGAAGCCCTTGCTGCGATTTTTGATGATGAAAGTGTTATGCGTTGAGATTTTTTCTGGATACAGAGTTCACCTGTCTCGTACGTCCGCAATTAATCAGCATCGGCATGGTGTCTGAAGATGGCCAGGAGTTTTATCGTGAGTTGAAAGACACCTGGACCTTGGCAGGTTGCAGTCTATTCGTGCTGGGGTGGGTCCTGCCGTGGCTGTCAAAAGGGAAGGCTGGCAACGTGCTATATGGGAGGTTGCAGAGCACCCTTGATTTGATTCGACATGAGACGGCTTCCGGCTGTAGGCAGTTGTCGGAGCAGAAGGAAGCGATGCTCAATCAGCATCTTGAGGCCGATTCTGCGTTGATGGATCATCTCAGATTCTTGTCAGGTCAGGACATCTCCGGTCTCTATGTAAGAGAAGATCCCTATCTGGCCAAGCCGCTAAAAGGGCTACGGCCCGAGTCAATACTGACTGGGGAGCAGGCGCAGTCGCGAAATCAGGTTGCTTCTGACCTGACCGCTTGGCTGGATGGTTTTGCTGGGGATATCACTATCTGTGTGGATTCATTTTATGACAAGGATATGTTTCATACGCTGATTGATCGACGGTTAAGGTTTAAACGTGTTCCAGACTTAGCCGACCACAGTGGAGGTCTTCAATTGCACCATGCGCTTGATGATGCGCGGGCATTGCGAATTGGTTGCCTGGCTGAACTCATGTAATATTTTTTTGCAAGAACCCATATTGGGAAGCTTGGCGGATGTACTGCGGAAGGCTCTTTCTGATCACGCGGACAAAATAAAGCTCGCCTTTATCCTCCGTGTGGATCCTGCCGGCAGGTCATGCAGGAATTTGGCAGTGACATGATAGTCATTTTTAAATTTGAAGGTCAAATTACCTCGATGCTCTTATCTGAACTGCCGCCCAAAGGGTTCTTCAAAGGTATGTGATGAGAATGCAGCGTCGAAAATCGAAGTGGGACTTTCTTAAATTGCACCATTTCCAAGTTATTCGAAAGGCCCACTCGGATTTCCGAAGTGGGCCCTTCCTATATGTTGTTCCAGAATATAATCCTATTCCACTTATGGATTTATCAGACAGGGGGCAGATGCCAAGGGAATGGCAAGAGCTCGATCGCCAAGTAGCTTCACTCCTCCTCATCCCGCAGGGCCAAACTCTCTTTGTAGACCTCGCTGCCGGACAGACCATGTTCTCTGGCTACCTGCTTGACGATCTCCCGCATCGGCAGAACGGTCTCTTGCCGTAAACGGCGCAACGCTTCGAGGACGGTCTCTTCCGGCGGCTTTTCAGCAGCCGGCCCGATCAGCAGAACGATCTCGCCTTTGACCTTGTCCCGAAAATGTTCGCAGGCTTCGGCCGCCGTTCCGCGAAACAGTTCTTCGTGAACCTTGGTCAACTCCCGTACTACGGCGACCGGTCGGTCTTGGCCGAGTTCTTCTGCGAGATCGCGAAGGGTTGCTGCCAGCCGGTGAGGCGCTTCGTAAAAAACCGTGGTCCGGCTTTCTGAAATCAATGACGCCAGCGCCTTGCGTCGGGCGCCCGCCTTGGCCGGTAGAAAACCCTCGAAAGCGAAACGCTCCGTCGGCAGGCCGGCCATGGAGAGGGCGGCGATCAGAGCCGATGGACCGGGGACGGCTGAGACGGGGATCCCTTCTTCCAGACAGCGCCGCACCAGATCGAACCCTGGATCGGAAATGGCCGGGGTACCGGCATCGGAGATCAGGGCCACGGAACGGCCGTCGAGCAGGGTTCGAACCAGGGTTTCCCCTTTGGCGGCTTCATTATGCTGAAAATAGCTGGTCAGCGGCGTCTTGATGCCGTAATGGGAAAACAGCTTGCGGCTGTGCCGGGTATCCTCTGCGGCAACCAGGTCCACTTCCCGCAGAATACGCAGGGCGCGAAAGGTCAGGTCTTCGAGATTGCCGATGGGAGTGGCGACGAGATACAGAGTGCCGGGTCGCCCGGCACCTTCACGACCGTCCTTCAAGGTTCTCCGCCTCCAGTTCGTCCAGTTCCTTCAGCCACAGCGCCACGCCCGCATCGCTCGGCATGCGCCAGTCGCCCCTGGGGGTAAGCACCACACTGCCGACCTTGGGGCCGTCGGGCAGACAGGATCTCTTGAACTGCTGCATGAAGAAGCGGCGGTAAAAGATTTTGAGCCATTTGATGAGGATGTCGTCAGCAAAGCTGCCGGCGAAGGCATGACGGGCCAGGAAAAAGATCTTGCGCGGACCGAACTGCAGCCGCACACAGTGGAAAAGGAAAAAATCGTGCAGCAGGTAGGGCCCCACCTTGTCCTCGGTGCGCTGCTTGATCTCGCCGTTTTCATGGGGCGGCAGCAGTTCGGGGGAGACCGGCGTGTCGCAGACATCGAACAGGATTTCGGCCGCCTCCCCGGTGAATTCGGCTTCGGCACACCAGGCCACCAGGTAGCGGACCAGGGTCTTGGGTACACCGGAATTGACACCGTACATGGACATGTGGTCGGCATTGTAGGTGCACCAGCCGAGAGCCAGTTCGGACAGGTCGCCGGTGCCGATCAGCAGCCCGCCGACCTGGTTGGCGACGTTCATCAAAATCTGGGTCCGCTCCCGGGCCTGAGCATTTTCATAGGTAACATCGTGAACCTGCTCGTCGTGGCCGATATCGGCAAAGTGTTGACGCACCGCGGCATCGATGGAAATCACCCGCAGGCTCACACCGAGATGCTCGGCCAGGCGCTCGGCGTTGGAACGGGTGCGGGAGGTGGTGCCGAAACCGGGCATGGTGATGGCTTCGATACCCGAGCGGTCATAGCCGAGTTTGTCGAAGGCTTTGACCGTCACCAGCAGGGCCAGGGTTGAATCGAGTCCCCCGGAGATGCCGAGGACCGCGCGACGGGTTCCGACATGGCGCAGGCGCTTGGCCAGGCCGGTGGTCTGGATGGAAAAGATTTCGTGGCAGCGATGGGCCCGCTCCTCCTCGGCAGGAGGCACGAAGGGGGTGGTGGGGACGAAACGGCGCAGGGTGGCGCTGGTGACTTCGGGCAGGGGAAAATCGATCAGCCGGTAGGCCTTTTCACCTCCCGAAGCACCGAAACTGTTGTTTTTGTGCCGCTCGTTGATCAGCCGCTCGATGTCGATATCGGCATAGATAAACTGAGTGCCGAACTCGAAACGTCTGGTTTCGGCCATAAGAGCACCATTTTCGGCAATCAGTGAATGGCCCGAATAGACCAGGTCGGTGCTGGATTCGCCTGGACCGGCGGAAGCGTAGAGGTAGGCCGCCAGGCAGCGGCCCGACTGATTCCGCACCAGTTCCCGGCGATATTCCATCTTGCCCAGAATTTCGGGGCTGGCGGAAGGGTTGAGCAGAACGGTGGCGCCCCGTCCGGCCATGCGGCCGCTGGGCGGGTCGGCCACCCAGAGATCCTCGCAGATTTCGATGCCGAAGATGCAGTCCGGAAGCTCCTCGGCGCGAAACAGCAGATCCTCGCCGAAGGGGATTTTTGTTCCATCCCATTCGACATGGTCGGCGGTGCGGTCCAGACCCGAGGAGAACCATCGCTCTTCGTAAAACTCGTTGGTATTGGGGAGAAAAATCTTCGGGACGATGCCGAGAATACTTCCGCAGGAGATGAAGACCGCGCAATTGAACAGTCTTCCTCCCTGGGCGACGGGGGCTCCGACCACCAGCGTCACCTGCCGCATGCCGCTGAATTCGGCCAGGTCGAGCAATGCCCTGCGCGCCCGGGAAATCAGCAGCGACTGAAAAAACAGATCGCCGCAGGTATAGGCGGTGACGCACAGTTCGGGGAACAGGAAAAAACGGCAGTTGTCGTTCTCTTCCACCACCTGCCGGATCCGGTCGCAGTTGAAATCGATATCAGCAACCCTATGCTCGGGGGTGACCACGCCGATCCGGACAAACCCGTGAGATGACAACCTGCTCTGCATGCTCTTTATCCTCCAGGGACTCTTGATAATCAGGTAAGACCTGAAATCACAACCCGATCTCGCGCCCGTTCGCTTGGCTCACTCAAGGCCGCAAAGGGCGCCAAGGAAACCTTAAATTCGGATTTCTCGTTTTCTTTGCGACCTTTGCGTCCTTTGCGCGAGTCTGCCTTTTTATTCCTAAAAACTTGCGATAATAAGCTGGTGTATTCAACCATCCGCCCCGAAGGCATCCGCTATATGTTCGATCCTCGCCTCGTCCCCGATGCAGCGGATGGCGATCACGTCGAATCGCGGCTGCAGATCCCGCAGGCGGCGCTCGTTGAGATACCAGCTGGCGGCCCGCAGAATCTGACGCTGTTTGAAGGCTCCCACCGCTTCCTGCGGGGCGCCGAAAGCGCTGCCTCGACGGGTTTTCACCTCGATGAAAACCAGAGTCTTCCGGTGACGGGCAATGATGTCGATCTCGCCGACAGGGGTCCGCAGGTTGCGATCGACAATTTTCAGTCCCTGGCTGCGCAGAAACCGGACCGCCTGCTCCTCTCCCCACTTCCCCAGGGTCTGTCGCTCTTCGGTCAAGGGCCCTCCGGGTTCTCGTTCATCAAATCCGTCCCTGTCAAGGTTTCAATTTATACCCCCTGGCCGGAAAAGCTGTCAATTTTTTTCACTTTTTCGAAAAAACCGCCCTCAGTATCTGGTAAACAGGAAGATGAAGAGACCAAAACGACGGACAAAAAGGAGACCAACATGACCGGAACGATACTGATCAGCGGCGCCAACCGGGGCATCGGCCTGGCATTGGCGCGGCGGTATGCCGCGGAGGGGTGGCGGGTGCTGGCCTGTTGCCGAAACCCGGAGGAAGCGGAAAAATTGCAAAAGATGAGCGCCGAATCTTCCGGGGGTTTGACGGTTCACGCCCTGGATGTCGCAAACGAGCAGGGGATTCGGAGCCTTGCAGAGGAACTGAAGGGTGAAACCATCGACATCCTTTTCAACAACGCCGGCATAAATGGTGGTGACCGTCAATCCTTCGGGGGTGTGGACACCGAAGCCTGGCTGCAAACCTTCAGGGTCAATACCATCGCGCCCCTGAAAATGGCTGAAGCCTTCGTCGAACACGTCGCCCGGAGCAGACGCGGGGTCATCGCGATCATGGGCAGCGTCATGGGCAGCATGGAGGAAAACACCTCGGGAGGTCAGTACATCTATCGCAGTTCGAAATCGGCCGTGCACATGGTCGGCCGCAGCCTGGCCCTGGATCTCCGTTCACGGGGGATCATCACGGTGCTGCTCCACCCCGGCTGGGTGGCTACCGACATGGGCGGAGCATCGGCCCCGGTCTCTCCCGACGAAAGCGCCGCCGGCCTGCAGCGGGTTCTCGAAAAACTGGGTCCGGAGGACAACGGCAGATTTTTTGATTTCGCCGGGAAGGTGCGACCCTGGTGAAAATATGGGGGACACCCCGATGCCGATACCGATTAAATTAGGGGCGGGAGGTACTCCCTCACCCCGCTGAAGGTGGTGCGATGGATGGGGCAGGGACCCAGCTCGGCAATGGCCTGGAAGTGCTGTTTACAGCAGTAGCCTTTATGTCCGGCGAAACCGTACCCGGGGTAACGACGATCGAAAAACGTCATCAACCGGTCGCGAACCACTTTGGCCAGGATGGAAGCGGCGGCGATGGACAGGGAGAGATGATCTCCTTTTTTTAGGGTTTTCTGAGGCAGAGGCAGGGGGATCGGAGTAATTCCGTCGATCAGCAGGTAGTCGGGGCGCGTCCGCATCCGATCAATGGCGCGGCCCATGGCCAGAAGCGTGGCCTGCAGAATATTGATCCGGTCGATCTCGGCGGGCGAAGCCACGCCGATGCCGAAGGCGTACGCCTGGCGCCGAATTTCCGGGTAGAGCTCTTCCCGAACCTTTTCTGAAAGTTTTTTCGAATCGTCCAGACCTGGAAGATCGAATCCTTCCGGCAGGATGACGGCCGCAGCCACGACCGGACCGGCCAGGGGACCACGACCCGCCTCATCAACACCGGCGATGTATCGGTAGCCCTGACCTTTCAGGCGGGTTTCAAAAAACAGGGGGTGCTGTTCCTGCTCGGGGAAAAGGTCCAGGGTCACGATGAAGCCCCTCCCAAATTTGATGCATTTGCAAAAACTTGTAGGATGGCTAAGCAAAAATTTCGTCCTACAAGGCTTGGTGGTTTTTCAGGGGCGAAGGCATACATCAGGTATGTCGAGGTCCTGAAAAAACGCCGTAACGCCGTAGGACGGAGTTTTTGCGACGCCATCAAATTTCAAACGGCCCCGGCAGAAATGCCGGGGCCGTTTTTTGGCAATGAGGAAAACAGGGATCAGATGTTGCGCTTTTCGCGAATCCGGGCCGCCTTGCCCTGCAGTTTCCGCAGGTAGTAGAGCTTGGCCCGGCGGACCTGGCCGACCTGCAGCACCTCGATCTTGTCGATAGAGGGCGAGTGCAGGGGGAAAACACGCTCGACGCCGACGCCGCCGGAAATCTTGCGCACCGTGAAGGTGGAGCCAAGGCCATTGTTCATCCGCTTGATGCAGACACCCTGAAAGACCTGGATACGCTGTTTGTCCCCTTCGACGATTTTGACGTGCACCTTCAGGGTATCCCCGGCCTTGAACATGGGGATGTTCTTTTTGATCTGTTCCATTTCCAGACGGTCAATGACGTTCATATCTTCCTCCTCTTACCGAGACGTTTCGGGTTCGGTTTTAGTCGTTATCGCTCCGGCCGGCCCAACAGCCGATCGAGAATGATGGCAGCCGCGGCGCGAACCGGTAAATGATTGTATTCGCCTGTCCCGGCCACGGGCTCCAGAACGGTCCAGCCGCGCTCGAAGAGTTCCGGGGCCAAACCCCAGCCGGTGCCGAACACCAGCAGGATATCCCTTGCGGCGGCGATTTGCCGGCAGTCGCGCCAGGAAATACCGTCGCTCCGGGCGGCGCTGGTCAGAATCGGCATGACCGGCCGGCCGGTCAAAGCCTCCCAGTCCTTCAAAGCATCTTCCAGTGTGGCTACGGTAACCGCCAGACTGAAAGCCTCGGCCCGATCCGGATTGTAGCCGGCACCGTGACCTTCCCGCCAATGACCGATGATGCGCTCCACCAGCCGCTGCTGTTCCTCGAGCGGCGTAACTAGGTAAAAGCGTTTGACCCCGTAGGTCCTGGCGGTGCGGGCCAGATCATGAATGTCCAGATTGGTCACCGCCGTGGTGACCAGATCTCCCCGCCGGTCGACGACAGGATGGTGCACCAGCGCCAGGGCAACGGACTGCATTACTGACCCTCTTCCCGTTTTACGCCCTCCAGCAGGGCCAGATCTTCTTCACTCAGCCGCGCCTCTTCCAGCAGATCGGGCCGCCGCTGCAGCGTCCGACGGAGCTGCTCGCGGCGCCGCCAGCGAGCGATCGCGGCATGATTGCCGGAGAGCAGGACCTCGGGAACTTTCATCCCCTGAAATTCGGCCGGCCGGGTGTAGTGGGGATACTCCAGCAACCCGTCGGAGAAGGAATCGCTTTCGGCGCTGCCGCTGGAGCCGAGCACCCCGGGAACCAGCCGGGCAATGGCATCGATCATCACCATGGCCGCGAGCTCGCCGCCGGTCAGAATAAAATCCCCGAGGGAAAACTCCTCGTCGGCCATGGGGCGAATCCGCTCGTCGAAACCTTCATACCGTCCGCAGACGAAAATCAAACGGTCTTGTGCAGCCAGTCGGGCCGCATCCCGTTGGCGAAAAGGCTGCCCCTGAGGGGTCATGAGCAGCACTCTTGCCGGCGGAGAAAGCTTTTTCAGTTCGGCCAGAGCCCTGGCCACCGGTTCCGGTTTGAGCACCATGCCGTCACCGCCGCCGTAGGGCGTATCGTCGGTCACCCGATGCCGCCCTTCGGCCCAGTCCCGCAGATTATGGGCATTTATCCGGATCAGACCCCTGTCCGTCGCCTTGCCGAGGATACTGTCGGCGAAAGGGGACAGGCACAGACCGGGGAACAGGGTCAATAGATCAAAGATCATCGTTTTTCGGAACCAGCCCCTCGGGTAGATCGAACAGGATCCGTCCCTGTTCCTCATCGACCTCCACAATAAACTGCGGCACGGCGGGGATCATGACCTCGCCGTAGGGGCCCTGAACGACATAAATGTCATGGGCACCCGTCTGGAACAGGTCCTCCAGAACGCCCAGCTCCCCCAGCTGCCGGTCAATTGCGGTCAAACCCTGCAGCTGGAACCAGAACCGCTTTCCGTCGACCGGTGCGGGCAGATCTTCGCGATATGCCAGAACTTCGGCTCCGTTCAGCCATTCGGCTTCTTCAACCGTTTCGAACTCGGCCAGCCGCAAGAGGATGAGGTTTCCCTTGTGAACCGTCGACCGCCGCACTCCGCAAACCGCATCCGGTTTGCTGCCCTGGCGGAGGAGGACGCGCTTGACGTCCAGCAGCAGGTTGAAATCCGGAGAGAGGGCGCGCACTTTGAGATCGCCGCGCAAACCGTGGGTACCGATCACCACGCCGAGAAGCACAGGCTCGACACCGTTTCTGTTCATCACTCCGAAATCAATCGCCTCATTCCATGATCTGCAGCGTGGCCCGCTTGGATTCACGGGTGGCCTTGGCATTGAGGAGGGTACGCATGGCCTTGGCCGTCCGCCCCTGCTTGCCTATGATCCGGCCCATGTCCTCGGGTGCCGCCGCAAGTTTCAGAAGGATCCCTCCATCCTCCCCTTCTTCCTCACTAACGGTTACCGCTTCGGGATTTTCTACCAGGGACTTGGCAATGAATTCGATGAGTTCTTTCATAGATCATTCCTTTTCCTGTGGTCTGAAATGCTCCCGCCACGGCTGCCAAATTGTCGCAACCTCATCCCGAAAACACGTTTTCGCCCCGGCTGCAAAACAGGATATCTATGAGGATTCCATGTTCCCTGCCAGGGCAAAAATTAAATGTTTCAGGATAAGGCGCGGTTCCATTCCGTCAGGAACGGAATCCGCCGGGCTTTTCAGCCCTGCTTGAACTTGGCCCAGACACCGCTGCTGCGCAGCAGGCGACGGACAGTTTCCGTCGGCTGCGCGCCCTTCTGCAGCCAGTCGATCGCCCGGTCTTCACTCAAGGTGAGCATCGGCGGGTTCTGACGGGGATCGTACTGCCCGAGGTTTTCAATAAAACGACCGTCGCGCGGGAAACGCTCGTCCGCTACCACAACCTGGTAGAAAGGCTTCTTCTTGGCGCCACCGCGGGCAAGTCTGATCTTTACTGCCATTTGCTGTTCCTCCTGGATGTTTCTCAACGGCTAACCCGTTGTCGATGTCGATATCTTATTTGCTTAGAGAACCTATTGCCACAAAAAAAATGCTGATACCGCTCAGCTCCATCAGCTGACGAATCAGAAGGGCCTTTTCCCTCCGGGTCCCAACAGGTTCTTCATTCCCTTGGGGCCCATTTTCTGCATTTTCTTCATCATCTTCTGGGCCTCGGTGAAGCGCTTCATGAGCTGATTGACATCCTGCACCGTCGTTCCGCTGCCCTTGGCGATCCGCAGTCTGCGGGAGCCGTTGAGGATTCTCTGGTCCCGTCGCTCGCGCGGCGTCATCGAATTGATGATCGCCTCGATCTTCTTCATCTCCTTGTCCGGAAGCTGCATGTCGCCCATCTGCTTCATGGCCTTGCCGGCTCCCGGTATCAGCTTGAGAATCGATTCGAGATTACCCATCTTCTTGATGGTCTGCAACTGGTCGCGGAACGTTTCGAGAGTGAAACCCTCCTGCCGCAGCTGCTGTTCCATGCGCACGGCGTCTTCCTGTTCGATGGCCGCTTCGGCCTTTTCGATCAGGGACAGCACGTCACCCATGCCGAGGATGCGCTGGGCCATCCGGTCCGGATGGAAGATTTCCAGGGCATCGAGCTTTTCGCCCATGCCGACCAGCTTGATCGGCTTGCCGGTTACGGCCCGGATCGACAGAGCCGCACCGCCCCTGGCGTCGCCGTCGAGCTTGGTCAGGATGACGCCGGTAAGCGAAAGTTTCTGGTCGAAGCTCTCGGCCACGTTGACCGCATCCTGGCCGGTCATGGCGTCGGCCACCAGCAGGATTTCCCGCGGCTGCAGCGAGGACTTGATGCGCACCAGCTCGTCCATCAGCTCCTGGTCGATGTGCAGGCGACCGGCGGTATCGAGAATCAGGGTATCGTATCCGTTCAGCTCGGCGTAGCGGCGGGCCTCCTCGCACAGCAGCACAGGATCCTTGCCGGGCTGGGAATCGAACACCGCGATACCCAGCTGAAGCCCCAGAGTTTTGAGCTGATCGATGGCGGCCGGACGGTAAATGTCGGCCGGCACCAGCAGTGGGTTGCGCTTGCGGCGCCGCAACTGCAGGGCCAGTTTGGCGCAGGAGGTGGTTTTGCCGGCGCCCTGCAGGCCGCACAGCATCACCGGTACCGGCGGGCGGGCGGCCAGATCGAGGCTGTTGTCCTCCCCTTCTCCCATCAACCGGCCCAGTTCGTCGCGCACCACCTTGATGACCTGCTGGGCAGGATTGAGGCTTTTGAGAACCTCCTGGCCGACGGCGCGCTCCCGTACCGAGGCAACGAAGTCCTTGACCACTTTAAAATTGACATCCGCCTCAAGAAGCACCAGACGGACCTCCCGCATGGTCTCCTTGATATTCTCCTCGGTCAACCGCCCGTGTCCGCGCAGTTTCTTGAAAACCGAATCGAGTTTTTCGGACAGATTATCGAACATGGCTCCTCGTCAGGGCGCACTTCTACCCCTGGATTGCGTAAAAGCGAACTATATTGAAGCCCCGCTGCCTTGTCAAGGAAAAAGCCCGAAGAAACCTTTGCGGAAAAAGGCGGCGCCATTGGGTGATTGACAGCCGATGGAAGAGGCCTTTAGACTGTCACCGCCGGCGATCAGTGACACCGGCTCAACCGGAGAAGCCTGCAAACATGAGTGAGCCAAAAGACAGCAACCGCAAGGTCGACAACCTCGGCACCGTGATCAACCGTTTTTTAGAAAAACGGGGACTGAACGAGCGGATGCGCCGCTATCGCGCCTGGCAGCTGTGGGAAAAGGTGGTCGGTCCGCAGATTGCTGCTCGGGCACGGCCGGCGCGGATGCGGGAGGATGTTCTCGAGGTCTGGGTCGACCACGGCGTCTGGATGCAGCAGCTGCAGTTGCTGAAGCCGAAACTGATCGCCCGGCTGAACGCCGCCCTCGGCGAACCGCTGATCCGCGATCTCTATCTGCGCCAGGGCGGCCCCCGGGCAAATCACGCAAATGTTGCGCCCAAACCTGCCGAACTCGGCTGGCAAAAAGCCGATCTCTCGGTTGAAGAGGAGTCCCGCATCGAGCAGACCGTTGCAAATCTGGCTGATGTCGAACTGCGGGACAGGCTGCGGGAACTGCTCAGGCGTCAGGCGAAGCTGGCCAAGACCCGGGAAAAAACAGGAAAAAAAGGGACAGCAGGGACTTCAGGAACGTAATTTCACCGACCGTAAATGGCTTTTATTTCGAGCGAGTAATCCTCCCCTTCATAAACGTACAGAGGCGGCTCCACCTTCAGGCCGGGGCCGCTTCCCTTTCGCCCTTCCACCAGAACCATGCGCGCCTCTTCCCCAAATCTGGAGTGGATGCATCGCAGCCGCTTGGGTTCGAGGGCGCCCTGGCGCATGATCGCCAGCAGCTCCGCCATCCGCTCCGCCAGATAGACCAGGAAAAAACGTCCGCCGGTCGGCAGCAGCCACGCCGCCGCATCGACAAAGTCGATCAGGCCGCCCTGCACTTCATGCCGCGCCAGAGCCCGTTCCGAATGAGGGGACATGCGGCCGGTTGCCGGCCGCCGGTAGGGGGGATTGGCCAGTACCGCCCGGCAGCTTTCCGCCGGCAGTGCTTCCCGGATTCGGCGCAGGTCGACCTCGAGAATGGTCACCCGCTCCCGCAACCCGTTCAGTTCCACATTGCGACGGGCCCGGTCGGCCAGGTCCGGCTGAACTTCAATGCCGAGGATGGTTGCGGCGGGGTTTGCACCGGCCAGAAGCAGCGGAATCACGCCGCTGCCGGTACCAAGATCGCAGATCTTGTCCGTGGAGCCGATTGCGGCGAAGGCGCAGAGGAGGACCGGGTCCAGGGAGAAGCGATACCCGTCCCGCTTCTGAATGATACGCCATCCCCCCGGCAGCAGCTCGTCCAGAGTCTCCCCAGGCCGTATCAATCCGTTTTCACCGGTCATGATTTCGCCTCAGCCGGCGTAGCTGTGCAAACTCTGAATCATTGGCAGCAGATTGACGCCGAGGTAGCAGAAGAGGGTGGCGGCAAAACCGAAGATCGACAACCAGGCCGCCCGCCGTCCGGTCCAGCCCCGGGTCAGGCGGGCATGCAGAAAGGCCGCGTAGATGAACCAGACGATCAGACTCCAGGTTTCCTTCGGGTCCCAGCTCCAGTAGGTGCCCCAGGCATAGTTGGCCCAGGCGGCACCTGTGACGATACCGAGGGTCAGGAAGGGAAATCCAATCATGATCGCCCGGTAGTTGAGGTCATCGAGGACCTCAGCTGAGGGAAAAAGACTGGTTTCCTCTTTGCCTTTATCGTCGGCACCCGACCTGACCAGATACATCACGGAGACCGCGAAGGCTACGGCAAAACCGGCGTACCCGAGAAAACAGGTCACGACGTGGTAGGTCAGCCAGTTGCTCTGCAGAGCCGGCAGCAGAGGTTCAATAGCGGCGTTCCCGCGAAACTGGGCCCAGCACATGGCGAGCAGCGCCATGGGAACCACGAAAACGCCGATGACCCGTTTGCGGTACTTGAAATCGATACCCAGGAAAATAAGAATGATCGTCCAGGCGAAGAAAACCACGGACTCGTAGAGATTGGTCATGGGAGCGCGCCCGATATTTCCCGGCAGACGATAGGATTCGATCCAGCGCAGCGTGATCGCTGCCGTATGGAGTACGAAACCTGCCCAGACTGCACCGAGACCGACTCTGCCGATCCAGGAACGCTTGGAGGCCCAAAAGACCACCAGCAATACCATAGCTCCGAAATAGGCAGCCGTGGCCAGGTTGAAAAGCTGTGCACTGCTCATCCCTTTTTCTCCTGTAAAACACCTTCTACTTTTTCCTTCAACTTCTCTTCCAGATCCCGGCCGAGGCGTTCGAACTTTTTTGCCAGGGCCGGCTGATTGCGGTGAGCACCCGCTCCCACCCGGGCCTCGGTTCCCTTCGGAGTCGGTCGAAGAACCAGCCAGAGCCGCTGGTGGGATAAAAAGAAGGCACTCAGAGACCCGATCACCAGAAACAGGCAGCCGGCCCATACCACCGGCACTCCCGGGTCCCGCTTAACCTGCAGTCCGGTATAGTGCCGTTCCTCCATATCCAGCAGGCGGAACCGGTACGGAGCACTGTCGTCCATGACCGGTCCGATCCCCGTTTCGGGAGCGACTGCCCCGTAAACCTCGCCTCCGGCAGCCCTGACCGCCAAAATGGCAGCGGGCCCCTGGTCCCGATAGGCGGGATAAAAGTCGATAACCTGAATCGCATCGCCGTTGGGGAGAGGCATAACCTGTCCCGGGTACCCGGTTACGGTCGATTCCTCGCCGGTTTTCACGGAAATGACCCCGAAGTTGAACAGGGCGGTCCTGCCCCAACTGCTCTGGTAGAAGCTCAGACCGTTGTATTGCAGGGGATGATTGACACGCACCGGTACCCGGCTCAAACCGGGCACCTCCCTGCCATCCTTGAGGACGGTCAGCAGACTCCGATATTCTTTCGGGCGGGTTTGCTCCTCGTCATAGAAGGTAACGGAGAAGGCGTCGCAGCGGAGTTTGAAACCGAGGGACAGCAACTCGTTTCCCTGCGGGCCCGGCACCTTTTCCAGCGATTCTCCCTCAACAAGGGTGACAAAGGATTTGAATCCCCAAAGGGAACCGATGAGGGCACCGAGGAGAATAAGCAGGATCGACAGATGGGTCACATAGACGCTGAAGCGGGCATAAACGCGGCGCTGAGCGAAGAGGGACACGACACCGTTCTTTTCCGTTGCCCGGCATCGGCCGAAATGGCGACTTATCACCTTTTCCAGGCTGGCTCTCGCTTCCTGAGGGGACAAGGATGTCTGGAAAGTTCTGCTGTACGGCAGGGAGTTCAGCAGGGCATCTTCGGCAAAAAGCGGCGGTCGGGTGACGCTCCGCCAGAGCCCGGGCAGGCGACGCAGGGAGCAGGCGGTCAGATTCAGGGCGAAGATACCAAGCAGGCCGATGAACCACCAGGAGTGGTAAACATCGTATAACTGCAGCGCCTGGAAGAGTTTGAAGCCCACCTCGCCGTACTGCTGCCGATACTGCTCCGCAGGAAGATTTTGCGGCAGCAGGGTACCGACGACGGAAGCGGCGGCGAGCAGCAGCAGGATAACGACAGTCAGCTTAAGGGAGCAGAAAAAATCCTTTAAATCCTTGAACAGGTTGTGCTTTTCAACAGGCATTGCCACTCCGCAGGAAAAAGCGGCCGGATACGGGATCCAACCGGGGAATCACAGGCCGTCGGAGGTCAGACGTTCCTGGATCGAGCGTGATCTTTCGGCCACCTTTTCGGCCATGTCGGCTTTGAAAGCAGCAAGTTTCCCGGCCAGTCCGGCGTCTGTCGTCGAGAGGATCTGAACGGCCAGAATCCCGGCATTCCGCGCCCCGGCTTTGCCGATGGCCATGGTCGCCACCGGGATCCCGGCGGGCATCTGGACGGTCGCCAGAAGCGCGTCAAGACCTTTGAGGGCCGAGGAATCGATGGGCACTCCGATCACCGGCAGGGTGGTTTCGGCGGCTACGACTCCGGCCAGGTGGGCTGCAGCGCCGGCGCCGACGATGAGGATCCGGATGCCCCGTTCCCTCGCCTGCCGGGCATAGCCGCCGGTCCGCTCGGGGGAGCGGTGGGCGCTCGAAACCATCATTTCAAAAGGAACGCCGAAACCTTTCAGCGCCCGGGCGGCCTCGACCATGATATCGTAGTCGCTGTCGCTGCCCATCAGGATTCCGACGAGGGGTTGGTTGGTCATGGAGAAACTCCTTTGGAGAAACAGATTCTGGTTGTTCGTAGCTCGTTGCTAGTTGCTCGCAACACCCTGACCAGCCACTAAGCCACTAAGCCACTAAGCCACAAGCCACAAGCCTCAAGCCTCAAGCTACGAGCTACGAGCTACGAGCTACGAGCAACAAGCTACCGATTCAGCGCCTTGCGGCCGATATCGCTGCGGAAGTGCGCTTTCGGCCAACTGATGGCCTTCACTCCGGCGTAGGCGTTGTCGATGGCCTTGGCCACCGTCGTTCCGAGTCCGGTCACGCCGAGAACCCGCCCGCCCGAAGTCACCACCTGACCATCCTTGAATGCAGTCCCTGCATGGAAGACGACGACATCCTCGATGGCCGCGGCCTGCTCCAGTCCTTCGATTTTCAAGCCCTTCTCGTAGGAACCGGGGTAACCGCCGGCGGCCATGACCACGCAGACGGCCGCCTTGTCGTGCCATTCAAGTTCGATTCCCGACAGATCCCCTCTGGCGCAGGCCATCAGAACGGGCACGATATCCGACTTGAGCCGGGCCAGCAGGGGCTGGGTCTCGGGATCGCCGAACCGGGCGTTGAACTCGAGAACCTTGATCTGTCCGTTCTTGATCATGAGCCCGGCGTAAATGATGCTGCTGTAGGGGTTGCCTTCCGCCGCCATCCCGGCGATGGTCGGCTTCAGGACCTGGTCGATGATCTTGGCATGAATCTCGGCCGTAACCACCGGTGCAGGGGAATAGGCTCCCATTCCGCCGGTGTTGGGGCCGGTATCGCCGTCATAAACCGCCTTGTGGTCCTGGGAGGAGGCCAGGGGCACGATCCGGGTCCCGTCTGTGAAGGCCAGGAAGGACGCTTCCTCCCCTTCCAGGAACTCCTCCACGACCACCTTGCTGCCGGCCGCCCCGAAGGCTCCTTCGCAAAGAATATCCTTCACTGCGGCGACGGCCTCCTCCTCGGACTGGGCGACAATCACTCCCTTGCCCGCAGCCAGGCCGTCCGCCTTGACCACGATGGGCGCACCCTGGGAGCGAATAAAGGCGATGGCCTCTTCCGCATCGGTGAAGGTGCCGTAGGCGGCGGTCGGCACGCCGTATTTGGCCATCAGATCCTTGGAAAAGCTTTTGCTCCCCTCGATCTGGGCCGCCTTGCGGTCGGCACCGAAAACCAGCAGCCCCGCCTCGCGAAAGCGGTCGACGATCCCCAAAGTCAGGGGCAACTCCGGCCCGACCACGGTCAGTCCGATCTGTTCCCGGAGGGCGAAGGCCAGCAGACCGTCGATATCGTCCACCGGAATCGAAACGCATTCGGCCTGAGCGGCGATCCCTGCATTGCCCGGAGCACTGAAAACCTTTTCCACCAATGGAGACTGGACGATTTTCCACACCAGAGCATGCTCCCGCCCCCCGCTGCCGATTACAAGAACTTTCATTGCAAAAACCCTCTCTCTGAATCTTTGGGAATAACCAATGACCTTGGACCTTGGACCAGGGACTCGGGACCGCCTTATTTAATGCCTAAAATGCCGCATCCCGGTGAAGACCATGGCGATGCCGTGCTCGTCGGCGGCGGCGATGACTTCTTCATCGCGGATGGAACCGCCCGGCTGGATGACTGCGGTTATCCCTGCAGCCGCAGCGTTATCGATACCGTCGCGGAAGGGGAAGAAGGCATCCGAGGCCATGGCCGATCCTTTGACTTCAAGCCCCGCGTGATCGGCCTTGATGGCAGCGATGCGAGCCGAGTTGACCCGGCTCATCTGACCGGCGCCGACGCCGATGGTCATGCCGTCACGGCCATAAACGATGGCATTGGACTTGACGAACTTGGCCACCCTCCAGGTAAAGAGCAGGTCCTGCATCTCCTTGTCCGTCGGTGCGCGCTTGCTGACCACCCTGATCTCGCCCGAGAGCGACAGATCGGCGTCCTGTACCAGCAGGCCGCCGGCAACCCGTTTGTAATCCAGACGGCCGGCCGGTTCCTGGGGCCAGAAACCGCACTCCAGCAGCCGCACGTTCTTCTTGGCGGACACCACGGCCGCCGCCTGTTCGGTCACGGCGGGCGCAATGATCACCTCCACGAACTGGCGGTCGACGATCGCTTTGGCCGTGGCCGCGTCCAATTCCCGGTTGAAAGCCACGATGCCGCCGAAGGCGGATTCGGGATCGGTGGAAAAAGCCCGCTCGTAAGCCTCGAGAAGGCTGGTGCCAAGGGCCACGCCGCAGGGGTTGGCATGTTTCACGATAACGCAGGCCGGAGCTTCGTCGAATTGCTTGACGCACTCCAGGGCCGCATCGGTATCGGCGATATTGTTATAGGACAGTGCCTTGCCCTGCAGCTGGCGGGCCGTGGCGATACAGGCATCCTCGACCGAACCTTCGACATAGAAAGCGGCCTGCTGATGAGGATTCTCCCCGTAACGCATCTCCTGGGCCTTTTTGAACTGCAGGGTCAGGGCCTCGGGGAACACCGTCTCCTCGGTCCCGATGCGGCGGCCGAGCCAGTTGGAAATGGCGCCGTCGTAGGCGGCGGTACGCTGATAAACCTTCACCGCCAGACGGAAGTTGGTCCGGGCCGAAACGGCACCCTCGTGACTGCGCATTTCCTGCAGCACCAGATTGTAATCGACGGGATCGACGATAACGGTCACGTGCCGGTTGTTCTTGGCGGCGCTGCGCAACATGGTCGGCCCACCGATATCGATATTTTCGATGGCATCTTCCAGGGTGCAGTCCTTCCTGGCCACCGTCGCCTCAAAAGGATAGAGGTTGACCACCACCATATCAATCGGTTCGATGGCATGCTCCTGCATCATGGCGACGTGGTCGGGATTGTCCCGCAGACCGAGCAGACCGCCGTGCACCTTGGGATGCAGGGTCTTTACACGACCGTCAAGCATTTCGGGAAAGCCGGTATACTCGGATACGTCCTTGACGGTCAGACCTTCCTTGCGCAGAAGGGAAGCGGTGCCTCCCGTGGACAGAATTTCCACACCGAAATTCTGCAACTCCCTGGCAAATTCGACGATTCCGCTCTTGTCCGAAACACTGATAAGGGCACGTTTGATTACGGCCATGGCATCCATCCTTTCCATCTGCACGATATCAGCTCCGGGCGGGAGCCTTGTGCAATTCAAAAATTAAAGCACAAAAACGACAAAAAACCGTCCACGGGCGGTTTTCAGAAATCGAGGGCATGTAAAAAGGCTTGTTCAAATCCAGGCGTACCCGATAGGGGATAGGGCCTCAGGGAATCCGCCAGAGCCCGGACCCGTTCTTCCCCAACGGGATCGAGCAGGAAACGGCTGCAACCGGCCAGCACGCCGGCCTCGACGAAGAGCACTTTATCTACCATGTTTTCCGGCAGAATGGCAACCCTTTTCAAAACCTCGGGCGCGAGGGAAAAGCCGAAGGCGCCGGTCATGATCACCTGGTCGACGGCGGCGGCGGCAAGCCCGGATCTGGCCAGAAGGCATTCGATTCCGGCCCGCACCGCCCCTTTGGCCAGCTGAAACGAACGGATATCCTGCTGGGTGAGATGGAGATCGACGGCTGCATCCCGGTATAGACGCAGAACGCGTCCCTGGCGGCCCTCCACGATATGGCGGGAGAGGTTCGTCGACACCTGCAGGGGATCGGCGATGGTTCCATGCCGATCGATCAAGCCCCCTTCCAGAGCCGCTGCAACCGCCTCGGCCAGCCCGCTTCCACACAACCCTTGCGGCGGCCCGCCGCCCAGCACCGTCAGGCGCAGACTGTCGCCATTCAGCGCCACTCCAGTCACGGCTCCCCGTTGGGCGATCATGCCACAGGCAATGCCGCCTCCCTCGAAGGCAGGCCCTCCCGCGACCGACGTCACCAGCCAGCGGTTGTTCGCCAGCAGGGCCATTTCGCCGTTGGTACCAACATCGAGATAAAGAACCCGCCCATCCTGCTCATTGCGGGAAAACAGGAAGGCGACCAGATCTCCGCCAACATAGCCTGAAACCAGCGGGAAGAGATACAGGGGCGAGCTCAATTCCAGTCCGAGGACTTTCGGTTCCAGCAGGAGCCCCTGACGGTGGGCGGGTCGATGGGGAGGAAACAGGATGGATTCCACAGGGAGTTGCCGCAACAGATGGCTGATGCCGGAGTTGCCGGCGGCCGCCGCTGCAACGATGGCCGAACGGCCGTACCCGGTCGCCGTAAGCAGCTCATCGAGAAGATCGTTGAGGCCGCCGACCAGGAGCTCCTGCAGCCGGATTGCGTTGCCCTTCAGGGCTTTTTCGAGACGGGTGATGATGTCCGCACCGAATTCCGCCTGGGGATTCAATCGCCGTGCTTCAGCCAGAACCTCTCCCTGTCGGTCGATAAGCCGGCCGGCCAGGGTGGTGGTGCCGAGATCGAAAGCGAGGAGGATGGCCTGATTGCTCAAAACGGGAGCCTCTTGCTGGTTGCTGGTTGCTGCGGCGTTATCAGACCGATCTGACGGATCCGACCGATCAGTCTGATCGGACAGATTGCCGCCGGTCAGGTATTTTTGCCTCTTGTCGCTTTTCGCCAGCCACTAGCTACGAGCAACGAGCCACGATTTACAAACCCAAATAAACCCGCGGCACCCGCTTGCTGACCTGACAGAAGACTTCGTAGGAAATGGTACCGGCGTGTGCGGCCCACTCCTCCGCCGAAATCCGCTGGCCGTTGTCGGAACCAAGCAGGGTCACCAGGTCTCCGACAGCGACTCCAGGGATGTCGGTGACATCCACCAGGGTCCAGTCCATGCAGACGGTGCCTGCGACGGGGGCCCTGCGGCCCCGGATCAATACCTCGCCGCAATTGGAGAGATGGCGGCTGTAGCCGTCGGCATATCCCACCGGAATCGCTGCCAGGACCGACGGCCGCGCGGTAACGAAGCGGTGCCCGTAAGACACCCCGGTCCCCGCCGGTACGGCTTTGACCTGGGCCACGGCGCTGCGAAAGCTCATGACCGGACGCAGATCGAGCCGGTCGGCAAAACAGGGTGCCGGCAAACCGCCGTAGAGAACGATCCCCGGCCGAACCAGGTTGCATTCGGGGAGATCGCGGGAAAAGAGTGCGGCGCTGTTGCTGAGATGGACATGGCGCGGAGCGAATCCGGCCCGGCGAATCGTATCGAGGCCGGCCAGAAAATCTTCCGTCTGCCTGGGCGTGAAGGGATGGGAGGGGTCGTCGGCCAGGGCGAAATGGGAGATCACGCCGTCCATGACCAGATTTTTCAGACCCGCCAGTTGAACAAGGAGATCGGACAGTTCGGCGCAGCGAAAACCGATCCGCCCCATGCCGGTGTCTAGCTTGAGATGATAGGGAAGCAACCGGCCGTATCCGACGGCGTACTGGTTCAGGTGACGGGCGGTTTCGAGGTCGAAGAGGGTCGGTACGAGATCGTGCTCGAACAGCAGTGCCTCCTGGCCGGGGTAGAGCCCGCCGAGGACCAGAACCGGCCGGGTGACCCCTGCCAGACGGATTTCCACCCCTTCCTCCACCATGGCCACCCCGAACAGATCGGCGCCGAACTGTTCGAGAGCCGGGGCGACATGAGCCGCGCCGTGCCCGTAGGCATCGGCCTTGACCACCGCCAGAATCTGCCGGGACTTCCCGGCCTGAAGGCGCGCCCGGGTCAGGTTGTGCCGGAGAGCGCCGAGATCGATTTCAACATGGGTGGGACGATGTCCGGAAAGATCTTGCATAAAAGAAACATTCTTCGAAAAAGGGAGTTGACCGCAGAGCGGGACAGGAACCCGCGAGAAACTTTCTTAGCATGGCCCCCGGGGAGTGTAAAGATCAAATCTCCTTTCTCTGCCCGCCGGGTTGACAGGACACGGTGCTTCGGCTAGAGTCCGGGCAGAAGATCAGCGAAAAGGATCGCCACTCGAGAATATCTGCTTTTTAAAATATTGAGACCGCTGGGGGCGTGTCAAACTGAGAGCTCCAATGCAGGAGCGACCCTTGGAACCTGATCCGGATCATGCCGGCGTAGGGAAGCGGCGATAAAAACAAATTATTCTGTTTGCATCGCCACGCGCCCTATATCGGCCGTGGCGTTCTTTTTTTAAAATCGGGGTCGGGGTCGCTATCGGTATCGGCGTCGAACAGGTCAGATTTTCACACTGAACTACGAAATCTAACAAGTCAAAAACCTTTTTGCCCGGATTGGATATGATCAGTTCATCGCAAAACCGCCTGCGCGGCCTTTACGTCATCACCGACGAATCCCGGGGGCAATTCCTTTTCGACAAGGTGGAAGCCGCCCTGCAGGGAGGCGCGAGGATCATCCAGTATCGCGCCAAGGAACGGGATGAAAATCAGCGCCTCCGCGAAGCCCGGCAGCTGGGTCAACTCTGCCGCCGCAGCGGCGCTCTGTTCATCGTCAACGACGATCCCCATCTCGCCCTGGCCAGCGGCGCCGACGGCGTCCACATCGGCCGGCAGGACGGGACTGTGGCTGCAGCCCGCGCCCTGCTCGGTCCCGACCGGATCATCGGCACCTCCAACCGGACCGTGGAACAGGCCCTGGCCTCGGAAAAGGCGGGAGCCGACTACGTTGCCGTCGGCAGCATCTACCCCACCGCCACCAAACAGGACGCCGTCCACATCGGCCTCGAAACCCTGCGTCGGGTCCGCAGCGCCGTTCGACTGCCGCTTGTGGCCATCGGCGGCATCGATTGCAATGGTGCGGGGCCGGTCATCGACGCCGGCGCCGACGCCATTGCCGTCATTTCGGCGGTCATGGGCGACCCGGCCCCCCATATCGCCGCCCGCGAATTCTCCCTGCTCTTCAACCGCCGGGATCCCTGGCCGAGAGGCAGGGTGCTGACTATCGCCGGTTCCGACTCCGGCGGCGGCGCCGGGATCCAGGCGGACCTGAAAACCATCACCCTGCTCGGCAGCTACGGCATGAGCACGATCACCGCGCTAACCGCCCAGAACAGCCTCGGGGTGCACGGCATCCATCCGGTTCCGGTCGATTTCGTCGCCGCCCAGATCGAGGCGGTGCTGAGCGACCTGACCCCCGACGTGATCAAGACCGGCATGCTCTTCAGCGCCGAGATCGCCTCCCTGGTCGGCCGGATCATCGGCGAAAAAGGGCTGACGGCCGTCATCGACCCGGTCATGATCGCCAAAGGGGGCGCCGCCCTGCTGCGGGAGGAAGCCCTGGAGGCCGTCCGGCGAGATCTGATTCCGGTCAGCTATCTATTGACCCCCAACGTCCCGGAGGCGGAAGCCCTGACCGGCCTGACCATCGACTCGGAATCGGCCATGGAAGGGGCGGCGCACCGGTTGCGGGAGATGGGGGCCCGCAACGTGCTGCTCAAGGGCGGGCATCGAACCGGAGACGCTGTCGACCTGCTGTTGGAGGGGGATACTCTGCAGAAGCTGAGCGCACCCCGCATCGCCAGCCGCCACACCCACGGCACCGGCTGCACCCTCGCCGCGGCCGTCGCCGCCCTGCTCGCCCGGGGACTGACTTTGGTGGATGCGGTTAAATCGGCTAAAGCTTACATAAGCGCTGGCATTGAAACGGCGCGGGAGATGGGCTCCGGCCACGGCCCGGTTAATCATTTTTTGGCCGGGCGGAGGTTTTGGCAGGAGAAAATTCAGTAATAAGTGATGAGTGATCAGTGACCAACATCTTATAGCCCAAAAAGCCGAGTACGAGTAGGAGTACGATTACGAAATATAAACCAACGACTCGTTTTCGTACTCGTTCTCGTTCTCGTACTCGCACTCAAAGAGTTGAGCAGATAGCCATAAATCCGGACCCTCGAAAGGTAACCCCATGACCCAACTTGAACTGGCCCGCCAGGGCGTCGTTTCCGATAAAATGATCCAGGCCGCACAGGATGCCGGCATCGACCCGGAAGCTCTGCGACAGCGCATTGTCGAGGGGACGGCGATCGTCTGCCATAACAATCTCCACGTCAACGGTCGACCACTGGCCGTCGGCAAGGGGCTGCCGACCCGGGTGAATGCCAATATCGGCACCAGCAAGGACGACACCAGCATCGACAAGGAGCTGGAAAAAGCCCGGGCGGCGGTGGCCGCCGGTGCCGACGCCATCATGGATCTGTCCACCGGCGGGCCCATTGACGAGATCCGTCGGGCGATCATCGCCGAAACCGACGCCTGCATCGGCAGCGTGCCCCTGTACCAGGCGGCCTGCGATACGGTGGTGAAAAAGGGCAAGGCGATCGTCGAGATGACCGTCGACGAGATCTTCGACGGCATCAAAAAGCACCTCGACGACGGCGTCGATTTCATTACCGTGCACTGCGGGGTGACCCGGGCCACCGTCGAGCGCATGGATCGCGAGGGACGGATCATGGAGGTCGTCTCCCGCGGCGGCTCCTTTACCGTGGCCTGGATGGCCCACAACGATGCCGAAAACCCCCTCTACGAACATTATGACCGCCTGCTGGAACTGGTGAAGCCCTACGACGCCACCCTCTCCCTCGGCGACGGCTTTCGCCCCGGCTGCCTGGCCGACGCCACCGACCGCGCCCAGATCCACGAACTCATCATTCTCGGCGAGTTGACCCAGCGGGCCCGGGATGCGGGCATTCAGGTGATGATCGAGGGTCCGGGTCATGTGCCTCTGAACCAGATCGAAGCCAACATCCAGCTGCAGAAGCGGCTCTGTCACGGCGCCCCCTTCTACGTCCTCGGTCCGCTGGTCACCGACATCGCCCCGGGCTACGACCACATCACCTGCGCCATCGGCGGCGCCATTGCAGCCGCCGCGGGCGCCGACTTTCTCTGCTATGTCACACCCAGCGAGCACCTCTGCCTGCCGACGGTCAAAGACGTGCACGACGGGGTGATGGCCTCCCGCATCGCCGCCCATGCCGCCGACATCGCCAAAAGCCTTCCCGGAGCGTTGGATAAGGACATCGCCATGAGCCGGGCGCGCAAGGCGCTGGACTGGGAAACCCAGTACTGCCTCGCCATCGATCCCGCCCTCGCCCGCAAGCGGCGCAGTGAATCGGGTGTGGATGAGGAACACGGCGCCTGCACCATGTGCGGGGAGTTCTGCGCCTACAAAATCATGGATCAGCGGAAGCGGAAAAGCTGAGTGGGGTTTCGCAAAAAGTCATTCCCGAAACCATTTTGATCGGGAATCCAGTCTTTAAATCTTGGAAAACACGGATGCCCGATACAACCATTCGGGCATGACGAGTCGAATTTGCGAATGCATCAAATATCGCAAACGAGGCAGCAGGAATGAAAAGAGCCCTGTATCTCATCGATGCGGGGCTCCTTGATTGAATATGAGAGGCTGTCCTCAGGGGCGAATCTCGACGATGGTCCCATTCGGCGTCAGCTTGTCGATCTCTTCCATTTCCTGGTTCGTCACGGCAATACACCCCTCCGTCCAGTCAACCTTCGCATGAGCATTCCCGACCCAGGAGAAATCATTTTTGAGACCGTGGATCATGATGTTTCCGCCTGGAGAAACACCCAGCTCCTTTGCCCGCTTTTTATCCAGCTCATTGGGGTAGGAAATACGCAGAGACCGGAAATATTTGCTGTTCCTGTTTCTGGCCTCGATCACGTAGGTTCCCTCGGGGGTTCTGTTATCGCCTTCCCTTTCCTTATGACCATCGGGGTTTGCCCCCAAAGCTATCGTGTATGTTTTGAGAACTTCACCGTTTGAGATGAGCATCAAACGACGAGCTTTTTTTTCTATCAGTATCCTGTCTGCATGTTCCTGCCTGATGATGTGCGCGAACACATTCTGTTGCTCTTTCATCCTGTTCTGCAGATCGATAATCTCCTTTTCCTTGCATTTGATCTCCTGACGAAGAGCTTCGATCTGTTTTTGCTGCTCGGCAATGGTTTTATCCTTGATGGAGATGTTCTTGATCGAAAAGATCATCATCTCGCTGTTCTGCCTGAATTCACTTTCCGGGTAATCCTTTACAAGTTTCTGAAACCATTCCAGGGCTTGGTCATAATCTCTTCGTTCATTGAGCGGATGCGAGGAAATGACCCCCATTTCGAAAAGGATCCGATCGCCTTTGACGGGATTTTTTTCGAGAAGTTGCTCGTATTTTTTCAGAGATGCCGCATACTCTCCCTGATTGAACAAACAGTTTGCCTCTTCGAAACTGGAGTGACCGCATCCGGACACCAGTGTTGCCGATATGAGACACCCAAGGAAAAGAAGAAGGAGCTCATACCCCCTGCCCTGTTTCTTCATATGACATCGCAACAGGTCCCTCATCCTCCACCTCTTAAAAACATTCCGAATCACCAGCAGGCCGCACTGATGAAATGGCAGGCCTTGAAAGCCCTGCCATTTCCCTTGAGCAGCAACGCCGATCAATTACTTCATCATGGATTTCTGGAAGGCCGCTTCGGCTCTCTGCGCCTTTTCATCTGCGAGCCGTTCCCTTTCCTCTGCGGCCTTTATTGCGGCATCGGCACGGGCAGACGTTTCATCCGCCCGCAACTTGGCCTCATCAGCCGCAACCTTGGCTGCCTGTGCATCCTGCAATGCCTGTTCGACCTTCGAATCAAGCATTCTCTGCTCTGCCTGCATTTTCTCGAGATCCCCGGTTGTTGCACACGCAATAAAACCAACAGGGAGTGCAACCATCATCACAATCAGCAAGACTTTTTTCATCTTTCATGTCTCCTTTTTCAGGGTTGTCATCCAGCCTACAGAAACCAGTTGAGCGCCATCCGAAAATTTCGGATGGATACAGCGTGGCTTTCAAATGGAAACGAGCGATCTTGCGAACCATTTCCCGAAAAAACTGGTTGTATTTCGCGAATCACCTCCTTCCGATGAACCGGTTATCCCTTCTTTACGGGTTCGATCAATATACCGTCCAGGTCCAAATCGATTTTCAAGCGCTTGACCGCGCCTTTGGCCTCTCTCACATCCTTGAAGGGGCCGGCGATGACGCGGTGGGTGTTGCTATTTGACAACACCCTCGCCGGGATGGGCGGCCCCTGATGGTTGATTATCGCAGCAACTCTCCTGGCATCGGTCTCATCATCAAAATCGGCAGCCAAAACATACCAGGCATTCAGATTCGGTTCAGGAGGTTTCGGACTGCCATACAGATTGCCGGGATGTCTGATTTTAATCGGTTTAGCCGCCTCTTTTGCGCTTTCCCTGAGAGGAACTGGAACACCTCGGGCCTCAACCAGTATTTGCCTGACCTTGTTCCAGTCGAGCTTGTATCCCGAATCCTTTTCAATCTTCTTCAACTTTTTAAAGACACCTTCAAGTTCAATATCCATGCCTTGCAGCGGGACGTGGGCCTCCAGGTAAAGTACGCCATGACGCTTGCCCACAAGATAGGGCTGGTTGACAATGAGAACGGGGGTCTTGACCGGAGTATCCTGATAGAGTCTTTCCACATCTTCGGGATAGAGTCTTATACAGCCGTTGGTTGCCCTGAGACCGATGCTGGCCGGCTTGTTGGTGCCGTGCATCAAATAGGTCGACCTGCTCAGATACAAGGCGTATTCTCCCAGGGGATTTTCCGGGCCCGGCGGCACCTTGGCGGGCAGGATGTCTCCTTTTTTACGATGGTCTTCAGCAATGGAGGCAGGCACGAACCAGGTCGGCCGGGCGGTTTTGCGCTCCACAATCATCGGGCCGGTAGGTGATGGTCGCTTTTCGGTACCGATACCTACCGGGTAGGTCAGCACTTTCAGAGAGTCACCATCCTTTTTGAACTGAAAAAGCCTCATGGTGGCGAGGTTGATCACGATGCCTTTCCTGGGAGCCTCCGGCAGGATAAAACTCAGAGGCAACAGGACCTCCTCCCCAGCCTCGGGCACCCACACATCCACCCCGGGATTGGCCGCACTGATTGCATTGATTCCCAAGCCGAAGTGCCTCGCCATATCCGGCAGGGTGTCTCCTTTTTCAACCCGGATGACCGCCAGTCGACCAAAAACGTCTTCTCTTTTTGCATCTGAAAACTCATTTCGTTCGATCTCCGATTCAGGATACCCCTGCAAATGCGAAAATTTTTCCTGCACGTTTTTCATAGCGGCACATCCCTGGAGAGCCAGGATGCACAGGCCCAGGGATACAAGACCAATGTTTTGGGATAGGCGCGACAAGCCACTGATTCGATTCATGGTTGAATTAGACTACCTCTCACAAAAATTTAATGACAATTTTAGCTCAAAAAACAAAAGCCGGGGCCGAACATCCTATGATATTTCGGCAACCCGGCTGTCTGCTTGAGACCCTGTAGGCTTTCCGCCCCATTCTCGCGAATGGTTGAGTATTATCGTCTATCATTGATTAAAAAGTCGGTTTTCGTTCCGATAATGCAACAGTCATGCCTCAAAAATGCCTGCTGCTGACTTCTTCCCCTTATCGCCGTGTTCGTACAAAAAAAGCCGGGCCGAACATCCCAGTGATATTTCGGCAACCCGGCTGTCTCTGTAAGACCCATAGGCTTTCCGCCCCATTCTCACGAATGGTTGAGTATTATCGTTTATTATCCCAGTATTTTTAGTGGCTTATCATTTCCATAGAATTTTGTCAAACTCAGTTTATGGATAGCCCCAGCGCCTGTTCATCCTTGCGCCTGTGACAAGTCAGGGAACCTTCGCGCTTTCGGCTTCCTTGTGACTACCGAGAAAATCGAGCAGCTTGCGAATGTCATCCATGAGATCGCTGAAGCCCTGCAGGGTCAGCGATTGAGGCCCGTCGGAAAGGGCCTTTTCCGGCTCGGGATGCACTTCCAGCATGATGCCGTCCGCGCCCGCCATCAAGGCCGCCTTGGCCATGGGCGGAACGAGGCTTCTTTTACCGGTGGCATGGGAAGGATCGATGACGATCGGGAGATGGGACATCTCCTTGACCAGGGGAACGACAGCAAGGTCCAGGGTATTGCGGGTCGCTGTCTCAAAAGTGCGAATGCCCCGTTCGCAGAGAATCACCTCCCGGTTCCCCTCAGCCAGGATATACTCGGCAGCGGCCAGCAGTTCCTCGATGGTGGCGCTCATGCCGCGTTTCAGGAGAACGGGCTTCCTGATTTTGCCAAGTTCCTTGAGCAGTTCGAAGTTCTGCATGTTTCTGGCGCCCACCTGGAGCATATCCGCATATTCCGCAATAAGCTCGACGGTGTGGGGACTCATCACCTCGGTAACGAAGGGCAGGCCGGTCTCGCGGGAGGCCAGGGCCAGGAGTTTCAAACCCTCTTCTCTCATACCCTGGAAAGTGTGGGGACCGGTGCGGGGCTTGAAAGCCCCCCCGCGCAGCATCTGGGCCCCGGCCGCCTTTACCGCCCGGGCGGTCTTGAGAATCTGTTCTTCACTCTCCACCGCGCAGGGCCCGGCCATGACCACCGGATACCTGCCCGTGCCGATCTCGAAGCCGGCAATCCTGATCACAGTGTTCCGGGGATGAAAATCGCGCGACACCAGTTTGTAGGGTTTCGAAACGTGGATGACTTCCTTCACCCCGGGCAGGTTTCGCACGGTGGCATCGTCCACATATCCCTTGTTGCCGAGAACGCCGATGGCCGTCCGTTCGCTGCCCGGAATGGGCACGGCGGAATACCCCATCCGCTCCACGGCCTTCATAACCGCGTCAATCTGCTTCTCTTCTGCATTGTGGTTCATGACGATGAGCACGGGATCCTCCGATAAGCAATGACTTCAGCCGACCCGACGAAGGTACCACGAAATTCTTCTCTGACGGTAGTGTTGAGTTGCAGCCGCCGGAGCGGACAGGGAAAAGGATTTCTGCGCCGATGAACGATCAGTCGGGGAAGACCAGATTAAATTGTTTCTCCTGGTCCGGGCTGCCGATCAGAATCAGGTTCGTCCCCTTTTGCAAAACCGTTTCGGGGGGAGGCACCACGATGGTCTCGCCCCCGCCGGGCGGTTCCAGGGCCACGATGGAGCAGCCTGTTCTGGGCCGGATCTGACAGTCGGCGATGGTCTTTTCGGCAAGGGACTGAGGCACTGAGCGGCGAAAAACGGTAATGCCCTCGGTGAGAAAAATGGAGGCTTTGGATTCGACGATGTTGAGCAGAATACTGGCGCCTACCGATGCTTTGGAGACGACAAAATCTGCGCCGGCAGCGTAGAGCTGGGAAACGTTTTCGTCTCGGTTGGCCCGGGCCACGATGCGGATGTGAGGGTGAGCGTGACGGCTGGCCAGGGTGAGGAAGATGTTGGTGCTGTCGTCATTGGTGGTGACAACCAGTCCGCGGGCTTTCTCGATGGAGGCCTGTTTGAGAATATGAACAACGGTGGCGTCGCCATAAACCGTCACATGCTCTTCGCATGCCGGGTTCTTTTCCCGATCGACGAGAATATAGGGGACCGGGCTGCGATCGAGAAAGGTCGCGGCGGCGCAGCCGATGCGCCCATGGCCAAGGATCAGGACCAGATCGTCGCCGGCCTCCTCCCCGACCAGTTTTTCCAGAGAATCCAGTTGTTCCCGCGTTCCCGCCAGCACCATCAGGGCTCTGTCTTCCAGCAGGGTATCGGCGGTGGGGATGGTCAGCTTGCCGCGTTCCCATAAACCGATAACGGCGAGTCCCGTGCGCCTCCGAACCTGCGCTTCGGCCAGCGTCTGACCGGAAAAGGGTGTGCCATGTACAGGAATTTCTGCGATTTTCAAGCTTCCGAAGCTGTCGAGAATATGGGCGATGGCACCGCGCGTGGTGGCGCGTGTCGCCAGATAGCGCCCCAGGATCTTGTGCAGGGGGATCGTGTTCCGGGCTCCCGCCAGGCGAAGCAGCTCAGCATTCCGGGCTTCCGACAACATGGCCACGACCGGAATGTCGCAACGCGCACGGGCCGCGAGACAGAGGTTGGCATTTTCAGGATCGCTCAGGTTGGCGACGATCAGACGGGCTTCCGTGATTTTCACCGCATCCAGAACACGGGGATCTATGGGTGGCCCGCAGATGACCTCGACCCCCTCCTCCTCTTCCAGCCGCAAAGCCTCCCCCTCATCGCAGGTCACGACGGCCACGGGAATATGACGGACCTGCAGTTTGGAAATCAAGGCCCGGGTGACGGCATCGACGCCGAAGATTAAAACATGACCGGATATTTTCGCGGGCAGCTCGCGGATTCGCCGGTAGCGAAGACGGTTTTCGATCCAGGGAGCGAGGAACAGGCTGACAAGGCCGAAAGGGAGAATGATCAGCAGGAAAACCACCCCCGATATGGTGACAACGGCAGCAAAAATGTATCCCAGATCGCTGTGAAAGGTAATGTCGCCGAACCCGAGGGTGGTCATCACCGTGATGGTCCAATAGATGCCGGCGATAAGGGAAAAATCGCGGCCCTCCAGATGGAACATGAGGAACCGGAACAGGACCGCGTAGATGAGAACCAATGAAAAGAGAAACGCGCAGTAGATGACCAAATATTTGATGTTTTGCCTGGCGCGTCCGCGAAGAAAGAAGGCCAGTTCAGCGGCAACCGTTTTCATTCTGTCCGATAAATTTGAATTCTATTGAAAGAAAAAATTGAATGGCCAGGCATAAGCCCCGGATCGTCCGACTGAAAGACTATGACAGTTGCCATCTTGCCCGTCAAGATTTCCCCTCCGAATGCCTTGCCTGCCGGACCTTTTGCCTGCACCGGACACTCGGACCAAAGGTTTTGCAGCTTCGGCGGCGGAGCTCGAAATTTCCTAATCCATGGTCACCAGCTCCAGGGAATGCTCCAGCCGGATACAGCCCCTGACGCTCATCGCTCCCGGGCATTTGTCTATGTAATTCTCCAGAGCCCAAAGGGCGCTGGTTTGTTCCTCCCGCGCCACTTCCAGCACATAGTGGACACGAATCTCCGTAATCCGGAGTACGCCCTCCAGGTTCTCGATATCACCTTCGACGTCGGCATGGAATCGATCGGCAGACGTTTTGATCTTCTGAGTCGCCAGCACGCTGGCGAAAGTCCCCATCATTCAAGCCGATACCCCGCCGATGATATGGTCCAGGGTGGCGGGATGCTCTTCCACCTCATCAACCTTGTAGAAATCCCGGATCCCCCCGTGAACTCCGTAAAAAACGGGCTCGGCAAAACCCTCTATCCAGGCTTTCCTGATCGGTCCCCGGTCTCTGGTGATGGTGATTTTCGACGTGTGAATGATCTCGGCCATAACAATGCCTCCTTCCGAATAGATTCCTGATGGTTAAACCTTACCGCCCATGAAAAGCCGGATGACCGAGACGCCCCTACCGATCCTGTACTTTCCGGAACCGGATATCGTCGTACCAAGCAGCGGCCGCCCCCCCGGTGTTGTCCGTATCGGTCATAATGGCAACGGCGCCGGCCGGTGGCGCATCATCGCCGAAGGCCGCTCGATAGTCGGCAGAGACATTCCTGCATTCGGACCTCCATTGGCCGATATTTTCCTTTCCGCTCTCGACCGCAACCATCATGGCATTGGAGGTAAAGGGGTTTGGCACAACCGCCCCGGGCGGCAGCTTGTTGCCCCAGATGTAATTGATTGTTCGGGTTTTCGGAAAGAACCAGTGGGGAAAGATAACATAGAGCCTGGCGGCATAATCATCCCCTTCCTTTTTTCTGGCGTCTCCCTTCGCCACGATATTGTCCACCTTCCAACGCCAGCAAAGGTTGGGGTATTCCGCCAGATCGATTTTCCGTTCGAAAATGAGAGCCGAGGCGGCGCCTCGGGACTCGGCTTTCAGGACCTGTCCCGTTTCATTCCGAACCACCCTGTAGTCGGTCCTCCCCGCCAGAACCTTTTCTGCCCAGCCCGGTCGCAGACCGGTCTCGAAATCATCGATGACCAGCTCCGTTTCAGCGGCATCCGCGAAGAGTGCCGGCAGCAGGAGCAGTGTCAGAATGATCGGGAAGAGCTGTTTCATGTCACATCCTGATGGCGGCAGTTTGGAAAATGAGCTCCCTTTGCGGTAATCTTATCTGCAAACTGCCGTTTTCACAGGGTAGCGGAAAAGAGAAATCATGAAGACAGTCTACCATCCGGGCGAACTCAAGATTCAGGAAAAAGTTGGCGCGCGCGAGGCCGCCGACCATGTCGGTCGTACGATTTACCCCCTGATTGCTCACATGTTCGTCGATTTCATCCAGAGTCAGCCCCTGGTCATTCTCGGCTTCAGCGACGACGCGGGGGAAACTTGGGCCTCCTTACTGACAGGAGAACCTGACTTCATGCAGGTTGTCGATGAACAGACGCTGCGCATCAAGGCCCTTCCTCATGAAGGAGATCCCCTGGAGCGTGAACTGCAGGATGGCAGCGAGCTCGGCCTGCTCCTGATCGATTTTGCGACCCGGCGCCGCCTCCGGCTGAACGGAAGGGGAGAAATGGAGCGGGACGGTTTCCTCGTGCATGCCCGGCAGGTCTATGCCAACTGTCCCCGCTACATTCAAGCGCGCAAGTGCGAGTGGAAAAAGATGTCGGCAGCCACCCCGAAGCCAGGGACATCAGGAAATAATCTCAATCCAGGACAGCAACAGCGCATCCGGCAGGCCGATACCTTTTTTATCGCCAGCACCCACCCCGTCGGCGGGGCAGACGTTTCCCACCGCGGCGGTTTCCCGGGATTCGTTCAGGTCATGGATGAACAGAGCCTGATCTGGCCCGAGTACAACGGCAACAGCATGTTCAACACGCTGGGAAACATCTGCGAAAATCCCAAAGCGGGATTGCTGTTCCCGGACTTCGAAAATGGCGGAACGCTCCAACTGTCGGGAACCGCTGAGATCGTGTGGGACGAGCAACGAGCCGCCGACTTCCCTGGCGCCGAACGGTTGATCGTATTCAAGACCGCCCGGGTCATCCAGACCGACAAGGCTATGGGCCTGTGCTGCAGCTTTCTCGAATACTCCCCCGACAATCCCTGGCCTTTTTGAGCGAAACCGTTGTCTGATCAGGCGCCTCGATCGAGATTCCCTAACCTCTCCAGGCAGGACTTCAGAGCCGCCCTGCAGAATTCATCCCGCTCCCCTCCGGGTAGAATCACCCCCGTCAGTTGCCGGAAGCGGGTGGACCGGCAACCCTTCTCCACCCGGAAGCCGAATAGGGCCGAAATGTCGTAGGCACCCACCAGGAAGGTATCCTCGATCTCGGCCCGGTAGCTCCCCGGGGCAGTCTCCGTCAAAGGTAGGGTGCTCACCTCCCCGTCGGGGCGCTCCAGGCGCAATCGTGCGCCCGGAAGGGCGGAGACGGGGAGGCCGTGGAGCCGGGGTTCGAAAAGGGCGGTCATGGGGGATCCAGGCTTGTAGTCGTTCTGGATCAGCCGGCCGGGGAGGAGAAGTCCCGTGACCCGGGCGGCGGCGATGACGCTGTAGAAGAGATCGGCCCGGGATCCGGGGGCAGCGGCATTGGCCACCCAGATCGTCCAGACGCCCGCCCAGTCCTCCGGATCGATCCGGCTCGCCCTGAAAATGAGATGGGACCCGTGCTGCCGGAAGGCGAACCCCGGGTTGGCCTGGGCCAGGGAAGGATCGATCATGCGACCGCCGGGGGTCTCCAGCCACACCCGCATGTACTTGGGATGGACGGCGGTAGGGCGACAGACGACGATGAACTGCACCTCCCGGTCGGCCCCGCAGACCTCGATGTCCGTCCGGTGGCGGGCTCCGGGACGCAGCACCAGTTGCGGATCGCGGATGAGGGAGCCACCGCCGAGATCGGCCAGGATCTGGGCGTAGAGCTTGTGCAGCAGGAATTCCCGGCTGCCGGTGAGCTCGCCGGTGACGAAAGCCGCCCCGCCATTTGCGGTGGCGATCTCCCCCACCTCCCGCTGGTACTGGTCGAGGCCGATCCCCACGGCGTAGACCCGCTGGGGAGGGACCCGCCCGGCGATCGTCTGTCGCGCCTCCTCGATGCCGATCCCCGTGTTCTGTCGCCCGTCGGTAAGGACCACCAAGGCCCGCTTTTCGACGGCAGCGCCGGCGAGCACATCGCTACCGGTGATCATCCCCTCGCCGATGGCAGTGTCCCCCTGGGGATCGAGAGCGTCGGACTCCAGCACCTGCCAGGCCTGCGCCTGGCTGTCTCCTCCGACATCCGCCAAGTCGAGGAGGACGTCCCCGGGATTCTCCGACTGCTGGTTGAAGCGCACGATCCCCACCCGCTGGTTCTCCCGCAGCATCCCCACGAAGAGTCCGGCGGCCTCTACCGCCACCTGTCTGCGGGTGCGATCGCCGATCCCCACCGGGTCTCCCATGCTCCCGGAACGGTCGAGTACGAGAACAGCATCGATAGGCGGGGGCGGGATCACCGTGGCTTTCAACGTCAGAGGGAGGATATCGTAATTTTCGGCATCGGTCCTCACCTCCACATCGGTAGTGACCAACCCCTCTCCGGTTTCCAAGGCAGTGAAGCCGACCAGCACCTGCACCTCTACGACTCCCTCGATGCCGGGAGGAGGGATGACGAAAACATAGGAGCCGTCCGGTCGCATCGCTCCGCCGGGGGGAAGTTGGGCATAGAAGAAGGGAGCAGGGAGAGGCGGCAGGATGACTTCGACTTCGGCTCCGCAATCGAAGTTGTCGTTGCCGAAAAGATTCATCACCGTAAAGGAGCGATACATGGTCAGCCCCTGGACCACCAATCCGAGATCCAGGGGGGCGTAGGGTTCGCCGTCGACCTCGAGCTGGAGCGCGGCCCGGCCGATGCAGACGGCGGCCCGGACTGCGACGGAGACCTCCGGAGCGCTGGAGAAGATTTGGAGAGTGGCGTTCACCTCTCCCGACAGAAACTGGGGGATGAGGATGATCTCCACCGGTACGCTCTCTCCTGGCTCGACCGTCTCGGGATGGGAACCGAGCAGAAAATTCGGATTGTCCAGTTCGAGCTCAACCCCGGTCACCGGCTCCTGCCCGGGATTGAGCAGCTCAACCGTGCCCACCGCCTCCCATCCCAGGGAAACGGTTCCCAAGTCGAGCAGCGGGGGGCTGGCCTTCAGAATCGGGGCGGGCGGAAGGTAGGAGCGGAGGCGGGTGTAAATAACCTCCCGGCAAACCGCGCAGAACCTCTTCCCTTCCCGCATGATGCATTCGTAGGCGGGGCGGTACAGGCCGCAGTGAAATTGCCCGGCCCCCTCGAAGAGCCCCGTCGCCTCGGCATCGTCGCCGGTCAGGGGATTGGAATCAGGACCGACTGTCGTGCAGTCAGGGTTCTGCTGGGTGGGGACAGGAATGTGCGCCGGAACCAGATGCCTCCACTTGAGGAGGGAGCGATCGGTGACGGCGGTGAGATTGGGCTCGGAAGGTTCGTCCCCGGAATGCTGGTTCTGGGCGGGCTCGTCGGCATCGGCCGCCCTGAGATAGCCGTACTCGTCCCCCAAACCGAAAGCGGTATGCCCCAGCTCGTGCACCGCCACGTTCCTCCAGTCGCCCGAGAGGTCCACCACCCCTACCTGCTCCCCCCCTGTCCCCCCGCCCTTGTTGTCGTTGACGATTACCAGAGCGTAGAGCCAGAGGGGGACCATTTCGTTGAGCACATCGGTGACAAGTTCGTCATCGACGATCAGAGTCCTTCGGATCTCGCCATCCCCGCAATAGGTAGCGTCGAAATAGGTGCTGCGGACGGCGCCCGTGCCTTCCGGGCATGCGGAGGGATCATCCGCCCCCGACTGGCTGGAGGCGATGTTGACCCGGTAGAGATTGACGGCTCCCATGACGGGGGAGAGGTCCGGGTGCTGAAGGAGATGTTCCTTCAGTTCGTCGCAGCGGGTGTTGAAGAGATCCTGCTGGGCCTGGGTGAACCCTTCGGCGACCAGGGGGATCGTGAAGCGCTCCCCGTCGGGGCCGTGGTCTAGGATCTTCGTCGC
This sequence comes from Syntrophotaleaceae bacterium, assembly GCA_041390365.1. Taxonomy (NCBI): domain Bacteria; kingdom Pseudomonadati; phylum Thermodesulfobacteriota; class Desulfuromonadia; order Desulfuromonadales; family Syntrophotaleaceae; species Syntrophotaleaceae bacterium. The sequence continues at coordinate 603,714 of JAWKQB010000002.1, read as the reverse complement.
TCCCAGGATTGTGCCGTCAGCTGCGCCCATGGCTCTTCTCCGGAAGGGGGCTCCAGGGAATATGCGCCAGCACCTCCGAGCGGGAGCGGCGCTCGCGGAGGGACACCTGCTGTCCCCAGATGCGCAGGGACGCGATACCAGAAAGGGCGGGGACCGGCAGGTCGAGAAAAGCCCGGGGACGCCGGGTTGGGAGGCGGCGGGGTTTGCCCCCGTCGAATACTTCCACCGACTGCTCCGTCGGATCGACCATGGTCCGGCGAAACAGGACGCGCCCCTCGACATCGAGAAGCTCGATCCAGAAACCGCAGCGCCCTGCCCCTTCCGGAATTTTCGGCAGGAGATCGGAAGGGGGAAGGCGCAGGGGGCCGATGGCCAGCAGGCGGCGCAGGGACCAGGTCCCTTCCTCCCAGATCAAGCGCAACCGGAAAGCGGGGATGGGGCGGTTCAGATCGGCGACTCGGCTCATCTTCCGTCCTCCCAAGGCCAATAGGAGGCATTGCGGTAACACCCCAGGATGGTGATGGCGATCTTGAACCACAGGGCCATCAGGGTGTAGTAGCCAAAGGTGATAAAGGCGCCGACGAAGCACCCCACCGTCACCTCGAAGATGACCGTGACGATCCCCCAGACGAGGGCAATGACCGCCATGACGCTCGCCAGCAGGTCGAGCAGGAAAGAGGCCCACCTCCCCAGGGTGCAGTTCATGGTGGCGGCGATGCACAGGATGAAGAAGAGAATCCAGGAGGTGGCGGTGACCACGGCCAGGGCAATAGCGGCGACGATGGTGTAGGGGTTGGGGGCGCAGCCGGCAACCACGATGAGAATTCCGGTGACGATCAGCAGAACCAGGTTGGCGATGAGCCACAGCAGGCAGGGATCGAAAACGGCATTCCCGTCGGGCGGTGGAGGTTGCGGCGTCTCCCCGTTCCCCTCCCGGGGGGGCTCCTCCTCCGCCGGCGGACAGGGCTGCAGCAGCGCGGCGTCGAGGGTGTGGCCGTAGCGGCAGTCGGGGGAGAGCTCCAGTTCCACCTCCGGATGCTCCAGGTCGGTCGGTGTAAAGACCAGTTCGACGCTGCTCTCGTTTTCCTCCTCCAGGTAGTCGGTGACGGCGCGTCCGTCGCCGTATCGCCAGGGGATGTAACCGCTCACCGGATCCCCCGAGAACTGGGCGGAGATTTCCACGACCCGGTTCCCCTCCCCGTTGCAGCCGCCGTCGCGGGGAGAGCCGAAGCGCACCTCCGGACAGACGGCGGGACACGGCTGCAGCAGCCGCTCGGGAACCCGCAGGTGGTAGAGGCAGTCGGGGCTGATTTCAAAAGTAATCTCGGGATGCTCCAGGTCTCCCGGAGCGTAGAGGAGATCGACGGAGCTCTCGTTCTCCTCATTCAGATAGTCGTTGATCGTGCGGCCGTTGCCGTAATGCCAGGGATAGTAGCCGGTCAGGGGCTCTCCCGAGATCTGGGCGGTGACGGACAGAATGCGGTTCCCCTCCTCGTCGCAGCCGCCGTCCCGGACCGTCCCGAAGCTCACCTCCGGACAGGCGGCGGCACAGGGCTGGAGAAGGAGGCCGGGGATCTCCAGGGCGTATTCGCAATCGGGATTGAGGGCGAAGACGACCTGGAGATGCGCCAGATCGTCCTCCTCATAGGCGAGGGTGACCGTCGTCTGATTGCTGTCCTCGAAGGCGCTCTGGGCCTGACGGTCATCGCCAAAGCGCCACTGGACGAACTGATTCAGGGGAGGCCCCTGGACCGTGGCGGTGAGGGTGACCAGCCGCCGCTCCTGATCGTCGCATCCTGCGTCCTCCGGCTCGGAAAAGGTGACAGCCGGGCAGGCGGTGGGTTCGCAGAGCATCGTCAGTTCGACCTCGACATTGCATTCGGGTACACCGACGCATTCCGCCACCACCCGGGCTTTTCCCCCGCAGGGGACATCCTTGAAAAAGGCGCTCCAGGAGAAGGTATCGATGAGGTTGTTGTTGGTAAGGACCTGGGCTGTTTCAATGCGGGGAGGCCCGGATTCGGGAAAGAGGGTGACCTTGACTTCGGCATAATCGCCGCTGACGGAGGACAAGGTGGCGGGGCAGCCCTGCACGGTGCCGATGACGTTGACCGCCGTGAAGAGGTTCAGGGAAGGTTCGAAGTCCGCCCCCTCGATCCGGTCGACAACGATCTGGCACATAGAGAGCTCCTTTTGGAGTCTTACGGGTCAGGCCGCCCCCCATCGGCGTGCTGGAACCGGTTTCGGAATCTATGTTCGAAGTCTATCCCGGAGTCTGCAGGTGTCAATCGGTCACAACCTAGTCCGTAGGAACGCCGGCAAGTTAAATGTTTTAAAGATCAGAACTGCCGGCGTCGTCAAAAGCGCATCGCACCTATTTGCCCTTCTTGCCCTTACCTTTGTTTTTCTTTTTTCCCTTGCCCTTTTTTCCCTTGTCCTTCTGGTCCTTGCCCTTCTTCTCCTTGCCTTTTTTCTCCTTGTCCTTCTTAACCGTGCCTGCATCCTTTTGGCTTTTTTTGCCACCCTCCTTCCCAGGTCTTTTTTCTTTTATATCGGCAGGCTTGGCAGGTTTTTCCTCTTCGGCGACCAATTCCGACGGCTTTGCCGAAGAGATCAGGGTCGGTTCGGTGTCCTGCTGTTCGGCAGACTGCACGGCGGAGGCTGGATTGAAAACCTCCATGCGATCGCGCAAAAAGATCTGCAGCAGATACCGCACCTGGCCAAGGGTCAGCCCGCTCTGACCAGCTGCCACGCCCTGGGTCACCCCCTGGTCCAGAGCAATCAGCGCGGCAGCTCGTTGGCTGTCGAGCCCGGCGCGAAGATCGACCAGCGCCAGGCATCGAATTTTTTCCTCAGCGGAAAGTATGACCTTGCGAGCGGGACTTTTGCGGTTTTCCATCGGAACCCTCCTTTCGAATTTACGTCATGGTGTTAACGGCCCTGATGGGCATGCTTTCCATTCAAGGCATCCTCAATTCGACAGACCAGAGTTTTTAAGACCTTGATCCGGGCATAAGACTTGTCGTTGGCTTCAACCAGGGTCCAGGGAGCGATTTCGGTGCTGGTCCGTTCGATCATGTCGCAAGCAGCCGCTTCATAGGCATCCCAGTTTTCCCGGTTGCGCCAATCTTCCCCAGTGATCTTGAAACGTTTGAAGCCGACCTTTTCCCTTTCCTCAAAACGCCGCAACTGTTCGTCCTTGCTGATCGAGAGCCAGAACTTGACAACCACCGTCTGATGGCGGATCAACTGCTCCTCGAAATCGTTGATCTCGCCGTAGGCCCTCATCCAGTCGGCCTGGGAGCAGAAATTTTCCACCCTTTCCACCAGAACCCGGCCATACCAGGACCGGTCGAAAATGGCGAACCGGCCCCGTCGCGGCAGATGACGCCAGAACCGCCAGAGATAAGGCCGCGCCCGCTCCTCATCGGTGGGTGCGGCGACGGGGACGACCCGATAGAACCGGGCATCGAGAGCCTGGATAATGCGCCGGATGCTGCCCCCCTTGCCGGCGGCGTCATACCCTTCGAAGACCACCACAACCGACAGATTCCGAAAGCCGTCCGCCCGGGAAAGCCGGTTCAGACGCCCCTGCCATTCGGCCAGTTGATCCCGGTACTCTTTTTTGGGCAGGGCAAGATTCGGATCGAGAATCTGCAGAATGCGCAAGTCGTCTATGGCGGTGGTCATGAGCGGAAGGCTGTTCGAAGCCGGCAGGATAAGGTCGTTTTCGAGGCGGCGTGACAATGCTTCGTGAATCATTTTGCCGATGGTGAGATAGCGGTAACGCGGATCGGCTCCCTCGACCACCGTCCAGGGAGCCTCAGGGGTGCTGGTGCTGCGCAGCATGCGTTCGGAGACCTGGCGGAACCGGTCGTACAGTTTATAATGCTGCCAATCGGTTTTGGTCACCCGCCATCGGGTTCGGGGGTCCGATTCCAGCTCCTTGAGACGTTCTTTCTGGGCTTTTTTCGACAGGTGCAGCCAGAACTTGAGAATCAGACAGCCTTCCCGGCACAGCATCTGCTCGAAACGCAAATTTCGGTCGAGGTACTGATCGAGCTCGGCGTTGCCGATTTCGCCATAGACATTTCGCAGCAGGGGAACCGAGTACCAGGTGCCGATAAAAATGCTGATTTTCCCTTTGCTCGGCAGAACCCGCCAGAAACGGAACATGGGGGGCCGTTCCCGCTCTTCGTCCGTTAATTCGCGCAGAGCGTGGGTTTCGAGGTGGCGCGTATCAAGCCATTCGTTCAAAACGTTGACCGTTTCTCCCTTGCCCGCGCAGTCCACTCCGCCCACCAGCAGCAGGACGGAGAAGTTCTTTTTCTCCAGCAGGTCATACTGCACATCGAGCAGCTTCTCCCGCAATTGGGGAACCTCCTGCTTGTAATCCTGTTTGCTGATGCGATGGCCGAGCTCGGCGGATTCGAACATGGCGACACCCTTTTTAGAAAGCTGCGCGAGGCGAACAACAGATTTTTTAATCATAGTTTTAATTTTTCCAAACTCAAGGTATTACAATGAAAAAGGAGACTTACTGCCTCAAAGTGACGGGCGAAACCCTCAGCAGAAGGCGCCCTAACGTGACGTGCCATTGCAGTAAAAGCCATCTGCGATACGATTGGTGGTGACAGGGCTGGGAAAAACAAGGAACAACAACCGATTGGAGGATAAATTATGACCAAGCCCTACGTTCGCCTGGACAAGACAGATGCGGCGGTACTGCTCGTGGATCATCAAACCGGGCTGCTGTCGCTGGTGCGCGATATCGAGCCGGCGGCGTTCGTCAACAGCGTCCTGGCTCTTGCCGATCTCGCCAGATACTTCGGCCTGCCGACCATTCTCACGACCAGCTTCGAGGACGGGCCCAACGGGCCGTTGATGCCGGAACTCAAGGAAATCTTTCCGGATGCTCCCACTATCGCCCGGCCGGGGCAGATCAACGCCTGGGACAATGAAGACTTTGTTGCTGCGGTAAAAGAGACGGGAAAAAAGCAGCTGATCATCGCCGGGATCGTAACCGAGGTGTGCGTCGCTTTCCCGGCGCTTTCAGCCCTGGAGGAGGGGTACGAGGTTTTCGTGGTGACCGATGCCTCGGGGACCTTCAACGAGGTGACCCGACACTCCGCCTGGGAGCGGATGTCGGCGGCGGGCGCCCAGCTGATGAGCTGGTTCGGAGTGGCGTGCGAACTGCATCGCGACTGGCGCAACGACGTCGAGGGGCTGGGGCGCCTGTTTTCCAACCATATTCCCGATTATCGCAATCTGATCACCAGCTATAACACAATCAAGGCGGGAAAATAGATACAATCTGGGAATGCCGCACTTCTGCACCGGTGCCCGGGGACACCGGTGCAGTTGCGAGGTTTTGGCTACAATCCACCCATTTCAGCGCTGCCCGGGAGTGCTGAAGCTCCAGGTCGGGCTCCAATCGGATGCTTCATTCAGTGAATCCACAGCGCGGACCCGCCAGTAGTAGGTCGTCCCTTCCTCCAAAGTGTCCTGCACCTCAAGCGTCAAAGCGGCAATTTCTTCGGGATCCTCAACGTTTTGCGTATTGTCACTGCTGCTGCCGCCACCGCAGCCGCCCACCAGTGCGCCGGTCAAAACCAGCCCTGCAGCGAGAATCGCCAGCCGGCGACGACGTCCATTGATCAGGCAAGCGCCGCCGAGCAAAATTCCGGCGATGCCGAGGCTGCCGACCAGCGGCTCGCCGAGCCAGACCATCCGGCTCAAGGTATTTTCCGATGAAAACCCGGGATCTGTGCAGATCTGCACTTCGTAGCCGGCAATCTCGCCCTGCGCGGGCGCCTTGACCGGAAGCCAGCTCAGCAAGGGACTGGAACCGGCAACTGCGGCACCATTGAAAGGGGACAGCAGAACCGGAGTTGTCGAGAAGAAAGCGTGAGAACGCAAATAGGGAAAGGTGACCCCCTCGACAATCTGCCAGACCGCGGTGAAATCCCAGCCGGCAAAGGCGGCCACGGTTCCCATCTGAGCGGTCGTCAGCGGTTCCCCCTTGCCGGTATCGGACTGTCCGCTGATGTCGCTGTTGTAGTAGGAGTTGACCACAAAGGCCTGATCGAAACCTGGGGTGCCGACCAATCCGCCGGTATTCTGGCTGCCGGACACCGCTCCGGCCGCATAGACGTTTTCAATCCGGACGTTGTTCCATACTTCGCCGATCAGCCCGCCCACGGACCGGAATCCCGACACGTTTCCGGTCGCATAGGAGTTCGTAATCGTGGCATGGGCGGCCGCACCGACCATGCCGCCGATCTTTTCTCCCGCACTGGAACTGATCGATACGGAGGCATGGGAATTTTCGATACTTCCCGACAGATACCCGACAAACCCGCCTGCGTACCACTGCATGCCGCTGGCCAGGTCGATCTGGCCCGAAACCTGGCAATTGTGCAGGCTGCCCCCTTCAAGATAGCCGGAAATGCCGCCCGCATGGCCGGTTGCCGTGATGGCAATATTCTCCAGACGAAGATTGCTGATGGTGCCCTGATAGCCGACCCGCCCAAACAGACTCGCATAGGTTTCGCTATTGGTGGTGTTGATCGTCAGGTTTTTGATGGTGTAGCCGTTGCCGTCGTAGGTTCCGCGAAACGAGACCGCATCGAGATATCCGCCGATCGGCTCCCAGCCCGCTCCGGTATTCCAGGGCGATACGCCCAGATCGATATCGGCCACCTGGATGAAATGCTTGTCGACATGGGCCTCGCCTCGATAGCTCTTCAATTGGGCCAATTGGGCCGCGGTCGCCACCTGGAACGGGTCGCCTTCGCTGCCGTCACCCCCGGCAAAACTCACCGGCGCCGATTCCTGGGCCCCGATATCGATGCCGGCTCCCTGGGGGCGGACTGCGCCAAAAAGATCTTCAAAAACTACAGCGTCCTCCGTCGCTATGGCATCGAGGGCCGGACTCCCCTCGCCCGGAACGTAGGTTCCGACCGTCGGGAAGTCATCCGCATACAGTGGTGAATCACTCAACCCTGGCGACTGAGCATTGATGCCTCCAATCGCCGATGAAAAATAGCACGACCCGTCGCTGCTGAGATTATGACCATAGGGAGCATCGGGATAATAAAAATAATCCGGATTCAATGAGGCATTGCCCCGGCTCGAATCCGAGATCTGATAGCAGTTTTCGTAAGTGTCAGCGCCGAGATACTGTTTATTCTCGGCGACAAGATTTCCGAACATATCAAACGATGGCGCTCCGTTTCCAACAAGGCCTCTCCCTTCGTTGAAAGCGATTGTACAATGGACCAACTGGGCCCGGCTTCCCTGATCCAGGATCAGGCCGCCCCCGATTTCCGCCTCGTTATGAGAAACAGAAACATTGGTCAGCGTCAAGTTCCCGCCGATGATGGTTTCATAAGCGTAATATCTGCCGTTACCGGCGTTATTGACTCCACCGCCGGAAGAAACGGCAGCGTTGTATTCGATGGCGGATCGATCGATATCGATCACCGCGCTGTTGCTGACACCATTATGGATGCCACCCCCGGACCCGTAGACGAAACCGGGATTGTCCGGATCGACCGGTGATTGGGCCTGGTTATGAGTTATCCGGACCATGGAGCCGTCGAGGCTGCCGTAATTGGCAATGCCGCCGCCGTAGGTTGCCAGATTCTCTGTAATCAGGACGCGATCGAGGTGGAGGGCCCCTTCGTTCAATACCCCGCCCCCCTGCTCCCCGAGCCCGGCGCCCTCTGCCCTGCCCCCCTGGACAGCCAGGTTGCGCAAGGCAAGGTGCGCTCCTGCGGCGACATGAAACACACGGTCGATCCCGTCGGCATCGATGATGGTTTCGCCGCCCTCGCCGGTGATAACAGTCTGGGCAAGGATATCCAGATCCCCTGTGGCTGCCGCGTCTTCACCCCTGCCCGCCAGAGCCAGGATGTAATGCCCGGCAGGAAGAGTGATGACAAAGTCAGTGCCCTGCGGATCAAACTCAATCCCTCCGGCCGCAACCTGATTCATTTCCATGACGGCGGCGCGCAGGGTGCAGTTGCCCGAAACATCGGCACAAAGACCATCACCCGGAAGGGCATCGGGAGCGTCTGCGGCACTGTTCACGGTAAAACTTGCGATGGCGTCTACGGCACAGACGGAAGAGAATCCGGCAACAAGAAAAAAACCAACCAAAACCATCCTGATCCTTGCAGAAAGCATGTTTTGACCTCATGTTTGTCGTTAAGACGGAATTATTTTTCTCCTGAAGTGTGTCACTGCCAGCGTGCGACACAGGTCGCATTGCCGCTTCTCCAGATGATGATGTCGCCCCTGGTTTTCGGAAAAAAGTCACTCACATCGTTATCCGTCAACCGGATCACCTGCGGGTCATCGGCGTGGACATCGAAAAGATAGATTTCGCCCTCGGCGCGCCAGGCCAAACGCCCTCCATCCATGGTCAGGTCGCCTTTGGAGGCTCCATCCTCCGTCACCCTCACGACCTCTGGAGCAGACGCAGTGAGATCAAGGTAAAAAATGTCATGGTGCCAGGAGCTTTCGGCCTGCACAGTCCCCGTCCAGGCAATGATCCGGTCGCTGACCACCCCAACGCGGTCATCGGAATCGCTGCTGTTTGTGACCTGCACCTCCCCCGGCGATGCGGCGTTGAGATCGACGTACCAGACATCGTTGATGTTTCCGGTATTTTGGCGGTACCAGGTGATAATGCCTCCGTTGACCATCGGACCGGATTCCCAGAGGCTGTTATTGGTCAGGTTGACAGGCTGGGGAGAGGCGGCATTGAGATCGTAATAATACACCTCGTAATTGGGCCAGATGCCGCCAAGCCAGGTGATGAGGCCATCGTGCACCCGAGGGGAGAGATTTTCCTGGCCCGCCACAGCAATCGCAGCAGGTGCGGGGTTCTCACTCTTCAAATCGACATAATAAATCTGGTAATCACCGCCGTCCCCCTGCCCGCGCCAGACAACAACCCGATCACTGACCTGGGGGACTTCTTTCCATAGGCTGTCATCGGTCAACTTGGTGACTTCACGCTCAACTGCATTGAGGTCGCAGCAATAGATCTCGTTGCTCGTCCCATCATAGCCGCGCCACACGACTACGCCGTCATCCATCTCCAGGGTGGCAACATCCAACCCGAGAGGCGTTATGGCAAAAGGCGCGATTTCTTCCCCTGCGGATTGCACAAAGATTCGATAATGCGCCCCCATGGAAAGCCAGACCGGGTAACCGTTACCCGCTGAAATCATTGTGATCTGGCTGTAGGGCAAATCGGCAAGCTGAACGGTTGTCGCCGTAGCCGGATCATGCGTCATGATTCTGCTGCGGGCAGCCTCCTCGGTCCGCCAGAATATCTTCCCCCCGCTGATCAGCGGTTCATAGTTATGGTACGCGCTGTCCGTCACCTGAATGATGGCCGGTTCCGTCGCATCAAGGTCGTAATAGAAAACCTGCCCCCTGTCGTCAACGGAAGCCGTCCAGGCAATAAGACCCTCCCGGACATGGCTCAGGCGATCGTATTGGGCTGGCGTGGGCAATGCCTGAATGTTTCCCGGATTCTCCATGTCCACATAAAAGATGGTTTCCTGGCCACCCGAAAATCCGTCCCAGGCGATGTACCGGTCATGCACCCGGGGATGGCGGTCGTCGGTCGCATTGCTGGTGAGTTTCATCGCCGGCGTTCCATCCTGGGTCAGATCGCAGTAAAAGATTTCGACATCGTTTCCCGCATCGGAGCCTTGCCAGACAATCAACCGGTCATGAATGTTGGCCTGCCAATGAGCGAGATGCGTCTGGCCGGCCGGTTGCACGACAGCCGGACTGGCTGCTCTCAGGTCGTAATAGGCCACCCGCCAATCCAGGTCGCTTTCACTCCAGACGATGACACCCGCATCAATCTTCACCATGATGCGCGATTTTTCCTCGGTGGTGATCCGCTCAGGAGAAGGGTCCGCAGAGCCCAGGGTGAGATGATAAACATGGTTGTCCGCGCGATCGATCCAGACCAGTTCGCCTGAACTGATCGCAAAGTATTCGATTCTGCTGACGGAACTTGCCACCAGCACCGGCTCGGCGGCACTTTCACTATCCACCACAAAGAGGTGCTTGCCCTGGGAGACAAAAGCGACATACCTTCCATCGAACACCATGTCCTGCGGATAGTGTTCGGGCGGCAACGATTGGGTCACATTTCTGGCTTGAATGCCGTCGTAAAGGGAAATGCCCTGGCGGTCCTTGGCCTTCCACGCCAGCCACTGCCCATCGGTCGCCACCAGATCCGTCTCCACCGAATTCACCGAGACGACTGCGGGAACCGATACTAAAGGAGGGGAATCAGAATCATCCGTGTCATTTACGGAGTCAGAAGAGCCGCTGCCGCCACATCCGAATAAAGGCAGCAACGCAACAAGCAAAACCGCCCACCATGTCCTGTGCATCTTTTTTCTCCTCAATCTACTTGTTCTCAACCGCCTGCTTCATGAGACAATCCCATTCAGGTTTTCATCCAACAGAACCTGTTCGACTCTCCCCGAATTCTTCAGAAAAATCATGTCGTCTTTTTGTAAACCAGAGGTAAAACCGGAGGAAAATTTCGAAATAATCGAAGCCGGTTCGAGCATCCATCTCTGATTTTTTGGTTTGGTCTCAAAGAGTTTCCGTATACAATGGCCCACTCAACCCTGTCGGATAATGTTTTTCATGCGTGCTGTTCCCCCTGCCTTGCCGTTTTTCTTTTTTGTCCTGTGGCTGCTGGCCGTGCCCATGGAGGGACCGCTGCTGGTTGTGAGCGGGGTCAGCGGCACGAGCATATGGTTTCTCCTGCCTCTGGTCGCGTGCCTGCTGCTCACCGGCAGATTTATTTCCCCTGTCCTTCTGGAAAAACTGGCGCCCTGGGGGGCGGCCGCATGCGGTGTTGCGACCTATGCCCTCTACCTTTATCCCACCATGGCCCCCTTGCTGCTTTCTGTCATGGGCATCGCCGCTACACCGATAACAGTCAGATCGGCGATAGGCCTGCTGGGAGCCGGACAGCCCCTGCGCGCCGCTGCCTGGTGCCTGGTCACCACCAACCTTCTCCTGGCACTGCTGCACCAGACCCGGGACTTCCCCGCCTGGCCCATTCTCTTTGCCTTGCTGCCCCTGATGACCTTGCCCGGAATCGTGTCCGCCCACGAGAGCGACGTTCAAAAAGAACCCCTGGCCTGGGAGTATCTGCCCTTCATTTTCATCTTTCAGGTGGTCAGCGGATTGATGTACGGATTCCTGTTTCCGGCCTATGCTGCTTCCGGACTGATGCAGGGGCTGGAACTGGTCTTTTACATGCTGGCGGTTCTGGGGGCAGTGCCGCTTTACCGGCGCGACCGCGATCTGCTGCTGCTGGCCGGACTGAGCCTGGGGATGCTGGCTTTCGGATTGCTGCAGATCGGTGGGGCTGGCGGCATCAACCTGGGGATGTTTGCCGTAATGGCGGCGGCGGGTTGCATCGACCTGTTTCTGCTGGCCCTGCTGCTGCAGAGTGCACGTCCGGTGAAATCTTTCGGTTTCGGTCTCGCTGCGTTGTGCGGAGGCATCGCGGCGGGTCAGCTTCTCGGTCTTCTGCTGGGAGATCGGGCCGAAGCGGTGGGCATGGCCGGCAGCATGGCGCTCAATATCGCGGCCCTGGCCCTGTTTTTGCGCCATCACCTGCAACTGCGCAGGGTCATGGACGAGCGGGAGGAGAGCGAGGAAATCCCCGTCGAGTTGGCCTGTCAGCTCTCGAATCGCGAGCAGGACATTTTGCGTCTGGTGATCAGGGGCCGCAGCTATCGGGAAATTGCCGGGCAGTTAGGCATTGCCGAATCGACAGTCAAAACCCACATGCGACGAATCCACGAAAAAGCCGGAGTCACCGATCGCAAGCGCCTGCTGCTATGGCTGGCGCAAACCCGCAACCCCTGATGCTTCCACTTATCCTTTTACTTCCGTTCCACCGGATATCCGGCTTCCTGCCATGCCTCCCATCCCCCCTCGAGGGCGTAGACAGTCCGGTACCCCTGTGATTTCAGTATCCGCGCCAGACCGGCGCTGGTTCCCTCGTTCGGTCAATCGCAGTAGAGAACAAGGGTCTTTGACTTCGAATAGCTGTTTTTCCAGTCGTTGAATCTTCTCGGGTCCTCCCGGACCGCGCCCGCGATCTTCATCTCGCTGCTTGCCCAGTCATTGCCGGATCTGGCGTCGATGATGACAAGATCGGGAGTTCCGAGGCGGGACTTCAGCTCCTCCCCGGACATCCGCGGCACCTCATCCTGCGAGGATCGCCCCGCCCCGGCGCATCCCAGGGCCAGAAACAGCATAAGCATCGTGAACCACTTTCCTTTCATGGGTACACCTCCTTTGTTGACAACTGTAATCCGTCAAAACGCGAATGCAACCTGACAGACATGGTGCACAATCGATCCAGCGGGTGTTCACGGGGTATCCGGACGGCTTTACCTGTCATTTTTTACAGGTGAAAAATTGGTCATTTCCTGAAACCATAGCGTGCGATTTTCCTTTATTAATCGAGTCTTGCGGGTTCGTTCTAGGAGGTTGGGACCATGAAGATCAACGAACATCCAACCGTTTTGGCCGTGCGCGGCAATCCGACACCCCCCTCCGCCACCAAATCTCCTGCCACCAGAGTTCTCGACGATAAATGGCTCCGAAACCTATGCCGTGAAGCGGGAGCCGACGACGTCGGCTTCGTTTCCATCGACAATCCCGATATGGCGGAGCAGCGCGATATCATTCTCTATGCGTTTGCCCACGCCCGGTCTCTGGTGAGTTATGCCTGCCGCCTCAATCCCGAGAGCATCCGAAGCCCGGCCCGTTCCCTGGCGCAGCTCGAATTCAGCCGCGGCACGGGCCGCATAAACGAGGTCGGGCGGGCGATTGCCGCAAATCTCGCGACGGCGGGCGTCGCCGCCCTGCACATTCCGGCCACGTTTCCCATGGAGATCGAAAACTTTCCGGACAGGCAACCCTGGGTAATCGGTCACAAGCCGGTAGCCGTGGCCGCAGGTCTCGGACGAATCGGCCGCAACCGCTTGGTTCTGCATCCGCGTTTCGGGGCCTTCATGGTACTGGGAACGGTGCTTGTAGACGCCTCCGTCATTACCTACGGCGAAAAACTTGCCTTTTCCCCCTGCCTGGACTGCAATGCCTGCACCGCAGTCTGTCCGGTCGGGGCGGTTGGAGCTGAAGGTCAGTTCGATTTTTCATCCTGCTACGCCAACTGCTACCGCTATTCCCTGACCGGTTTCGGAGACTGGGTCGAACGCCTCGCCGACAGCCCGAATCGTTTCGCCTATCGCCGACGGGTGGATGACAGCGAAACCTCCGCCGTCTGGCAGGGGCTCACCACCGGCCCGATCTACCGCACAGGCTACTGCATGGCGGTGTGCCCCGCCGGTGAGGATGTCATTGTCCCGTTTCTCACCGATCGGGCCCGATTTGCAAGAGAAGTCGTGACACCGTTGAGAGAAAAAAAAGAGAGAGTTTATGTGGTTGCCGGCTCGGATGCCGAGTCCTATGCGACGCTAAACTTTCCGCACAAGGAATTGCGGCGGATCGACAACGGCCTTCGTGCGCAGTCGATTGCGAGCTTCCTCCAGGGCGCCCGCCTGAAATTCCAGCGGCGCAAGGCAGAGGGGCTTGCCATCACCGTGCATTTCACCTTCACCGGTAGGGAGGAGCGAAAGGCATCCATGTTGATTCGAGACGGCTCACTCGAAGTTGCCGAAGGGCATGTCGGCATTGTCGATGTAGCGGTGAGGGCGGACAGCGAAGCATGGCTCAAAGTGCTCGCCGGGGAGTGGAGTATGCTGGGGGCCATCCTGCGCGGAAAGGTCCGGGTAAAGGGGAAGGTCAGGCTTTTAAGGCGATTCGGCGAGAGTTTCGTCTGAAGATTCAGCAAAGATCGATCAACCCCAGTCGGATTGCAGCGGCAACGGCCTGAGGCCTGTTCACCGCCTCGAGTTTCTGCATCAGATTGTAGACGTGGTAATTGACGGTTCTTTCGCTGATTCCAAGGATAATGGAAATGTCCCAGGAGCTTTTCCCATGTTTCATCCAGTCGAGCACCTCCCTTTCCCGGGGGGAGAGAACGGCTTTAGCTTGATCGAGATTCGACTGGGTATTATCGAAGATGCGGATCAGAGCCAGGTGCAGGTGAGGAATCAAGTGCTCAAGTATCGTATCCGTTCGCCTGTCCGGCTTCAGCAGTTGGCCTGCAAAGCAGAACATACTTTTCTTCTTCGGCGCGAAAAAGGAACTTCCTCCGTGCATATAGGCTTCATTCACGCCAAAGTCGAGGTTTAGCGACATGATGTCTTTCGGCACCCTGGCGCTGTAGTTATTTGTCAGATACGACCAGCATTTGACTCTGCAATGAACGAATGTTTCTTTGGTGGCGATATCCAGGTAGAAGTAGTTGCGGGCCAGATATTCGTTGAGCCACTCCTCGGGAAAACTGACATTGATGCCATGGGTAATGACGAGGTCGTTGCTGCTGTCCATACGGCCGAAAAGAGTGCCCGCGAAATCAAAAGAGAAAAGTTCCTTTGTCTTCTGGAGAAGCGGAGTGAACTCCTCCTCCGAAGTGCAACCCAGGCAGCCGTGGATGAGTTCGAGGAGCATCGCGGCATCAGTACTGGAAAGACAGTCGATCGGCTTCGGCGGTTCTGGCAAAGACATGGACACCCCTTATCTGGAGTCACCCCATTGTTATGAATCATCAATGAAAAAAATAAAACGCCTCTGGGGACGATGGCAAGGTTTTTTTCGCGATCGCATCGGCTCCGAAAACACCCGGTCGACTCCCCCGAAGTTCCTGCGCCGTGCAAAAGCGGGATGCCAATGCGGGACCTTTCAATTTCTCCCGGCAGCCTCTCCTCTAAGGAACCAGACATGACTGCTTTGGTTCCGCTTGAAGGTGCTGTGCGCCACCGCGATCGCTCCCTGATCATTGACGGCGAGCTTTTTCATCAGCAACCCCTGCCTGCCTCCGCCGGTCCCGAGAGCCGGATCGCCGGTTCCCGGAATATCCCTGGGTGATGCAAAGGTCTGCCCGCCATCCCGGGAAAAGGTAAAGCCGAGCCCCTTCGGGTATCCCACCGGTTTGGGGAAGAGTTCCCAGATTATGTACGGATTCCCTTTTCCGTCCAGGCTCAGGCTCGGAAAGTTCATGCTTTCCCAGCGAGTTCCCTCTGGAACGGCGATCTGCCGCGGTTGCTCGAAGTCTCCTTCTCCCTGCGGCAAACGGGTATAGCGAATGTGATACGCCTTTAGAGGGCCACCAGGACTCTCGGCGTAAACGAGATGAACCGTCCCTCTGTCGTCGACGGCGAGTTTGGGAGCGTCGGCATGCCCATCGGTCCTGTCCAGGATGCGCGGCTCGGCGAAGGTCTGGCCGTGGTCGTCCGACTCGGAGAAGTGAATGTCGGCGGCCGGGTCTTCTCCAACTGTCCAGGCGATATAGACGGCGCCATCGCCTCCGGTGGCAAGTGCGGGGGCGCGGGCGGGTGCTGCACCGTTTCCGCCCCGGATGCGTATCGGTGCGGAGAAGCTGGCGCCCCCGTCCGTGGAGCGACTGAACCGCAGGGGGCCTTCATATTCCGTCCAGGCAGCGTAGAGATGTCCCTCGGGCCCCAGGGCAATATCCAGGCTGCCGTTGTGCCAGGAGTCCCTGTTCAGCCGTCCCTTTCCGGCGCCGGCTCTGGTGGTTGAAAGGTTGATCGGCTCCTGAAAAGTCTTCCCGCCATCGTTAGACCGTGCGAAGAAAATTTCCCCTCCGTGGGTTCCGCCGGAAAAAACGATCTCCTGCCACAGCACATACACCCGGCCGGGACGACCTGAGGTCATCACCAGCTTCGGCAGCCAGGAAAAGATGGACGGGCTTCGGGAGACGTTGACCGGTTCCTGGAAGCGTTTTTTGCCGTCCTTTTCAAAAACCTGGAAGAAGATATCCTTCCGGTCGTGATCGGCCCAGGCAACTCCGACAGCTTTATCCCCGTTGATGCCGACAGTGGGATCGTCCACGTAACGGAATTCCGATTCGTTCATCCTCCAGGGCCCCCGGTAAGCCTCTCCGGAAACGACCTCGATTTTATCTTTCCATTTTATCCCGGAAGATCCCGACTTTTGGGCCACGGACAAGGCGACCACGGACACTCCCATGAGTACGGCAATCGCGGAAATGAGGCCGGAAAGTATCGACTTGAAGTCCATCGCCAATCCTCCTCCAGACTTGCTGAATACGATAGCTTTGCGCCCGCCCCCTTCGGCAGATTGGGGTTCGCCAAGGGGAATCATCTGTACAGAATATCAATCCGGGACTGTTTCGCCATTGCCGGGAACCCGTCAATGCCCTGCCGCATGGGCTACTCGTCATTCATTTCAAAGAGTTACAACTCCATGAAAATGCGACTGAATCTTTAGGTTGACTTGCCATTTTTCCTGAGCTAATCTGGGCGAAGTTAAGAAAATATTAAAAAAACAATAATGAACCCGAATCAGCATAGCGGCAGCGGGTGCTGGGCGCCTGACAGGCGACCCGGTTTTTTTTATTTACGGCTTTTTCCCTTTTCGGCAGGGAAAATGACGGGACGTTATGCTGCTTAAGATCGGTCGGCCAGAACAGGTGGAAGACCGGATTTTACCTAGGGGGAAGAAGAGATGTTCTGGCACTTTTTGGGACTGTTGCAGGAAATCGGTTGGAAGGATTTGTTGGATATCGGGATGGCCTCCCTTCTCTTATGGCTGGGTATCGACGCTCTGCGCCGGAGCCGGATGCGGTTCGTGGGCATTTCCCTGCTGGCCTTCGGCGCTCTTTTCCTGGTCGCGAAGGAACTCGAGATAAAATTGACGGTCTGGCTCCTGCAGGGTCTGGCAGCCATCATTGTTCTCATCCTGATCATCGTGTTTCAAAGCGAAATCCGTCTGCTGTTGGAGCGGCTGTCCGGAAGACTGGTCGGGAAACGGACGCCGCCCCTCTCCTGGGCCGTACCGGAGATCCTCTGCGAGGGTGTCAGCACGCTGTCCAAGGCCCGACGGGGTGCCCTGATCGTGCTGCCGGCCAGCGACCCGCTGGAGTGGTTTACCACGGAAGGGGTCTCGCTGAACGGCCAACTGACGCTGCCACTGCTGTTGAGCATTTTCGATCCCAATTCCCCCGGACATGATGGCGCCCTTATCATAGAGGGCTCCCGGGTCGAACGCTTCGGAGTCCATCTGCCTCTGTCCCAGGACACCGAACAACTGAGGGGCCGGGGCACCCGCCACGCTGCAGCCCTGGGACTGGCGGAGAAAACCGATGCCCTGATCCTGGTGGTTTCGGAGGAAACAGGCAGGGTATCGGCGGCCCGCAACGGCACGCTGCGCCCGCTTGCACGATTGAAGGATCTGCGCGAGGAGGTGGCCGGGTTTTACGAGGAGCAGGGAAAACCCTGGGTCCAAAAGAGGACGCCGGCCAAAATCGGTAAAACCTCGCTCGAAGGGGCTTTGGCCATATTCCTGGCGCTGGTTTTCTGGCTGTTCCTGGTCCCGGGCTCGGAGATCGACTCCCTGGTGCACAAGGTGCCGATCAAGATCGAAAACGTTCCCGCCGACTTCAACCTGAAGGAAGTCACTCCGGCCGAGGTTTCGGTGACCCTGGCGGGTCCGAGGCGCAAGCTGTTCCTTTTCGACCCGAAAAATCTGAACATCCCCGTCGATGTAACCCTGTCGCGTTTCGGCCGGCAGACCTTTTCCCTGACCCCCTCATCGATCCTGTTGCCGCGGGACCTCTATGTCGCCGAAATCCAACCCGCCCAGATCAAGGTCTATGTGGAAACGAAACCGCCGCCAAACGGCCAGCAAAGCGGATAGAAAAAGCCCATCCCCAGGAAACGGGGATGGGCTTTTTTTTCAGTTATCGGAAAATTTGTCAGAAAATTTTGGTGACGACCAGAGTCGTTGTCAAACCCTCGGAGCGGTCCACGGCACCGAATTCCTGCTGCGAGCGCAGTTCGAGCAGCAGCTTCCACTGGGGAATCATGCAACGGACTTCAGGCCCCACGGCGAACACGCGGTCATGGTCATCCTTATCCCACGTCACGTCATCCCCCCGGTCATCCGTCACCTGCCACTGGGCATAGCCAACCACGCCGACCTCCCAGGCTTGCAAAGGCCCCAGTTTCCAGGAGGGCGGAAGGGCCTTGCCGATCCCCCATTCGAAATGGAAATCATCCCCCGCGGTCAGATCGTCCCCCTGCTTTTCACTGTGGACCTCGTAGCGCCCCAGCCAGGAAACGGACCAGGTCTTGGCCGCATCGGGGTAGACGGTGGCGCCGAAGGTCAGCATCCCGGTCCAATAGTCCTTGCCCGGGTAGGCCGGACGCCTGTCGTTGTTGGGCCCTGTCGGAACCCAGACGCCAAGGCTGACGGCGGCGTCCCAGCGCTCGCCGTGCCAGGCCAGTCCCGCCGGCTCGATGAAGCTGTCGCCGATGCTCCAGTCGTCGTCCTCGACACCGAGTGCCCCGATTTCCAGATCGGTATAGACCACCGGCACCAGCAGACTGCCGAAGAAGTTGCCTCCGAGAATCTTCCATTCGGACACATGAATGAAGCGATGAACGTTGGCAAAGACAAAGACATCGAAATCGACGTCAAGTTTATCGCCATCGGTATCCATCAGCTCATCGCTGGAGTAGAACACGTTGTAGAGCCGGTAGTAATTGCCGGGCGGCGGAACGCTGGCACCTTTGATCCCTTCGGCTCCGTTGGTGTAGTGATTGCCGGTTATTCCCGCCTGACAGGGCACCGCCAGACAGAGCAGCAGAACGACGAGCAGACCCCCAAATCGATTCTTCCCCATAATCCTTCCCTCCATGAATAAAACATCGGGCAGTGGCAGATCTCTGCCCCCAATTCATTAATCTAGTGCCTCATTGTGCACGGAAATCAATTTCGATCAAGGCTTTTTTGTGCAGAAGTGGTCAAGACTCAGAACCTGCAGACGTGTATGCAGCGGCACCTGGAGGCCGTTTTTGGCCTCCCTTCTCCCGCGCGGTGAGTTTAAAGGGATATTGTTCGGAAAAAGCGGGAACGGACGCTTTAGCGAAGCCGTTTCAAAACGGACTCCAGAACCTGGTTGAAAAAGGCCGGATTTTCCATTTGCAGGAAATGCCCGGCGCCGGGGATGAGGGTTTCGGTGACAAAGGGCGCACAGCGCTCCCTGGCGGAAGGGGGAATCAGGTCGCCGTTGACGGCTTGGATCGGCACCCGCAGTTCCTTGAAAGCGGCCGCTGGGCTCCAGGCAAGCAGATCGCGCCAGACCGGGATGGCCCAGACAGGATCGGCGGCCGACATCTCCCGGACCAGCCGTGCCAGGAGTTCGGGCGGAGTGGCGGCAGTGGCGGTCTGTGTCACCAGCGCAGCCATGGCGGCCGGAAAATCGGCTTCGAAGGGCGCGGCGATCGCCTGAATCGTGTCCTTATCCAACCCGCCGTAGTCGATGACGAAGGTGTCCACCAGCACCACTCCCGCGACCCGATCCTGCAGACGGCGAGCGGCCTCCAGAGCCACGGCGCCGCCCATCGAATGGCCGATCAGCACGAGCTTTTTAGCCATCAGGGCGTCGGCGCAGGCAACGATATCCCGTGCGAAGGAATCCACGTTCCAACGGCTCCGACCGGCGGCGGGGGTTTCACCGTGACCGGGCAAGTCCGGCGCCGCCACCGCGCGGATTGCGGCGAAATGCTGCAACTGCGGCAGCCAGTAGGTCCGACGGCAGGTCCAGCCGTGGATGAACAGCAGCATCGGGTCGCCTTCACCGGCGCAATCGCAAAAGAGGGGGATACCGTCAGGGGAGAGGACTGTTCGGGAATCGTGACAATTCATACAGTTAGCTCGTTTCGGATCAACTTTCGAATCTATCCACCACAAAATCTGAAAACCTTCAGATACCGCAACAATTCGCCCCAGCCCCGATTCCGATATCGATAGCGACTCCGATCAGGCTCTCTTGAGCCAAACCCGCTCCCTTATCGCTTTCGTGCCGGACCGGTCAACAGGAGCCTCATCAGTTCGGCCTGGCTCCCGGTGCCGGTTTTCGCGAAGATCGATTTGAGATGGGACCGCACCGTGTGCAGACTGATAAAACAGCGCTTCGCCACTTCGGCCGGTTCCGGAGTGTCCAGCATCGCCAAGGCTATCCGGGTCTCCGCCCCGGACAGACCGTAGAGGGCACTCAACCGAGTCCTGTCGATCGCAACTTTTGCCTCGGGGTCATACACATAAACTGCCACATACCCTTCCGGCCGGACGCTCAGGATCGGGATGTCCGGGTGGATCGGCCTGATCAGCAGCTGCAGGTCGGCGCGATCGGGCCGCGGCACCTCCAGGATGCCGCCGGCGCTATCAAAGGTCCGGGAATCGGCGGCGGCCAGACATTCCCGCAGCAGACGCTGCAGGGTCTGGTTCCGTCGACCATCGGCGAGCTGCAACTGGCCGTTGACCAGTCTCAGGGCCGAGCCGCTGCCAAGCAGCTCCTCGGCTCCCGGGTTACAGTGAACCGGGCGCAATGTATGATCCAGCAGCATGAACGGGAGGCTTTCCCCCCCGGCCGCGGCTGCGAGAGCCTCGGACCGCGCGGTCTGATCGGCCACCTGGGCCGCCAGCAGAAAAGCATGCTGGAGGTGCGGCACGAATCCGTTAATGAAATCGGTATCCTCTTCGGTGTAGTGCCCCTGTCCCCCGGTCCGCTGAACCAGCAGTTGTACCGTGCGGTGGGAATTCTTGAATATGGTGCCGCAGACCCCGTGATGGATGTCCTGGGGACCGGCCCAGTCGTTGAAGAATTCGGTGCGCAGGTAGTCGGGCTGGCGGCAACTGAAGTGGAGGTAGGTCGAATAAAGACGTCCCGGAGCCTTTCGCACCAACTCCGGACGCCAGGGGCAGGCGTTGACGTAATGTTCTGTGTACTGACGGTGAAAGCTATCGTCGATATTCTGCTTGATGCTGGACAGAACCCGGTCCGCCTGGGGGTTCAGGACCAGCATGCGGGCCGACCGGGAGTTGGTGCAGCCAATAATTTCCTGCAGAAATGCCTGCCATGCGCCCGGATCCGCAACCGTCGCATAGATCGTTTCAATCAGGCGAATCCGCCGTTCTTCGGGATGTGTCTGCCTGGCCAGGCCGTTGCTGAAATTCATTCACCTGTCACAATGGAAAACGTTCATTTCTGCGTCCAACCGAAAGCCGCCCCGGACTGGCTGGAACTGAACCTCTGGCACCTGACAACATTCAACGATATCGGATTGGATTTTATCCATTGCCAAGGATTAAAACAAGCCTTTCAACCAACCGGGCGGCTCTCGGTGTCTTCTTTGCGATCCTATATCAGAATTTTCCGAATTCTGAACTGTCCAGGGCAATCATCGGCTTGGGCCGGACTGCCTGTACCGGATTGTCCAATTCCGCGACCCGTCGGGGCGTGGTCTTCAATCCTATAAGAGTATTCCCCTGGAGGTGAAATTTCGACAGCATATGCCGTAGCTGTTCCGCCTGGCTGGAAAGCACCTCGGCGGCTGCGGCACTCTCCTCGGCATTGGCGGTATTCTGCTGGGTGACCTGGTCGATTTGTCCCAGCCCCTGGTGAATCTGACTGATCCCCAGCGCCTGCTCGTTGGAGGCGGCGGCAATTTCCAGAACCAGATCGTTGACCTTGGTGATACCCTGGACGATCTCGGCCAGGGCGACGGAAGTCTCATCGGCGATCTGTCCGCCCTGCCGGGTCAGGTTGACCGAATCCTCGATCAGCGCCGAGGTCTCGTGAGCCGCCTTGGCGCTGCGGGCCGCCAGGCTGCGCACCTCTTCGGCCACTACGGCAAAGCCCTTGCCGTGCTGACCGGCCCGCGCCGCCTCGACCGCCGCATTGAGCGCCAGCAGGTTGGTCTGGAAAGCGATTTCGTCGATCACCTTGATGATTTTGGAAATATTCTGGCTGGCGGCGTTGATTCTGTCCATCGCCTGCACCATCTCCTGCATGCTGGCAGTGCCTTTTTCTCCCGCCTTATGAGCCTGGCCGGACAGCTGGCTGGCCTGCGCGGCATTCTCCGCATTGGCCTTGGTCTGGGCGGCCATCTGGGTGACCGAGGCGGAGATCTCCTCAAGACTGCTGGCCTGTTCCGTCGCTCCCTGAGCGAGGGATTGGCCGGTATCGGCCACCTGGCCGCTGCCATTGGAAATCTGTTCACCGGCTGCCTGAATCTGAAGCATCAGGTCATTCAGCGACCGGTTCACCCGCTCGAGCGGTTGGCGGATCACCCCGTGGGCCTCAAAGGTGAAATCCCCCGCCGCCAGTTTTTCAAAGGCAGCCACAACCTCGTCGCGCAGATTGTCGGCAAATTTGTTGAGCGCAACGCTCAGCGTGGCGATCTCATCCCTGCCTCTGATCGACAGCCGGGCATTGAGGTTGCCTTCTTCCATGGCGTGGAGCATTTCAGCGGTTTCCCGCACCGATCGACCAATCCCCTTGGCGATCACGTAGGTGATGCCCCCGATAACCAGCAGCACCAGCGTCAGCAGCAGGATGGTGCCCGTCATGGCGGCGCGGGCGTGCCGTTTCCCCTCTTTCAGCTTGGCCGCCAAAGCACTGTTCCAAGGGCCGAGGTCTTCGCTAAGCAACAGCACGCCGATCGCCTTGCCGGAAAAATCCTTCACCGCCTGGGTGAAAACCATCTGATCCGCCACCTGGAACTTATGAATCGGGTTCTGGAAGGCTCGGGAGAAATCCTCCGACTGGTAAATCTTGCCGGCAATCTTCGGATCGGAGGCGTAGACCTGGACCCAGCGTCCATCGACGACCGGAAACTTCTTTGGGTCGTTCAGCTGTTTGGCCACGCCCAGTTTTTCCGCCGGCATGAAGAGGGAAATCTGCTTCCCCTCTTCAAGTTCGATCTCCTGCAGAAGGGATTCAAAGGAGGAGTAGGATTCCACCGACCCGGCCGGATTTCCGGAGCTGTCGTTCACCGGGGAAAGACCCCTGACGACAAACCCGCCGATGCCGAGTTCCACCCCCTGCAAAGGCTGATGTCGGGAGTTGATCTGGACGACCATCTCCCGGAACCCGCTGAGATCATCCGAAACATCCAGCTTCATCTCGCCCTGCTTGATCTGCCACCCGTCCCGCCAGACCCGGGCGAAGGAGCGGTTGTTGGACAGGTGAAAGTGGGCCCTCAGTTCAGGTTCACCGGTGACCTGGGAAAAGGTCTTTTCGATGGGGGAGAAGTGGTCCTTCAGAAAATTTCGGGCCGCCCGGACCTGTTCGTCGGCTTCTTCGTCGATTTGCCCTTTCAGGGCCCTGTCGTAAGCCTGTTTGACAATATCCAGAGAAGAAAAAAGGGCTGCCTGCTCCAGGTGCATTTTCGCCCGGATGTCGACCGCTTGAAATATTTTCGACAATTGCTCCCGGGCGAGAGCGTTGTGGGTGTCGTTGTACAAGGTGATCTCGCTGTCGATTCGCTCCTGAACCAGGCGGCTGGTTTTACTGTTGATGGAGAAAGCGATGATGACGGATGCCAGCACCAGGGAGATAAAAACGGGAATGAATATCTTGCCAAAGAGTTTCAACGAGACCTCCATTAAGCAAACGGGTGGCAGGTGCATAGCGATTCAGAAAACACTCGGAATTAAAGCAATTGTCGCTCCAAACCTGGCCGAAAAAATCGGACAACCGGCCATTATGCGTTCAACTGGAAAGAAAATCCTTATGGCATGGGCAGTTAAAAAATGGAAATGGTTACCAAAAATTTTCAAGTATTAAAGGAGAAGATCGTTTCGAAAACTCTGGGATTTACAAAATGTGACTGGAGGGACAAAAATTTGGCCCGTTTCAAGAATTTGTATTGTTTTCTGTTAATCAATCGGAGCAGAAAAATGCTCTTTGGACATTTTCCCCGCTGCCAGCGGTCTGCTGAAAAGATACCCCTGCCCGAAATCACACCCCTTTTCCTTCAGAAACGCCAACTGTTCCTCCGTCTCGATCCCCTCCCCCACGACCTGCAGCCCCATGCTATGAGCCAGGGCGATGACGGCGGAAGCTATGGCCGCATCATTTGGATCGCTGGTGATATCCCGGACGAAAGACCGATCGATCTTGAGTTTGTGAATCGGGAACAGCTTGAGATAGCTCAGGGAAGAATAGCCGGTGCCGAAGTCGTCGACGGAGAGGGAGACACCCTTCGCCTTGAGGTCGCTCAGTTTCAGGATCGTTTTCTCCACGTTTTCCATGGCCACGCTTTCGGTGATCTCCAGCTCCAGCCAACGGGGATCGAGGCCGCTCTGTAGAAGGATACGCTCCACCTTTTCGGCGAAATCGGGCTCCCGGAACTGTCGACCTGAGATATTGACCGAAATCCGGATCGGGGGCATACCCTGGCTCTGCCAGAATACGGCCTGGCTGCAGGCGGTGGACAGGACCCAGTCTCCGATCGGTACGATCAGGCCGGTGTCTTCCGCCAGGGGGATGAAATCACCGGGGGACAAGGGGCCCTGGACGGGATGATGCCAGCGCAAGAGGGCTTCGAGGCAGACAACGGTCCGGTTCTCAAGATCGACCAGGGGTTGAAATTCAAGGAAAAATTCCTGGTTTTCAACGGCTTTTCTGAGAGCGGTCTCCATGATCAGAAACTCGTGTGTGCGGGCGTTCATATCCGAGGTATAGAACTGAAAATTGTTCCTTCCCCTGGCCTTGGCCCGGTACATCGCCGCATCCGCAAACTTCAGCAGGCTCTCCTCGTTTTCGGTATCGGTCGGGAAAACACTGATGCCGAAACTGGCAGTCAGGGTAAAATCGCCGTTTTTCAGGCGAATAGGCTGACTGACAACCCCCAGCAGCTTCTGGACAATGGCGGCGACATGGTTTTCATCGTCGATCTGGTTCAGAATGATGCCGAATTCGTCGCCGCCCAGGCGGGCCACGGTATCATAGTTGCGGATCCACCGCTGCAGACGTTCGCCGATCTCCCGCAGCACGTGGTCCCCGGCCTGATGTCCCAGAGAATCGTTGATGTTTTTAAAGCGGTCGAGATCAAACAGCAGGAAGGCGACCTTTTTTCCAGCCCGCCGGGCTGCCGACAGCGCCTTCCTGAGATGCTCCTGCAGTTGCAGCCGGTTGGGCAGGTTGGTAAGGGGGTCATGATAGGCCAGGTATTTCAGATGCTTCTGGTTCTCTCGCAGCTGGTTCTGCACATTCAGATGTTCGGTGATATCCCGGGCGGTCTCGATGATGCCAAGCACTCGACCTTTTTCATCCCTGAAGGGCGAAGCCTGCAGTTCGAAAATCTTCTCCTCGCCGCTGCCGTCGATCCCCTTGCGGACAAAAGTCTGGTTTTGTCCGGTCCGGCGGATAGTCTCCAGTATTTCGGGAGGATCGACGTCGGCGAAGGATTCACCCTGGAGAGGCAAGGCTCCGGAGCCTGAATTCCCGGACAGAAGGTTTTGGGCTGACCGGTTCATCAGCAGAACCTGGCGGTCGGCATCAATGACCCGTATGGGGTCAGCCACCCCGTCAATGACCGTCTGCAGGAACTCCCGTTCTTTTTCCAGGGCGTGCTGGGAGCTTTTCAGTTCGGTGATATCCTGCAGCAGCGCCACCGCATACCTGGGCCGATCCTGCTCGTCGGCAAGCCAGGTGACAGAAATGAAAAACCATCGCTCCCCACCGTTTTTCCGCAACAGTCGGGCTTCGTAATGGCAGACCTTGCGATGCCCCTCCCGAACATCTTCATAGCACCGATCGATCTGGGGCCGATCAAGGGGATGGACGAGGTTTCGGTAATTGCCGCCGACCAGGTCCGCCTCGGCGTAATCCAGGTAGCTGCAAAAGCAGGGATTGACATTGAGCAGATTGTCCTCGGGGTCAATGACGATCATCCCGGCGGATGCATCTTCAAAAATTGACCGAAACCGCTCCTCGCTCTCCCGGAGGGCTTTTTCCCCCCGCTTGATGTCGACGAACCGCCAGACGGAATCCATCAGCAGGGTGAGCTGCAGCACATCGGTCTGATCATAGGCGGATTCCTTGTTGGCCACTCCGACAACGGCCACGATCCGGTCTTCCTTGAAAACCGGCAGGGTCAGGAAGGACTTCAGCGGGGCATGTCCCTCGGGATACCCTTTCTTGAGCGGGTGATGGGCCTGGTAATCGTTGAGGATGATCGGCTTTCGCTGGCGCACCGCTTCCCCCCAGATCCCGGTATCCTTAAGTTCATAGCAGGTCTGGGGATCGGTGATGGTGCATTGGTGCATGACCTCCCGGGACCAGGCGTTGAGAATGAACTGCTGACGCTCCTCATCGTAAAAATAGATGTAGCCGATCCTGCTCTCCGTCAGGCTGATGGCTTCATCAAGCGCGTGGTTGAGGAACTCCTGAATGGTCTCGCTGCGGAAATGAAGAATTCTGACGATGCTGCGCAGACGGGATTCATTGCACTGGATCTGCTGTTCGGCCAGTTTGCGTTCGGTGATATCCTCGATTACGGCGATGAAAAGCTCCGGGATGTCGGCCGTAACCTGTACCGGAACCATCCTGATACTGACCCAGATCGTCGATCCGTCCTTGCGCAGAAGACGTTCTTCCGGACCGGTCCTATCATCGTCCCCATCCTCGGGGTGAGCGAGGTCCTGCAGGGACTTGCGCAAAAGTTCATCCCGTTCGTAGCCAAGAATTTGACACAACTTTCCATTGACGCGAACCCATCGCCCTTCCCTTCCGATATGCGCCAGCCCCACCTCCGCTTGCTCAAAGGACACTTGAAACAGACAGCCTTTTTCACCGCAGATGTCCTGGCTCTTTCGCGCGCGGGGCTCTTTCTCTTTATCTGAGGATTCGGTCATTGAAAAAACACTCCGGATCTGACATGTGAAGGAGAAGAAACCGATAGTGTCAAAAATCAAGCTTTATATTTTCAAAGGAAGAGGATATACAAAAAGCCTGCCGGAAGGTTGCCCTATAAGCAAAAAACCGCCCAAATAATCGGGCGGCCTTTATCAGGTTTATTGATTTCCTGGAGAAAGTTTCAATGAAAGGGCTATTTGAAGAGCCCTCGACTCATGTACCCGCCTATACGATTTTTACACCTTGCTCAAGGCTCCAGGAACTCCGGCCTGGAAAGCCCTTTCACATCGGGAACCTCCTTAAGCTTCCCCAGGCGGTGGAGAAAAGCGCCGGTCATGTTCAGGCTCCTGACCACCTGTTCGTCGAGACGTACCCGCCATTCCATTTTTCGGAACATGGCCGCTTCCAGCGAGGCCGGGGTGCCGGTGACCAAAGCGGTTTCGGCAGCAGCAGCGTCCGGGTCGGCGTTGATCCAGTCGACGGCCCGGCGTGTGCCGGCGACGATGGCACGGATGGCTTCGGGATGGGCGTCGGCAAATTCCTGGGAGGCGACGATGAGCGAGGGGTAGTCGTTGCCCAGGCCGGACAGGCAGGCCAGTTCGCGCGCTCCCGGCACCTTGTCCCGCGTGAGCATGGGGGTCGGTTCGGAGGCGGCCAGGGCATCGATGGAACCGCTGATGAGAGCCTCGACAAGATCCTTCTGCGGCAGATTGACCAGCTGAACTTTGGCCGGATCGATGCCGTGATGCTCCAGATAGAGGTAGACCGCGCCGTGGGTGCTGGACCCGAACTGGACCCCCAGGCTTTTCCCGGCCAGATCGGCCGGTTTTTCGATCCCCGACCTTTCGCCGACGATGATGGAATGCATCTTTTCACCGCCTCCGTAGGCCGCCACCAGCACGCAATCCCTTGCACTGGCCAGGGCGATCAGGGCCGGAACGTCACCCATCACGGCCACATCGGCGCTGCCGCTCACCAGGGCCTCGGCGGCGGCGATGCCGGCACCCATCCCTAGTTTAATCTCCTGAACAATGACCCCGTCCGCGGCCAACCACCCCTTATTATAAGCGAGGATCTGAGGAGCGTAATACCCCTTGGAGGTGTAGGCAAGGCGGCAGAGGACGGCATCGCTTTTGCCCTCAGAAGAGCGGTCGCAGGCGGTCAGCGCCGGAAAGGCAAAGACGAGGAGGGCAATCGGGATGAGGGTGCGGATTTTTGAAGACATGGCATCTCCTGGTTCAGTAAAGCGCCAGCGGAAAGGTTGTCGTACTCGTACTCGAAAAGATCCTTTCGTCGACCAGAATTACGATTACGCGTACGAGTACGAGATAAAAACCGGTCGTTAAATTCGGGCGCAGATACAGGACTCGCCGTTCGCATCCTCAGGACGGCCGCCAAGACGTTCATCCAGGCGTTCGACATACTCGATGAGCCGCGCGTCGCGACGATGGCGCGGGCGGGGAAGGTCGACCGACTCGATCCCGCGCAGCCCGGCCGGGGGGCGATCCAGCATGACCACCCGATCAGCCAGATAAACGGCCTCGGCCAGGGTATGGGTGACGAAAATAACCGTCCAGCCGAACTCCATCCAAAGAGCCGTCAGTTCATCCTGCAGTCGAGCCCTGGTCACGGCATCCAGGGCTGCGAAGGGCTCGTCCAGCAGCAGAACTTCCGGATTCAGGACCAGGGCGCGTGCCAGCGCCACCCGCTGCCGCATGCCTCCCGATAATGCAAAAGGATGAGCATGCAGAAATTCCCCGAGGCCGACCCGAACCAGTGCCTCCCCGGCACGCTTTCTGGCCTCCTGCCTGGGCACCCCCTGCCGTCGCAGGCCGTAGGCGACGTTGCCGATGGCAGTGTACCAGGGGAAGACGGCATGATCCTGAAAAACCACCACCCTGTCGGGTCCCGGTCCGGTCACCGGCCTGCCTGCTGCCAGGATCGAGCCGGATGTGGGACGAGTAAAACC
The DNA here is from genome assembly GCA_041390365.1 of Syntrophotaleaceae bacterium. Classification (NCBI taxonomy): domain Bacteria; kingdom Pseudomonadati; phylum Thermodesulfobacteriota; class Desulfuromonadia; order Desulfuromonadales; family Syntrophotaleaceae; species Syntrophotaleaceae bacterium. The sequence goes on along the minus strand of JAWKQB010000002.1, from coordinate 574,855 downwards.
TGCCAGCAGGTCGATCAGAGTCGACTTGCCACAGCCACTCGGCCCTACGACAGCCACAAATTCACCCCGCTTGATCTCAAGCTCCAGTCCGGAGAGCGCCGTAACTCCGCCCTGGCGTCCCTGTCCGGGAAAGACCTTGCCCACATGATCGAGAGCCAGGGAAATCTCAGTGCTCATGGCTGATCCCCCAGCGCCTGATCGTGTTTCTTTCAAGAGGGGACAAAACCAGGCGTTCGAGACCGAGCCCAAGCAGAGCGATAATTGCAATGCAGACGAACGCCGAGACGTAGTCCATGGTCCAGCGGGCCTGGATGATGGCGTAGCCGAGCCCGTCGCCGGATCCGACGACCATCTCCGCCGCCACCAAAACCCGCCAGGCGGCTCCCAGGGCAATGCGCAGCCCGCTCAGCAGATGCGGCAGGGCGCCGGGCAGAAAAACCGTGGCAAACAGCGAAAGCGGGCCGGCTCCGCACATTCGGCCGGCCCGGACGTAGCGCCTGTCCACGCTCTGCATTCCCATCACTCCGGCGATGGCCACAGCCGGAAAGGCTGTCAAGGCGATCATGGCCACGGTCGCGGTCTGGTTGAGCCCGAACAGCAGAATGGCCACTGGTATCCAGGCCAGCCCCGGCACCACCTGCAGAACCTCCACAGTGGGCATGGTCACCAAACGCACCGGGCGGCACCATCCGGCGACAAACGCGTAAGCCAGACCGGTCCCCAGGCCGATGCCGAAACCTGCCGCCCAGCGGGCAAGGCTGACCTGGAGGTGGTGATAAATGCTGTATTCGAGGAAGATGGCGCCTGCGAGCAGATGACGCAAAGCCAGAAGACAGTCCAGGGGAGTGGGAAAAGGTACGCCGCGGGCCGCCTGCACCGCCCAAGCGATGCCTTGCCAGAGGACAATGGCGAATACCGCCGAGCCGAGGCTCCAGATGGGGCGTCCGAACCTTGCGCTGAAACGGGGGACGGCCAGGGATGGTTGCCGGGGATGGAACATCAGAAGAACCTTGTTGAACCCGAAGTCATCAACCGCTTATTCAGCCGGTGCAATGGACTCCCTGCTTCTGGTTTTTTCAACCGTTTCCGGTTTCAACAGGGCCAGGAGACCGTCGATCTGCCTGCGGTAGGCTTGCAGGGTTTCGCACCAACGCCGCAGGCATTCCCCGCCTGCGGCGGTCAAAGCATATCGCCGTTTGGCCGGCCCGTTGTCACTCAACTCCCAACTGGAGGAAACCAGACCTTCCCCCTCCATGGATTTGAGTACCTTGTAGATCCCGCTGGTATCCGGCGGCATTTTTCCATAAATGTCCAGCCCGCTCAGTTGCTGAACGAGATCGTAGCCATGGGTTTCCCCCCGGGCAAGGATAGCCAGCACGGCCGGGCGAACGAGCCGGGCAAGAGTTTTCCCCGAACAGGCACATTGGTTCAAATCCATTATTGGACCTCCTCCGTTATTGAGAGATCAATATAGCGCGGGAATATTGATTGTCAAGACGCATGACCTCTCCCGGCCGGGATGGCCAAAGCGACCGCAAAAAAATTTATTAAATGATCAACGTCCTCCTCAAAGTCGGGTATACTGCAATCAGTAATCAAAACTACTTGGAGGACGCCGAACTTGAAAACCTCCACCGACAATACGATAGAGCGTCTCCTGGCAGCTTTTCCGGAGTTCTGTCATCAAAAGGGCATCAAGGCCACCCATCAGCGGACCGAAATCTATCGGGAATTGCTGGCGACCGAGGAACATCCGAACGCGGAAACCTTATATGAGCGCGTCCGCGAACGGATTCCGTCAATTTCTCTGGACACGGTTTACCGGACCCTGCGCCTTTTCGTTAAAGAAGGGATTATTTCCCGGGTCAGCGCCGCCGGAGAGAGTATGCGCTTCGACGCCAACATCGATCGGCACCACCACTTCATCTGCACGGAATGCGGCCTGGTGCGCGATTTTTACAGCACATCCTTCGATCAACTGTTGGCCCCTGAAGAGATTTCCAGTTTGGGCGCGATCAATTCGGTGCATGTGGAAATTCGCGGCATCTGCAGTGCCTGTCGCAAAAAGGATTAAAAAAATTTCCGTCGGGACTTGACATTTCAGGAAATTCCTTAATAGTAATATCTATTATCTGGTAATCCGTCTCAAACCATCTGTCTTGGCCCCGTTTTAATCCAAAAGCAGGCCTAAGAAAGGAGATCGTATGTCGCTGAAAGGTACCCGCACAGAAAAGAACATCCTCACCGCATTCTCCGGAGAATCACAGGCCCGGAACCGCTACACCTATTTCGCCGGCCAGGCGAAAAAAGAAGGATTCGTACAGATTGCCGAGATTTTTGAAGAGACCGCCAATCAGGAGAAGGAGCATGCCAAGCGCCTCTTCAAGCTTCTGGAAGGAGGAGAGGTGGAAATTGTCGCCGCCTTCCCTGCCGGCGTCATCGGCAGCACCTCAGCCAACCTGCAGGAAGCCGCTGCAGGCGAAAATCACGAACACATCGAGATGTATCCGAGCTTTGCCAAAATAGCCCGGGAAGAGGGCTTCAACGATATCGCGGATATTTTCATGGCTATCGCCGTGGCCGAAAAACAGCACGAAAAGCGCTATCGGGCCCTTTTGGCCAACGTCGAGTCGGGGAAAGTTTTCATGAAAGATCAAACTGTTGTCTGGCGCTGCCGCAACTGCGGGTACCTGCACGAGTCCGATAAGGCGGTCGATCTCTGTCCTGCCTGCGCACACCCTCAGGCCCACTTCGAACTGCTTGGAGAGAATTACTGATAGACTGAATTCTGTCGGCCGGCAGGGTGGCCTGCCGGCATCGAAATCGGTCAGGTGGTCCATTCGGCCCGGAAAACCAACCCCTTTTTGCCAAGAAAGGAGTTCGAAATGCCCAACATACTGGAAACCATCGAATCGAACAGCTCTCTCAAGACATTGTCCAAAGCCGTGAAAGCCGCCGGCATCGAGGACGCCTTGAAGAAACCGGGTCCCTATACCTTTTTTGCTCCAAGCGACACCGCCTTCGACAAGGTGAATCTGGAGGCAATTCTGGCCGACAAGGACAAAATCCGTTCCATTCTCCAGTACCACCTGGTTGCGGAAAAACGTTCGGCTGATGAACTGGATGCCAAAAATGTCTTCACCCTTTTGACCGAGTACGGCAAAAGTCTTTCGGTCTATCTGGATGAAAACGTGATCATGATCGACAACGCCCACATCGTCGAACCGGATATCGAATGCTCCAACGGAGTTATTCACATCATCGACAACGTTTTTCTGCCCCAGCATTCCGGCTGGTACGAAACCACCGCCTGATATTAAGGGTGTCGCCGGGAAAATGTTTCCTTTCAATGCAGCCCATTGAGGTCGGTATCGGAGTCGGGGTCGAAAAGACCCTCTCCGATACCGGCATCGATGCCGACACAGACAGCTGAAAAAGATGGTCTGAACCAAGCGCTCCCCTCCCCGAAGCTGTTTGCAATCTTAGACGATTCCTGCTTTAATCAAGGCCTGAGGCAACCTCTGCAGCATCGGCTTGATTCCTTTTCTTCCGCATCATTTCAGGACAAAAAACATGACCAAACGCATCCTTGCCGTTGTTCTCGGCCTGTTGCTGCTGATCGGCATTCTTGCAGGCATCAAGTTCCTCCAGATCCGAAAAATGATCGCCCAGCAGGCCGGCTTCGTCCCCCCTGCGGAAACGGTCACCGTGGCTGAAGTTAAAAGCGCCGACTGGGAAACCCTGCTGACCGCAGTCGGCTCTGTTGAGGCGGTGCAGGGGGTGACGGTGGCCGCGGAACTCCCGGGCAAAGTCGATCGAATAGCCTTTGAACCGGGAGCCAATGTGAGCAGAGACACCTTGCTGGTGAAGCAGGATACTTCCTCCGAGCAAGCCCTGCTGCCCGGTGCCGAGGCCGCCCTGGCCAAAGCCAAACGGGACCTGCAACGGGGGGAAACCCTGCTGGCGGACAATATTATTTCGCAGGCCGAGTACGATACTGCCCTGGCCACCTGGCAACAGGCATCCGCAGAAGTTGCCAATATCCGTGCCACTATTGCCAAAAAACATATCCGGGCGCCCTTTGGCGGGCGCCTGGGCATACGCCTGGTCAATCTTGGCGAGATGCTTGAAGCGGGGCAAACGATTGTTTCTCTTCAGTCACTCGATCCCATCTTCGTCAATTTCATGCTCCCCCAGCAGCATCTGTCCCAACTTCACACCGGTCTGAAAGTGCGCCTGACCACGGACGCTCTTCCTGACAGAATCATCGAGGGGAGGATCACCACCATCAACCCCGAAGTCGATCCGGCCACACGCAATATCAGGGTGCAGGCGACTCTCGATAACTCTGACGGCGCCTTGCGGCCCGGCATGTTCGCCAGCGTGGCCGTCGTGCTGCCCTCCGTCAGGGAGGTTCTGGTCATACCGGCAACCGCGATTCTCTACGCTCCCTACAGCGATTCGGTTTTCGTCGTGGAAAAAAAGCCTGCTGAAGCCCCCGGAGGGGACGGCCTGATGGTGCGCCAGCAGTTCGTGCGCCTGGGAGAAAAGCGCGGTGACTACATCAGTGTGCAGGCCGGCCTGGCGGAAGGAGAAAAAGTGGTGACGACCGGGGTTTTCAAACTGCGAAACAATCAGGCGGTCGTGGTGGACAATGCCTTGTCGCCGGATTTCAAGCTGAATCCGACGCCGGAGGAAGGGTAATCAGGTGAGGGGTGAGGGGTAAAAAACCCGAGGCTTTGAAGTCAAGATCAAAAGCCGATTTCGATTTAAAGCCTTTCAACAAAATCCTAGATACAGGGAATCCATGAAATTCACCGACCTCTTCATACAGCGTCCCGTCCTCGCCATGGTGGTCAGCCTGCTGATTCTGATTGCCGGTCTCCAGGCCCTGCGCTCCATCAATGTCCGTCAGTATCCGCGCAGCGAGAGCGCAACCATTACCGTCACCACCGTCTATGTCGGAGCCGATGCCGAACTGGTGCGGGGCTTTATCACTACCCCGCTGGAGCGGGCCATCGCCGCCGCCGACGGCATCGATTACATCGAGTCGCAGAGTGCACTCGGGGTCTCCACCATCAATGTGCGGCTGGAGCTCAACTACGACCCGACCAAGGCGCTGGCCGAAATCAGTTCCAAAGTCGATCAGGTGCGCAACGACCTGCCGCCCGAGGCGGAAGTGCCGGTCATCAATATCGAATCGGCGGAGAGTCAGTTCGCCGCGGCCTACCTCAGTTTCACCTCGGATATCCTCGAGCAGAACGAAATCACCGACTATCTGGTCCGGGTGGTGCAACCCCGCCTTGCGGCTTTGCAGGGAATGCAGCGGGCGAATATCCTCGGCGCCCGTACCTTTGCCATGCGCATCTGGCTGCACCCGGACAAGATGACAGCCTATGACATCACGCCCCGTGAGGTGCGGGCGGCTCTGGCCGCCAACAACTTCCTGTCCACCCTCGGGCGGACCAAGGGCGCTCTGATCCAGGTCAATCTGACGGCGAATACCAACCTGACTTCGGTCAGGGAATTCAAACGTCTGGTCGTGCGCCAGGAAAACGGTGCGATTGTACGTCTGGAAGATATCGCGGATGTGGTCCTGGGCGCCGAGGATTATGACACCGAGGTGCGCTTTTCCGGTCAGACCGCGGTTTTCATGGGGATTTGGGCTCTTCCCAATGCCAACAGTCTGGATCTGGTTCATCTGGTCCGCCAGGAGATGGAGGAGATTCAGCGGGAATTGCCGAGCGGCATGGAGGCACGGGTTGCCTACGATGCCACCGAATATATCGACAACGCCATTCACGAAGTGACCAAAACCCTGCTCGAAACCTTGCTCATCGTGGTAGTGGTCATTTTTCTTTTTCTGGGCAGCCTGCGTTCGGCGCTGGTGCCGATCATCGCCATTCCCCTGTCCCTGATCGGCGCCGTCTTTCTGATGCAGGCCTTCGGCTTCACCCTCAATCTGCTGACCCTGCTGGCGATTGTCCTGTCCGTGGGGCTGGTGGTGGATGATGCCATCGTCGTGGTGGAAAACGTCGAACGCCATCTGAGTGAAGGGAAAAAGCCGCTCGAAGCCGCGCTGATGGGAGCCAGGGAACTGGTCGGTCCGATTATTGCCATGACCATCACTTTGGCGGCGGTGTATGCCCCGATCGGCCTGCAGGGAGGTTTGACCGGCTCCCTGTTCCGTGAATTCGCCTTTACTTTGGCCGGCGCCGTCGGGATTTCCGGCATCGTTGCCCTGACCCTCTCGCCCATTATGTCGGCGCGACTGCTCAAACCCGGCATGGAAGAAAAGGGGTTGGCAGGAATGATTTCCCGCGGCTTTCACCGGCTGCGCGATGCCTACGCGCGCTGGCTGGGAGCCACCCTGCGCATGCGCCCGGCCATGTACGGGATCTGGATCGTTGTCAGCCTTCTGGCGATCCCCATGTACCGCCTGTCTCCCGCCGAACTGGCGCCAACGGAGGACCAGGGGGTCATCTTCGGCATCCTCGAAGGGTCCGCCAATGCGACTCTCGATCAGACCATCATCTTTGCGGATGCCGCCAACCGGATTTTTCTCGACGTGCCCGAGACGGAATTTACCTTTCAGCTGACTTCGGCCTCCTCAGGTTTCGGCGGCATGGTCGCCGAGCCCTGGGAAAAACGGGATCGGACCATCTTCGAAATCCTGCCGGAAGTCCAGGCCAGACTCGAGTCCCTCCCCGGCATCCGCATGTTCCCGGTCACCCCGGCGCCCCTGCCCGGAGGCGGTCAGTTTCCGGTCGAGTTCATCATCGCATCCACTGCGGAAACGGAACGAATTCTGGAATTCGCCACCCAGTTGAAGGACAAGGCTGCCGCGAGCGGAATGTTTGCCTTCCCCCCGACCATTGACGTCAAGATCGATCAGCCCCAGGCCGAATTCATTATCGATCGCGACAAGGTCGCCGATCTCGGCCTCAATCTGCAGCAGGTGGGGGGCGATTTGAGTGCCATGGTTGGCGGGGATTTTGTCAACAGATTCGATATCGCGGGGCGCAGTTACAAGGTCATCCCCCAGATCCAGCGCACAGGCCGTCTCAATCCCGATCAGCTGCAGCGCATCACCATTGCCGGCCCCGGCGGAGACCCCATCAAACTGGCCACCATTGCCGACATCAGGCAAAAAACCGTTCCCCGCTCCCTGAACCGCTTTCAGCAGCTCAACGCTGTGAAAATCAGCGGCGTGTCCATCCGGCCCCTGGACGAGACCCTGACCTATATGGAGGAGGAAGCAGCCAAATTGCTACCCAATGGCTATACCATCGATTACACCGGGGAGTCCCGCCAGTTGCGGCAGGAAGGAACGAAATTCCTGCAGGCCTTCACCCTGGCGGTCATCCTCATCTTCCTGGTGCTGGCCGCTCAGTTCAACAGTTTCCGCGATCCCTTCGTCATTCTTGCGGGATCGGTCCCTCTCGCCATGTTCGGTGCGCTGCTTTTCACCTTTCTGAAGATTCCCGATCCCAATGTCCCCTTTTTCACCAGCGGCTGGACCACGACCCTCAACATCTATTCCCAGGTCGGCCTGGTCACCCTGGTCGGACTGGTTGCCAAAAACGGCATCCTGATCGTGGAATTTGCCAACCAGTTGCAGCGCCGGGGTCTGGGAAAACTGGCCGCCGTGCATGAGGCCTCATTGACCCGTCTGCGGCCGATTCTCATGACCAGCGTCGCCACCATTGCCGGACACTTTCCACTGACCCTGGTCAGTGGGGCCGGGGCAGAAGCGCGGAACTCCATTGGACTGGTGCTTGTCGGCGGGATGTTTATCGGCACCCTGTTCACCCTGTTCGTGGTACCGGCCATTTACATGCTCGTGGCACGGGATCATGCCAAAGACAGAACCCACGCCACTGTCGGATCGTAACAGGGGAAGATCAAGCCTCGTCAGGACGGATTTTTCACGACGGGTATGTGCCGGAAGGAAAGGATCCAAACAAAATTTTTTTAAGCTTTCGGGCGGCTACAGGCTCTCAATGTGCAGAGCCTGCAGGCCGCCCATTTTTTGCCGGACCATGGGGTGTCTCCTTATCGGAAGCATAGTATCATCGGGAGTTAACGGTTTCAGTCTCCGGCACTTCGATCATTTTAATTGGAATTTCAAGCTCTTCCAACAGGCTCACCAAGGCATTCCGCAGAATCTGCTCACCGTAGAGAGTGCGGGGCGGAGTCAGGCCGTTCTGAATCCGGAAAATGAAACTGGCGTATCCGACCACGGCATTGGCATGATCGGATTTTTTCTGCACCTGCTGATACTCCTCCATTCTCACCAGAGTCATTTCCATCCACTGGTGCTTGTGAGCCTTCCTCCTTTCATTTTCGACCACTTGCTGATAGTTCTGGAGTCTTTTCAGAGTAGTCGTGCTGATTTCGATATACTTTTTCATCTTCTTGCCTTTCCTGCCCCAGAGGGCATGTATTGCAACCGTCCCTTGACATTGCATATATAACAAATTTAGTTATAGTTAAATTCTAAAGGTTGCGCTGCCGATTGTCAAACCTTCCCTCCCAGTTAATTTACCCGGAGTTTATCCGATCCTGATGTGGAAAATGGGCAGAGATCTGTTATTGATTAAAAACAGGTTGGGACGGAGTAAAAGGATAGGGGTCAGTGATTATGAAAAAAACCTGTATCCATATGCTTCTGGGGCTTCTCCTGTTGGCCGTTGCCGCCACGGCCTGCAGAAGAGACGAAGAACAACCGTTGGCCCCCGAGGTCAGCAAAGACCCCACGGTCTCGGAACCTACACACCTGAAAGAACCTCCCGCACCTTCTGACTGAGGGAAAACGGGCTGAAGGGTTTTTGCAGGAAGTGGGCCCCCGAGTCCAGAATCGACTGGTCCTCAAAAGCATCCTTGGGGTAACCGGACACGAGCAGTACCTTGAGATCGGGTTTGAGCCGTCTCAACTCGGCCGCCAGCGAAACGCCGCTTCGACCCGGCATCACAATATCGGTCAGCAGAACATCAATCTCATCGGGCCTCTGTTCAAAAATATTGACCGCCTCTTCGGCATTCTGCGCCTGCAGCACGGAATACCCGCCTCCCTGAAGAACCAGATGGGTCAACTCCCGCACGACGTCGTTGTCTTCAACCAGCAGCACGGTGCCCGCGCCCATGGCCGCTTGGGGCGGGGCAGATTCGATCCGCGCGGACTGGTCGACGTCTTCGATCCGGGGCAGGTAGATTCTGAAGGTCGTTCCCACTCCCGGCGTGCTGCAGACAAATACCTGCCCTTCGCTCTGCTGGACGATGCCGTAGACCGTCGAAAGTCCTAAACCTGTCCCCTTGCCGCTTTCCTTGGTGGTAAAGAAAGGCTCGAAAATGTGGCTCATGGTTTCGCTGTCCATTCCGATGCCGTTATCGGAGACCGAAAGCATGACATAACCTCCGGGCTTCAGTCCGGCCGGCCAGGAAGAGGAATTTTCTCCGAACTCGATATTCACGGTTTCGATAGTCAGTCGGCCGCCATTCGGCATGGCATCTCTGGCATTTACGGCCAGATTGAGAAGGACCTGCTCCATCTGACCGTAGTCTGCCCTGACAAAACCCAGCCGGGGATCGCTGATGACAAGCAGCTCAATATCCGCCGGAAGAGTCCGTTTGAGCATATCTTGCAGATCGGCCGCAAGGGTATTGAGATTGATTTCCGTGGCCTGGCACACCTGTCTTCGGCTGAAGGTCAGCAATTGGGACGTCAGGGCAGCGGCCTGGTCCGCCGCCCTGCAGATCTGCTCCAGGCAAGTTTGCATGTTCCCGTCGGAGGTTTCCTGCAGGAGGTACTCGCCGTAGCCGCTGATGATCGTCAGCAGGTTATTGAAATCGTGGGCGACACCCCCGGCCAGACGCCCCATAGCTTCCATTTTCTGGGCATGCAGAAACTGCTTTTGCAAATTTTTAAGTTCGGTATTGTCAAATAGAAAGGCACGCAGGTAGGTCAGCTCTCCCTCGTCATCAAAAACTCCTATCACGTTCGCAATAAGGGACAACGGCGTTCCGTCAAGCCTTTTCGTCTCCCACTCGTAATTTTCCAGTCTTTTTTCCCTTCGAATGAAGTCCATCAGTTTGGAAGCGGATTCCTGAGATTGGAAAAGGTGCAGAGCGCACATGCTGCGGGCCTGCTCGACGGACGAAAATCCGAACAGGCGCACATAGGCCGTGTTGCAATCGACGACTTGTCCATTGACAGTGGCCACAAGATTGGCGGTCAGATCGTTTTCGAAAACCTCCCGGAAACGCTCTTCGCTTTGCCGGAGATTTTCCAGGGCCAATCGAATGGTGGTCACATCCCGCGCCACCGACTGAAACTCCAACAGCTCGCCGTCATCGTCACTGATGGGACGATCGCTCCAGATAAACCAGCGATAACCTTCATCGCAGGTGACGATTTTCTGCTCGAACTGGGCAATCCGCGGTTCCGCGATCAGGGAGGTCATATGGTCCTCAAAAGACCTGCGGTCCGCCTGCGACAACAGATCAGGAATCCTGGAACCGAGCAACTGGTCCCGGGATTTGCCCATGAAACGGCAATAGGCTTCGTTCACAAAAGTTAGGGTGCCGTCCGGACGCCAGCGGCAGATGGGATCTACCTGGCTCTCGACCAGCATCCGATAACCGGCTTCACTGTCGAGCAGCGCCTTCTCCGCCTGTTTTTTAGCGTTGATTTCACAGATCTGCACCATGACCCTGGTTATATTTCCGTCCTGATCCAAGAGCGGAGAACATCGCATCTCCTGATGCCCTATAAGAGGATGCACTGTCTCCCTGATACAGGGCTCTCCGGTTTGAAACACCTCTTCTGCACAACAGTCCCGGCAGGGACCGCTTTGATCTGAACGAAAAGTTTTGTAACAGATAATTTCACCAGCCCTTTTTTCACTGGGAACGTAATCGTAGCCTCCGCCCCAGTTGCAGACAACCACCCGAAAGTCGCGATCGATGACGGCGATGAAATCCGGAATGGAGCCAATAAGATGATGTATCAGGGGATCCTTATCCAGACAGTCCACGGCTAACCTCATCCACTGAAAAGAAAGAAGCATTTTGATCAAATGACCAACAATACCTCACTCCATTTATAAGAATTTTTACATAATACTCGAGATTAGATTTTTTTGCAAAGAATCATCAAATTATCGACAATGTTCTTTGCAGGAAGGTAAAGAGCAAGAACGAGCATGGCTTGCCAGAGGAAAACTGTATGGATAATCGTTTTAAAGGGAAATGATCAGGAAGCGGTCATCGAAACAGGATTCGAGAAGGGGTCGGACCGTCGGCCACTCCAGGCCGCCGGTCCCGCAGCCGGGGCGGGGCAGGACCACTTCGGGCCAGCCCTGGGCGGCCACCAGAGCCAGGAGTTCTTGGCAGGATCTTTCGATCAGGCGAAGATCCGGGAATTCGAAGGGGCTGTTCTCGACGGGAAAACTGAAGATACCGTCCCCAAGAGAAAAGACATGGTTGCCCCGGGTCAGGATCAGGGTGCCGAGTTTTTGCGGCAAGGAGGGAAAACGATCGCGGGCCTGGCGGGCGCAACCGCGCAGCATGATGCAATCTCCCTTGGGGCCGACCGCCCCGCCGGTGGTGATGCCCAAAGGGGTGCGGCCGAGAAAATCCCAGAGGTTGCCGCAGATGTCCCGCATCATCGTTCCTGGTTCAGCATGGGACGTACCTGTTCCAGCAGAAAATCGAAAAGGTCTTCCCGGCTGGGTTGATAACCGACAGGAATGGAATTGACGATCTGCTCCAGTTCGTAGAGCACCCTGCCATCGTCGGTTTCCAGAGCATCCATCACGGCCTCAAACATCGGAATGACCTCATAGAGATCGTCCCGATCGAAGGGGCGATTGTCGGGCTTGCCGCAGAACTTGGGCTCATCCCGGGTTTCTTTTTTGCGGCGATATTTGAAATACAGATCGGATGGTTTGATGGCGATCCCCATGGCGCAGGCCCTTTCTGTTCAAAAGTTAGGCATCAGTGATCACAGGAGCCGCAATGCCCGGCCTTGGAACAGGCGCTGCGGCAGGGTGCCGAGCCGATCCGGGCGGCAGGGGTCTCCATGAAGGCTGCAAAACTGTCCCGATCCACGAGCCATTGCCCTTCCTCCTCCCTCCCCTTCAATTGTCCTCTTTTGATAAAGAGAAGCACGTTGAGCGGAGTGGTTCCAAGGGTTTTCGCCACTTCCTCCACCGGAATACTATCCCTGTTTTCAGCGGATCTCACCATGATTAAACTCCTTCCTGATCGGCAGGCAGAATGCTATGGTTCCTGCCCATGACTTATTTTGGCCTGCCTTTACGTAATGGAATGCAGAGATCAGGCCAGAAGCGCTTATAAAAAAAGGCGGAACAGTTTTCATCCGCTCCGCCCCGGACAGGATTAAGCGAGGATCATTCTTCCTCAGTGCCCTTCACCTCATCCAGTCTTTTTTTGAGAGCCGTCAACGTCTTCTCAAGACCATCAATTTCAGCCTTGAGACCTGCGGCCTCATTTGCCGGATTATAGGGGAAAACCTCCTCCGCCATGGGGTAATATCCTCTACCGACCCAGCCGCAGCGCATTCCTCTGCCGAAGCCTCCGCCTTTCCCCCAAGCGCGGCCAAGGCCTCTTCCGAAGGAAGGATTGGCAGAACCGGGCCTGTCGAAACCGGCACAAAATCCCATGCCTCTGCCTGTCCTGGCCCCAAATCCCATCGGTCCCGTTTTATCTCCTCTTGGCATTTTCAGCTCCTTTCGGCTCTCCCAGGACAAATACCTGGTGAACCTTTATAGATGTTTTTTACATCTAAAATATATTTACATCTCTTTTTGATGTCAACAAAAAAAACCGGGCCCTCCATCAGGAGTTGCCCGGTCTTAAAGTGGCCGAAAAACCCACCTCCCGTGATATCAGGCCTTTCCGGCACTTCCCAGCACCGCCTGGTTCTTGTGCTTGATCAGCCGGATCAGCTCCTTGCGGGCCTCGCCCAGATATTTTCTCGGATCGAATTCCTCGGGATGTCCGGCCAGATATTCCCGTATTTTGGCGGTAACGGCCAGGCGACCGTCGGAATCGATGTTGATCTTGCAGACCGAGCTGGCTGCCGCCCTCCTCAGCTGTTCTTCCGACACGCCTACGGCACCTTCCATCCTACCGCCGAAACGGTTGATCAGGTCCACATATTCGATGACCACGCTGGAAGAGCCGTGCAGGACAATGGGAAACCCGGGCACGAGCTTTTCGATTTCTTCCAGAATGTCGAAGCGCAGCCCCGGAGGCTCCTCACCAGGTTTCACCTTGAATTTATAGGCTCCATGGCTGGTGCCGATGGAAATGGCCAGGGAATCGACCCCCGTCTTGCGGACGAAATCCTCCACCTCCTCAGGGCGTGTATAGGTGGAATGCTCCGCCTGCACCTCATCCTCGATACCTGCCAGGATTCCCAGCTCCCCTTCGACAGTCACATCCTGCTGATGAGCTAATTCGACGACCCTGCGGGTCAAGGCGATGTTGTCCTCGTAGGGCAGATGGGAACCATCGATCATGACCGAGGAAAACCCAGACTCAATGCAGGATTTACAGAGCTCAAAGGAATCCCCATGGTCCAGGTGGAGGGCGATCGGGATGCCGGATCCCATTTCCCGGGCCATTTTTACCGCTCCCATCGCCATGTAGCGCAGCATGGTTTCATTCGCATAGCTTCGGGCGCCTTTGCTGACCTGGATGATGACCGGCGATGCCGTCTCCACGCAGGCCGTTACAATGGCCTGGAGCTGTTCAAGATTATTGAAGTTGTAAGCGGGGATGGCGTATCCTCCGCCTACAGCTTTTCGAAACATGTCCCGCGTATTGACCAGACCCAATTCCTTGTAGTGAGTTGTTTCCGACATTGAATCGATCCTCCGATAGTAGAGCACCCCTTGACCTGAGGGGCGGCTGGGGCTGAAGGTGAGAGGTTTCCTGCGGTGTGCGGCAGCATCAACAGTAAACCCGACTCGAGATCTTAGTAAAAACTGACGGAAATTTCCAACAGTATATTGAAAAAATTTCCAGAGGCTGCATTATTTATCTGTACAATTTCTGTACAATTTCGATGAAAAGCTTGTCGCTTTTCTGCCGTTAACTGATGAGCGGGCGGGCAAAAAGCTTGAAAACGACCCTCTCATCGTATACGATAAGACGCTTTTCTGGCGGGCGCCAGGTTCGAAAAAATCTCGCAAGGGGAAGGGAGCGTAAACAAGCATGCAAAAACAGGAAAAATACCTCAAGGACTGGATCAAACAGGATGAAGTCGCGGAGGCGATGCTGCCGTTGATCGGCCGCCTTTACCGCGACCGGGGCGTGAACGTCAACGTCTATGGCCAAGCTTTGCAAAACCGGTCGGCAATCGAGATCTGCAATGCTCATCGCTTTGCCCAGCAGGTCCTGGAAAGTGATTTGTCGGTCCTGGATACCTTTCCTGTCCTGCAAGCTCTCAGCAAGCTCGATCTGTCCCCCTGCCGTATCGATATCGGCAAGCTGACCGTCCGCTTCCGCTCACTTAAAAAGAAAAAAAGCGTCGACGATTTTGTTCGGGAGGAGTTGTCGTCCATTACCAACGGACAGGGCTCTCTGCTGCAGAAACCGCGGGACGTGGTGCTGTACGGATTCGGACGGATCGGCCGGCTCCTGGCACGGGTGCTGATTGAAAAAACGGGCGGCGGTGACAAGCTGCGATTGCGCGCCATCGTGGTTCGCAAAGGCACCGACGATGACCTGATGAAACGGGCCAGCCTGCTGGAGCGGGATTCGGTCCACGGCCAGTTCGAAGCGGTCATCAGCCTCGACGAGAAAGAGAATGCCATTATTGCCAACGGCAACATGATCCGGCTGATCTATGCAAATGCCCCTGAGGACATTGATTACACCGTCTACGGCATCCGGGATGCGATCGTCATCGACAACACCGGCATCTGGCGCGACCGGGAAGGGCTGGGCCGCCACCTGAAATCGAAAGGTGTTTCCAAAGTCATCCTCACTGCTCCGGGCAAGGGTGATATTCCCAACATCGTTTTCGGTATCAACAATGAACTGGTTGCGGACAAGGAAAACATCTATTCCGCCGCCAGCTGCACAACCAACGCCGTAGTCCCGGTTCTCAAGGCAATCAACGACAGGTTCGGCATCGCAAGCGGCCATCTGGAAACCTGCCACTCCTATACCAATGACCAGAACCTGATCGACAACTACCACAAGAAAACACGCCGCGGACGGGCCGCCGCTCTCAACATGGTCATTACCGAAACCGGTGCGGCCAAAGCCTCGACCAAAGCACTGCCGGAACTGGCCGGCAAACTGACCGGCAACGCCATTCGCGTTCCGGTTGCCAACGTTTCCCTGGCCGTGATGAACCTCTCCCTTAACAAAGCCACCTCCGTAGAGGAGCTGAACAACTATCTGCGGGACATGGCGCTGCATAGCCCACTGCAGAACCAGATTGCCTATGTCAATTCACCGGAAATGGTTTCCAGCGATTTCATCGGATCCCGCCACGCCGGAGTGGTCGACTCCCTTGCAACGATCGTGAACGGCGACCGGTGCGTGCTGTACGTCTGGTACGACAACGAGTTCGGCTATACCTGCCAGGTCATGAGGCTGGCACAAAAAATCGCCGGCCTTGAGCTTCCGGTCTTCCCGATCGAACGGTCCGAAAGCAAGGAAACGACGAAAGAACCGGAGCCGACCCCTATCTAATCCCCTCGGCCGAAAATCTCCAAAGCGTCTCCCTCGTTCCCGGGGAGACGCTTTTTACCATTGCGGATCCGGATCCCGAACTTCTGCATAAAAACAGAGAGGGCCAACAATGTCGGCCCTCTCTGTTTTTATCCATCCAAGGTTTTGCGAGGCATCAGAATTTCTTCATCAACCGCATCTTCTTGCGCAGTCGCCGCTGGGCTTCTTTTTCCTTGCGCTTCCGCTTGACGCTGGGTTTTTCGTAAAACTTGCGCTGCTTCATTTCACGAAACAACCCCTCCTGCTGGAGCTTGCGCTTGAGCACCCGAATGGCCTTTTCGACGTTGTTGTCGACCACCTGGATTTCCACGGAACCTCACCTCGCTTCCCTTGTTTAATTCTATTGTCTTACAAAGACAAAAAAGCATTTTAGACTCATTTTTCTGTTTTTTCAAGGACAAAAACAGGAATTATTTAAAGATCCCCAGTCAACAGGGCGACCTCAATCCCGCCATTTCTGAGCATTGAAAGTTGACGCAGGGGGATGCCGGTTGCCTTCGCAAGATTCGGGTCGGGGCATATCATGGCGAAGCGCCAGCCTTTGAAGCTTTCCCGGCAAGTCTTCCCCAACCGCCTGTACAACGAAACCAGCTCCCGGTCGCAACCGAGACGGGTCCCGTAGGGGGGATTGCACAGCACGAGCCCAGGCCCCTCGACGGGCTGAAGCTCGCCCAACTCGGCCCTGGACAAAACGATTTTCCCCCTGACTCCCGCCCGTTCGGCATTCCGCGCCGCGGCTGCCACCACGAGGTTATCGCAATCGCTGCCTGCGATCAGTGTCTCCACTTCAAGGGCTGAACTCGATGCCTCGTTGAGCAGGGCCTGCCAAAGCCCGGGCCGGTAACGTGGCCACTTCATGAAGGCAAAAGACCGGCGGCTCCCAGGGGCATAATGACCGGCCAGCAAGGCCGCCTCGATGGGAAACGTGCCCGATCCGCACATCGGATCGACCAAAGGAACTCCTCCATTCCACTGGAGAAGACGCAGAATGCCTGCCGCAAGTGTTTCCCGCATGGGAGCCGGTCCGATATCCTCCCGGTAACCCCGTCGATGGAGCAGTTCTCCCGAACTGTCGACCGACAGCCGACAGACATCGTCTTCCATCCGGACCATCAGCCACTGGTCGCTTTCTGCAGCCAAATCGCTGGAGGCCCTGCCCAATGCCCGGTCGGCGGCCTGGCGCAAAGTTTCCGCGATCCTCCCGGTATGCTGCAGTCGGGACCGGTGGCAGGTGACCCTTATCTTCAGAGGCGTCTCCTTTTTCAGGTAACGCCCCCAGGGCAACAAAAGGGCCTTTCGGTAAAGGGCGGGGAAGTCCCGGCAGCGGAACTCTTCCCACCGCACCAGTATCCGGCTCGAGCAGCGCAACCAGAGATTGGTCAGATAGATCTCGCGCAGTCCCCCGGAAAATTCCACGCCGCCCGGAACAATCCGGTTTGTCAGACCCAAAAGGGCAAGCTCCTCGGCACAGACCGATTCCAGGCCGGGCGCCGTGACAGCAAAAAGTTGGTCAATTCGATTTTTCAAGTTCAGCTTGCCTCTTAAAAAGGACAGCAGGGACACAAAGGGCAATTTTCCACAGGGACCTTTTCTGCTATCATTGGCTCTCTTAATCTGCGAAAGGAGCCGCCGTTTTATGACACTCGACAATCTGGACATCGATTGGGAATACCTTTTGGAACGACTTGATCATCTCATGGAGCTCGGGGTGGAATATCTTTCCCGCCAATTGGCAGAATTCCATTTCGATCCTCTCCTTTTCGAAAAACATATGGCCTTCCGCTGGCGCCGCCAGGGGGAGGCGGGGTTCCTGGCCGAAGTCCCCTATCCCGATCTACCCGACCACGGGGATCTGCTGGGGATAGATCGTACCTTGAACCGGCTGCGCGACAATACGGAACAGTTTGTCCACGGCTTTCCAGCCAACAACGTCCTGCTTTGGGGAGAACGGGGAAATGGCAAATCCTCCGCCATCAAGGGACTTCTTCTGCCTTTGGCCCCCCTCGGGCTCAGGCTGGTGGAGGTACAGAAGGAAGACCTGTTCCAACTTCCCGAGATAACTGGCCTGCTAAGGCCCCTTCCCTACCGTTTCATCCTGTTCTGCGATGACCTCTCGTTCAGTGAAAACGACCCGGGTTACCGGGAGCTCAAAGCCCTTCTGGAAGGCAGCATCGAGGCGAGGGCTGACAACATTCTGGTCTATGCAACCAGCAACCGGCGTCACCTGTTGCCGGAACATCTGGCCGAAAACACTGGAGAACAGGAGATACACCCGGAAGAGGCGGTTGCGGAAAAGCTTTCCCTTTCCGACCGGTTCGGCATCACGCTGGGTTTCTACCCCATGTCCCAGGATACGTTCCTTGCCATTGTCCGGCATCTGGCGACCTCCCGCGGACTCGCCATCCAACAGCAGTCGCTGGAATCGGCAGCCCTGCAGTGGGCCATGGAACGTGGCGCCCGCTCCGGGCGGGTTGCCCGACAATTCATCGATGACCTTTCCGGAAAACTGGCCCTGAGGCAGCTGAGCCGAAAAGAGGGCCGTTGACGCAACTGGCTTCTGAGACTGGTGCAACGCGTCGTTGGCACAGAATCCCGGCGTCGGTATGCATCTTGCTCTGGAAAAGAGCCTGTGCAATAGGGGTTGTCAAAAGTCCTGGGGCCATCCCGGCCCTGCATCCGGCTATCACAATCGATTCCTTGGAAACAATCGATTCCTTGGGAGGTTCCATCAATGTACACCCGATATTTTCTGCCTGGCCAGAAAGTTCTGCTGAAAACGTTTCAACCCGATACGGATTCTCTCCGTATTGAATCGGTCAATACAAGACTTGTCAGCTATGATGATGGCAGGTTTGAGCTTTCCCTGGTTCATCCCTGGCAGATCAACGAACCTTTTTTCGCCTCTGAAAATCAGGAGATTGAAATCATTTCCGAACGCTTCGGCATAGGTCTACGTTCAACGGGGAGTTTTCGAGGGATTGCCAAGGGAAAATTGTTACGGCTGCAAGCCAACTACGATCTAAATCTTTTTCGTTTAAAGCCGAAACCGCGCATCAACACCCACATCGGTTTCCAGCAGTTTTCGGCCAAAACCGGTTCCAGTATCTTTTACAGGAAATGGATACAGCAGATCGAGAAAATGAAGGATCTTTCTGCCGCCCTCAGCGCCCCGATACTCCCCCTGGGCGAGGTCAACATCAGCAGTACCGGCCTTCGCGCTGCCCTGAAAACCCCTGTTGCCAACCACGACCTGTGCCTGATGATGCTGGAACTCCACCCCGATGAAAAGCCGATCTGTACCCTGGGTGAAGTCGTCTGGTCATCCCCCTTGACTGGAACCGAGCGCTATCTGGCCGGCCTGCAGTTTCTCAATATTCTTAAAAACGATCAGGAACGGATCGAGGAGTTCATTAAAAAAGACCTCGCTGCTGCAACCATGAAGTCAACTCCGGCCAGGGCATAACAAGCCAGGGGACCGCGTACCGGGACCGGATCGGCAATCCCTACAGACAGCCCCAGGCCCCTCGAGGAAATATTTGGAGAATAGACGTTTTTGGGCTGAAATCCCCGCCTTTTGACCACTTTCTAGAAAAAAGGTTTAATCTTTTTCGTCAACCTGACATATTCAACGTGACCTTCTGCGGCACCTCGCCGTCCTCTGATCAGAATCGGTAATCTTTTGAAAAATATAGCAAATTCGGCTCCATCCACAGCTTCGTGGAAAACCCTGTGGGGAACACCCCCAAGGCAGTTCGCATATGCCGACTGGACCTGGGGTTGTAGCTCATTGCCTAATTTTTAGGCAAAAAACACACCCTTTTTTATCCACATCTCCTTCCTGATTTCAACAATTTTTAACTGGAAAAACTGCTCGCAAGTCAGCTTCCTCATAGGTTCGGAGTCGGGATCGAAAAGACTGTTTCACCTCGACACGATCAGGAAAAAACTGTATCAGGCAGGAAAAACCCCGCGGGATGGATGCCGGCTCGGCCTGACCTCACCCTCAGCCAGCCTCCTCAGAAACTCCCGCCGGGTCACCCCTGCGGCCCCGAGCGAGAACAGATGTTGTGAAGAGATCTGGCAGTCGATCAGCCGATAGCCCAGTTCGGCAAGGCGCCGGGCCAAAGTGCAAAATACAACTTTTGATGCATTGGTGACACGAAAAAACATCGATTCGCCAAAGAAGCAGCGACCGAGGGCAACACCGTAGAGCCCACCGGCCAGGAAATCGTCCTGCCATGCTTCTACGGAGTGGGCATAACCGAGTTCATGCAAGCGGCCATACGCCTCCGCCATGGAGGCGGTGATCCAGGTACCCTGCCCCTGTCCGCGGCGCAGGTCGGCACAACTGCTGACAACCTGATGAAAGGCCTGGTCAAAGGTGATCCTGAAAGGATTGCTCTTCATGAACCTGGCCAACCGCCTGCTGACCCTCACTTCGCCCGGTTCGAGAATGCAACGGGGATCCGGGCTCCACCAGAGGATCGGTTCGCCCTCGTTGAACCAGGGGAAGATACCCATGGAATAAGCGAGCAGCAGTCTTTCTGGAGAAAGATCCCCGCCAACAGCCAGCAACCCCTCGGGCTCGGCCAGTTCAGGGTCGGGAAAAATCAGCCGGTCTGTCAGACGAAAGATGGGCATAAGAGAGTCGGGGATTCTGAAGCAGGGGCATGACCAACCATCCTCGCCATGAAGCGGCAGCGGAGCGGTCGTCGTTGCCGTCAATAGATGAGGCGGTTAACGGCAACGACGCCCGGCTTGGCTCAGCTGTAACGGAAGGTCAGTGTATCCTGGCGGCAGCCGACATTCACCGTCCCCCCCCTGGACAGATGGCCAAAGAGGATTTCGTTGGCGATGACATCGCTGATCTCGGTCTGGATGAGGCGCGCCAACGGCCGGGCGCCGTAAACGGGATCGAAGCCTCGGCGGGCCAGCAGGGTGCGCGCGGGAGCGGAAAGCTTGATCTCGACCTTCTGGTCTACCAGCCGCTTGCGCAACTCCTGAATAAATTTGTCCACGATCAGGAGCATGGTTTCCTCACTCAGGGCGCGGAAGGAAATCATGGCATCCAGCCGATTGCGGAATTCGGGGGAGAAAGTGCGCTCTACAGCATTCTTGTTGCTGCCCGTAATGCCTCCCTGCCCGAATCCGATCGGTTTCGCACTCAGGTCACGAGCGCCGACGTTGCTGGTCATGATCAGCACCACGTTGCGGAAATCGGCATGCTTGCCGTTATTGTCGGTCAGAGTACCGTGGTCCATGACCTGGAGCAGAATGTTGAACAGGTCGGGATGGGCCTTTTCGATTTCATCGAGAAGCAGTACGGCGTAAGGGTGCTTGACCACCGCATCGGTCAACAATCCTCCCTGCTCGAACCCGACATAACCGGGAGGAGCCCCGATCAGGCGGGCGACGGAGTGCTTTTCCATGTATTCGCTCATGTCGAAGCGCAAGAACTCCACGCCGAGTTGCTCCGCCAGCTGCCGGGCGACTTCGGTCTTGCCGACCCCCGTGGGTCCGGTGAAGAGGAAGGAACCGGTCGGCTTGTCGGGATGGCCCAATCCGGCCCTGGCCCTCAATACTGAACGGCACATGGCATCGATGGCTTCGTCCTGGCCGAAAACCTTACGCTTGAGATCCCGGGCGAGATATTTCAGCCGTCTCCGGTCGTTGGTGGAAACGGTCCGCTCGGGAATCCGCGCCATGGAGGCGACAACTTTTTCCACATCGGCGACGGTAACCGTCTGCTTCGGAACCGGGGCGAGGCGACAGGCCGCTCCGACTTCATCGATCACATCGATCGCCTTGTCCGGAAGATGGCGGTAATTGATATGGCGGGCGGACAGTTCAGCCGCGGCCCGCAAGGCGTCATCGGTGAATTGAACCTTGTGGAAGGCTTCATACTTGTCCCGCAACCCACTCAGGATAGCCACAGTCTCCTCGACGGTTGGCTCGACGATATCGATTTTTTGAAAACGTCGGGACAGGGCCCGGTCCTTGTCGAACAGGTTCTTGTATTCCTCATAAGTGGTGGAGCCTATGCAGCGCAATTCACCGCTGGCCAGCATCGGCTTGAGAATGTTGGACGCATCCAGAGAGCCCCCGCTGGTCGCTCCCGCTCCCACGATAGTATGGATCTCATCGATGAACAAAATGGCATCCCTGCGGTTTTCCAGGGATTTCAGAACCCCTTTGAGCCGCTCTTCGAAATCGCCGCGAAATTTGGTGCCGGCCAGCAGCGCACCCATGTCGAGCAGGTAAATGGTGACGCCCTGCAACAGGTCGGGGACCCGCCCTTCGTGGATCATCAATGCCAGGCCTTCAGCCATGGCGGTCTTGCCGACCCCCGGCTCGCCGACATAAATGGGGTTGTTCTTACGTCGCCGACAGAGGACCTGAACGGTGCGCTCCAGTTCAAGGCTTCGTCCGATCAGAGGATCGATGCGACCCTGGCGCGCTCTCGCCAGCAGATTCACGGTGAAAGCCTTCAGGGGATCGGTTTCCGGACCCTTCGGGGTTTCCTGTTCGGCCGGCTTGTTCTGCTCGTCGCCGGGCTTTTGCTGATTCTTTGCAGAAGCCTTGCTGATACCGTGGGATATGTAGTTGAGGACGTCAAGCCGGCTGATCCCCTGGGTCTCGAGAATATAGACGGCATGGGATTTCTTTTCCTCGAGCATGGCGGCAAGAACATCGCCGAGGGAAATCTCCTTCTTGCCTGCAGAATGAAGGTGGAGCACGGCTCGCTGCAGAACCCGCTGCAGGCTGATGGTCTGTTCCGGAATCACTTCCTGGTCGCCCGGCAAGCTGACCATCTGATCCACGAAAAACTCCTCGAGCAGATGCTTGAGAGACTCCAGATCTCCGCCGCAGGCCGCAATAATCTCCTGGCCATGCTGTTCGAGAAGCATGGCGTAAAGAATATGTTCCGTGGTCAGGTATTCATGGTGGCGCTTCTGCGCCTCACGAACAGCCAGCGAAAACGTGATCTGGACTTCCTGTGCAAACATAGGTTTTCCCTTCAAACCTCTTCCAGGCTGCATTTCAGGGGAAAGCCGGCCTGGCGGGCCAGGTTGTGCACTCTGGCCACCTTGGTTTCAGCGATCTCATGCGGATAGATACCGCAGATCCCCACTCCCTGGTTGTGAATGGTCAGCATGATGCGGTTTGCCTCTGCAGAGGGCTTGCGGAATACCGACTCGAGGGTGCTCACCACGAATTCCATGGTGGTGTAGTCATCGTTGTGCATGAGCACCTTGTAACGAACGGGCGGCGCCGTCCTGACGCCTGTTTTCCTTTCGACCCTTGCCCCTCCAGACGGAATCTTTTCGCTCACAGGTCCGTCCTCCTCAAATGCATGATTTTGAAATTATCCTAGCATAACTTTTCGTTATCTTCCAAGGGTTGAGACTGCAGGTTTTTTTCAAACGGGTTCTGACCGACCATGTGCTATAGTGCACAACTAGCAGCGATTTTTTCATGAAATGAGAGCCTAAAGAATCCCACAAGGAGGACTTATGAACCAGTCACGGGGACCCTCTTCCCCCCATTCGCTGGAACAGAAAGTCAGCAACATGGCCCGGCACTTCAAGGCCGGCAGATCGCATCGAAGCCTCTTCCTGTTCCTGCTCATCCTGCTGCTGCTGATCCTGATCCTCACCAGCTTCTTCAAGGTGGATACGGAGGAAACCGGGGTTTTGCTGCGCTTCGGCCGATACAGCGGCACCGCTGAACCGGGGCTGCATTTAAAAATCCCCTTCGGCGTCGACCGCGTCTACAAGGTGAAGACCGGGAGGGTCCTCAAGGAAGAGTTCGGCTTCCGGACGCTTGAGGCGGGCGTGCGCACCACCTACACCAAAAGGAATCTCGAGGACGAGTCCCTGACCTTGACCGGAGATCTCAACGTCAGCGATGTGGAATGGATCGTTCAGTACCAGATCGCCGATCCTTTCAAGTACCTCTTCCGGATCGTGAATCCCGAGGAAACGATCCGCGACCTATCCGAGGCCGTCGTGCGCAAGGTGGTGGGCAACTCCAACGTGACCGAGGTGTTGACCACCGAACGGGCAGTGCTGGCCGACAGAATCTACAAGGAGTTGCAGGAGATCCTCAATACCTACGACAGCGGCATCCGCATCGTGACCGTGAAGTTTCAGGACGTTAACCCGCCTGATCCGGTCAAGGCCGCCTTCAACGAAGTCAACGAGGCGGAGCAGCAGAAGGAAAGCCTGATCTTTCAGGCGCGGGAGCAGTACAATCGCGAGGTCCCCAAGGCCCGAGGCGTAGCGCGACGCACAATCCAGGAGGCAGAGGGGTATGCCGTTGAACGCACCAACAGGGCACTGGGCGAAACCAGCCGGTTTCTCGCCCTGCTCACCGAATACCGCAAGGCCCCGGAAGTGACCCGGCAGCGGCTCTACCTGGAAACCCTGGAAAAGATCCTGCCCCAGCTCGAAGAAGTCTATGTCATGGACCAGGCCGGCTCCGCGGCCCTGCCCCTCCTTCCCCTGAGGAGCGAAAAGAAAGGAGAGCAGCCATGAGATTGTTTCTGATCGTTCTGGTGGCCCTGTTGGTGGTCGTGGGTTACGTCAACTCGCCGCTGGTGGTCGTCCGGGAGGGCGAGCAGGCATTGGTCACCCAGTTCGGCAAACCGGTGGGCGGGGTGTTGACCCCCGGCCTGCACCTGAAGATCCCCTTCATCCAGACGGTGCACCGCTTTGAAAAACGGATCCTGAAATGGGACGGGGATCCGAACCAGATTCCGACCAAGGACAAGCGCTACATTTTTCTCGACACCACCGCCCGCTGGCGTATCGCAGACCCGCTGCTTTTCTTCAAGACCGTGGCAACCGAACAGGGCGCCCAGAGCCGTCTGGACGATATTATCGACTCGGTGGTGCGGGATGCGGTATCCGGCCACCTTCTGGTCGAACTGGTTCGGGGCAGAGACTACCGTCCCCCCGGTGGGGCAGCTGAAGAGATCGAAATCGAGGGGATCCCGGTCCCCACCGATCAACTGACCGGCCATGAACAGATCCTGACCGACATTCTCGAAAAAGCCCGGGTCAGCACACCTGAATACGGTATCGAACTGATCGACGTCCAGATCAAACGCATCAACTACGTGGAGCAGGTCCGTCAGCGAGTCTATGAGCGGATGATCTCCGAGCGGAAGAAGGTCGCTGCCGAGTTCCGTTCCGAAGGCGAAGGAGAAAAAGCCGATATTCTCGGCCAGATGGAAAGGGAGCTGAAAACCATCAACTCGGAGGCTTACCGCAAGGCGGAGGAAATCCGGGGCCGGGCCGATGCGGAAGCCGCCGCCATCTATGCTTCGGCCTACGGCAAGGACCGTGAATTTTACGCCTTTATGCGCACCCTCGAATCCTATCACAAATCCATCGGCAACAACGGCAGGCTGGTGATCTCCACCGACAGCGATTTCTATCGCTATCTGCAGAAAAGCCGATAGCTCTGGGGAAAATAGCAACAACGTGAAAAGCGGGGCCGTTCTCATTCGGCCCCGCTTTTCAATTTTCAGGAATGACAAAGTCAGGAGCAGGATTTTCCTCTATGCCCTCTGTGAGCTCTGTGGTGCAAGACATGACCCGGTTAGAGGTTTTGATCTTTCACCACCGCCGGGCCGCGCCCGACGCCTTTCTCGGCAATCATACCGCCGGTGAGGACGAATCCCATGGCGCGGTGCGTGGAAATATCAACCGGCTTGACCAATTCCTTTGAAAGAATCACCGTGTAACCGCCTATCTGGTAGCTCAGGGGAAGATAGACGGCAATCTCCCCGGGACCGCCGATTCCGGACGGAAGCCCTTCGAAATCACTGCGGGTAACGAACCCGAGCAGACGCATCGGGACTCCTCCAAACTCAAGTTCTACGGTTACTACCTGGTTGAATTCCCGCCGGCTCTGGGCAGCGAAAAACCCGATGAAATCCTTGACTGAGCCGTAAAGGGTTTTGATCAGAGGCACGCGGTTGAGAGCGCCTTCGGCGAACGAGACCAGCTTCCTGACCAAAAAGGCTCTCAGGCCGAGACCGACCAGAAAGGTCACGAAAAGTCCCGCCAGCAGTCCCATGCCCGGGATGTACCAGCCCTCCGGAAGCAGCGCAATAAAAACCGCCCCCAGCACCGTTTCCGCAGACCAGATCAGCCAATAGAGGATATAGAGGGTCAGCAGAGCCGGCAGCATTGCCAGCAGTCCTTGCATGAGAATCTTTCCAATTTGCTTCCATGCCGATGTCATGATTTTCCTCAGTTGAATGAAGATTGCAGGCATTTTACATCAACACAGCTCAGGCTAAAATCTTTTTCACTCGTCTCGCCCCGAGGATCTCCTCCAAACTTTTCAACTGGCAGAGATTGTAAGATGCCAGGTTTTTGTTATTCCTTTTGGCTGCACACAGATCGTTTGCCGAATCCATGGCCCCTTCCCGGGCGTCGGCAGAAAAAGGGATTTTTCGAAGCGTATCATCCTCACAAGGGATTGAGGTGTCGCATGATCGGCAGAAGCAGTGCTTTCAAGGTAAAGCGGGTCATGGATATTCTTCTGGCCCTGGTCGCCCTTGTGCTTGCCGGCCCGCTGATGGTAATTCTGGCCGGCCTGGTTCGTATCCATTTCGGGACTCCGATTTTTTTCCGGCAGGAGCGGCCCGGACTCCGGTGCCAGCCGTTCACGATCATCAAATTCCGCACCATGACGGACGCGAGGGATCTCCATGGCAATCTTTTGCCCGACGCGCAGCGCTTGACACAGTTCGGAAAATTCCTTCGCAGCAGCAGCCTGGATGAACTTCCGGAGCTCATCAATGTCATCCGAGGTGAAATGAGCCTGGTCGGGCCTCGGCCTCTCATGATGAAATATGTGAAGTATTTCCGCCCGAACGAGCAAAAACGTCAGGATGTCAGACCCGGCATGACCGGCTGGGCTCAGGTCCGGGGACGAAATTATCTTCCCTGGGACGAGAGATTGGCTTTGGATGCCTGGTATGTGGAAAACTGGTCGCTCTGGCTGGACATCAAAATTCTTGCTTTGACGGTTTGGAGAGTGTTAACCCGTGAAGGAGCCGTAGCGGACGCTATTACGGTTGAAACAGATCTGTCGCTGGAAAGGTCCGCAGACGATAGAATCACGGGCAAGCCTTGAAGATGTCCAAACGACCCTGGTCCCGCAAACCTTTCTCCGGCGACGGTGACCCGCCAACAGAGAAGCATGCCGGAGACGGAAATTCTGCTGACCGAATGCTATCCGGGATTCTTTGGCACGGGCTCTGGTTCTTTGCCCTGTCCATGACAGCCTTACTTTTTGCAGGGTGGGTCTGGGGGGACCGCCTGCTTGCGGTTCGTCTGACCCAATACCTGCTGCCATGGGTATTTTTCGGCCTTCTGGCCGCGATGGTCCCGTCCGTCCTCACTCGCCGGGGTTGGCTGGTGCTGGCTCTGGCGCTTCCGGCTCTGATCATTGCCTACCATTACCTGCCGGTTTTCCTCCCCAAAAAGATCCGTCCTTTTGAAAATCATCCCGAACTCAAGGTTATGAGCTTCAATGTCTGGTCGGAAAATCACTCTCTGCAGTCAGTGGCCGAACTGATCGAAAGGGAAAATCCCGACATCCTGCTGCTGCAGGAAATTGAACCTTTCCAGATGAAAGAGCTTCAGCAATTTTTGGCCGCTTCAACCGGCCTTGAAGACAGCCCCTGGGATTTCGCCTACGCTCCACTTATAATGCAGGCGACGGGCAGCCGTTATCCGGTCAGCGAGTTGGCGACCAACAGACGGAAAGGAAAGATGCAGGCCGTGAGGGTGGAAACGCCCGCCGGCGGGATTACCGTTTTCAACGTCCACCCCCTGCGGGGCAACTGGCAGCGGCGGCACCGGCAGATGCAGACCCTGTTGCGGGAAGATATTCTGGTAACCGATGAACCGGTCATTCTTGGCGGGGATTTTAACACCACTGACATGAGCGAAACCTACGCACTGCTGTCCCGATATTTGGACAATGCCCACTGGGAGGCCGGCTGGGGTTTCGGCTTTTCCTACCCGGCCGAACGCCACGCCTGGCAAAGGTTTCTGCCCTCATGGCCGCTGGTGCGTATCGATCATATTTTCTACAACTCGCACTTTGCCGCGCTCTGCGCAGAAACCCTGGACGAATCGGCAGGGTCCGATCATTTCCCGGTAGTGGCTAGGCTCGTGCTGACAAAAGGGCCGGGCTTGACTGCCATGACCCCTCGAACAATTCCTCCCCAACCGGCTGCAGCCGCAGAAAAAAGAGAGACGCTGCAGACCGGTTTTAATAGCTTTATCAAGCAGGTTCAAACCGGGTTTTCCAGAATTCTGTCAAGTCGGTCCGAAAGAAGCTGCAGGTGAATCTTTTCCTCCTCGGCCAGGTGATTGAAAATGGAGCGACTCTGCTCATCCCCAGCCTCACGCCGCATTAACAGGTAACGGTCATAGGCGTTGGCTTCAAGAGCAACGGCCAGCTGCAGCACCTGGTGCAGACTTTTCCCCTCCACCCATTGCAGGGCCTCGGTCAAGGGCACCCCGCCTTCAAGCATTGTCCGGGGCGGCAGTTCCGACACCACTGCTTCGGGAAATTTCCTGTGGGAATGGTTTTCGTGGAGTCCCTGGTAAAGGGTTCGCAAGGATGATTTGTGCTGCTCTTCGGCCGTCACCAGTTCCCGGAAAAAGCTTTTGAAGTCGTCATTTTCAGCCGTTTTTTCCAATTCCGCATAAAATTGCCGGGTGCCGTCTTCGAGCAGCCAGGAGAGACCGATATAATCTTCCGGAGAGCGCGCAGTGGAAAACCATGCCCTGTTCAGTTCCAATTCCCCCTCTGCCACCATCCCTTTCCAGCCATGGATTCCTCCGGACATGCTGACGACCTTTTCGAAGCCGGCGTTCTGCAGAATCGAGGTACCGGCGCGACTGCGCACTCCCGCAGCACAGTAGGTAATAGTCTGCTTTCCGGGGTCGAGCTCACCGAGACGGCCCTCCAGTTCCTTCACCGGGATCAGTTGTGCTCCCGGCAGGTGCCCTTCCCGGTACTCCCCGGGTTGGCGAACATCGACCAGATTGTAGTCCTGCGGCCTGTGGGTATCCAGATACTGCCGCACCTGTTCGGCACTCCAGGTTTGCACCGGCTTGAAATAATCCAGCAACCCCATAATATCCTCTCCTTCAATAACCTTTTCTCGGGAGCATTCGGGCATGCCGAGTCAATTGCAAAAACATCAATTCCTGTCGGCCTCGGTCAATTCTCCAACCCTTTGAAATCTGCCCATGAACCTTCGGTCGATCCAATCCTTCAAGGTGAAAGCCAGACGCCCCTGCCATACCCAGCGATTTTTTATGAAGAGCCCCTTTCCGTCACCCAGATTGAAAATCAGCATAAAATGCTTCTGGGGTTCGAAAGTCGTCAGGTTACGCCCTTCCAATGCTGCAAGCAGGTTGTGGAAAAGTATCGGATTCTGCCGCACCGCATAAACCCCGACCTTCTGCAGAGAGCGGTCCTGGAAGCTGATGCAATCCCCGCCGCCGAAGAGCTCCGGCCAGCTGACCGATTGCAGCCGGTCGTTCACCAGGAGGCCGCCGTCCTCCCCCACGGGAAGCCCGGATTCTCGAAATAGTGACCCCGGTTCGACACCCACGGCCACCAATGCCCTGTCGTAGGGGATTTCACTGCCATCGTCGAGATGGGCAAGGCCTCGGCTGACCTCAACGGCTCTCGCCCCTTCGATGACCCGAATCTCCCGTCTCGACAGCGACATCATGGCCATGCGTCTGGCTTTTTCCGGAAAACCGTTCAGCAGGTGACGTCCGGCCACCAGAGTAATCCGCGCCTCCCCTCCGGCCTGGCGTACCAGCCGCCAGAGGTTGCCAGCCAGTTCCACTCCGGCGGGGCCGCCCCCCACCACCAGCAGATCGAGAGAGCGAATCCGCATCTGATCGAGAATCCAACGGCGAATCCTGGAAAGATTGTGAATCGGCTTGACCGGAACGGCGTCATCCCCCAGAGCGCCGACCCTTTCCATGGGAACTCCGCTGCCGGTGTTGAAGGAGGCTACGTCGTACTCGAGATGTCTTCCGGATGCGAGCTCCAGCCGGTGTTCGGGAGCCAGAACCCTCGTCACCCGATCCTCGACAAATACCCCCCCACGCTTTTCGACCAGCTTTCGGATGTGAAACCGCACCTGCTGTGGACGGTAGAATCCTCCCAGCATGCCCGGGCCCATGCCGGAATAGTAATGATAGGGGCTTGGACTGACCAGGGTTACCTGATGGCCCCGCTCAACATACTCAGCCAGGCGCAGCATGACGGTCATGTGGGCATGGCCGCCTCCGACCAGCGCCAGACGCTTCCCCATGAAGATCCCTCCTTTCCATCAGGAAAGACAGGAGTCCTGAAACTAAAGCAAGGGGGCTGAGGCCCTTCCCGACTGCTCCTCCAGAACTGCGGTATCCAAATTCATACCGAAATCGAAATTCCGATGTGGAAATTTTCCATTCTGCTAAAGAGGATAGATTCAATCCGGGTCTTGTCAAATCTCACCTTCTGCCTGCAGGGCGGCGATGGAGAACGACCTTTACAAACCACCCGGTGTCCTCTAATATTTACGGGTACTTGACCTGTATCTGACACCCAGGAGATTCGATCATGCGAAAACAAAATCTGTTGGTCCTTTCCCTGCTCCTCATGCTTCTGTCTGCCCTTTCCGGCTGCGGCTATAACCAGATTCAGGAAAACGAGGAGGCGGTTTTCTCCGCCTGGGCCGATGTCGAAGCCACCTATCAGCGTCGCGCCGACCTGATCCCCAATCTGGTGGAAACGGTCAAGGCCTACGCCGCCCACGAAAAGGAAACCCTGCAGGCGGTCACGGAAGCCCGGTCGAAAATCGGCCAGGTGCAGGTCGATGCCGCACAGCTCGACGATCCGGCCGCCCTCGCCCGCTTTCAGCAGGCCCAGGAATCGATGTCGGGTGCCCTGTCGCGACTGCTGGTGGTTGCCGAACAGTACCCGGATCTCAAGGCCAATCAGAATTTCCGGGATCTGCAGCACCAGCTGGAAGGTACGGAAAACCGCATCAACGTCGCCCGGCAGCGCTACAATCAGGCCGTGCAGACTTTCAACAGCTCGATTCGCACCTTTCCCGGCAACCTGACCAACAAGTTTCTTTTGAACCTGGAGCGCAAAACTCCCTTCAAGGCCCAGCCGGGTGCCGAGCAGGCCCCTCAGGTACAATTCTGACATGGCCGTTTGCCGACTCATTGCACTTCTGCTTTTTCTTTGCACCGCCCTGCCGGTTTGGGCTCTCGAGGTGCCCAACCCGGACGGTTATGTGACCGACCGTGCAGGAATGATCAGCTCCGAAACCGAGGGACAGCTTGAGGATTTCCTGCGCTCTTTTGAAGCAAGCGATTCCACCCAACTCGTCGTTCTGACCATGCCGGCCCTGAATGGCGAAGTTGTGGAGGAATATGCCCTGCGGGTGGCGGAAACCTGGGGCGTCGGGCAGAAGGAGCACGACAACGGCGCTCTGCTGCTGGTCGTCCGGGACGACCGTCAGATTCGGATCGAGGTCGGATATGGCCTCGAAGGGCGCCTGACCGA
Source organism: Syntrophotaleaceae bacterium (assembly GCA_041390365.1). NCBI lineage: Bacteria > Pseudomonadati > Thermodesulfobacteriota > Desulfuromonadia > Desulfuromonadales > Syntrophotaleaceae > Syntrophotaleaceae bacterium. Next base: position 543,463 of record JAWKQB010000002.1, on the reverse strand, counting down.
TCTGCTGGCGGGACGGATCATCGACGACGAGATCACACCCCGGTTCCGTCAGGGCGATTTTGATGGCGGCATCAGCGCCGGTGTTCAGGCCATGACGGAAGCGGTTCGAGGGGAATATCAGGGAAAACCCCAACGGAATGGGGAGAGAAAACGAAGCCCCTTCGGCCTGCTGTTTTTCCTGTTCTTCGTCGGCCCGACCCTGCTACGGCTCTTCCTGCCCCACTCCCGCTCGCGGCGCGGCGGCCTTTTCGGCGGCTATGGCGGAAGAGGGGGCGGCTTCGGCGGCGGGAGCTTCGGCGGAGGCGGATTCAGCGGAGGAGGAGGCGGCTTCGGCGGCGGCGGGGCTTCGGGGCGTTGGTGATGCAGGTGGCGAGGAGCCAGGAGCGAGGTGCAGCGTGAAACGAACGGGTGGTTTTTTTTCTGATGAAGAGAAACGCCGCATCGAGGAGGCGGTGGAAAAGGCGGAAACCCGCACCAGCGGCGAAATCGTGCCGATGGTGGTGGAAGCGGCCCATGATTACCCCCGTGCCGAGATTATCGGCGGCGGTTTCTTCGCCCTCGGGCTCGCCTCCCTCATCAGCTGGTACTGGTGGCACGCTTCTCTGTGGTCGTTCCTGCCTGCCTTTCTGCTACTCTATCTGCCCTGCAAATGGCTGATCCGCTATCTTCCTCACCTCAAACGCTGCTTCATTGCCAATGAGGAAATCGATGCAGAAGTCAGGGAACGGGCTCTGGTCGCTTTTGTCGAACAGGGCCTTCACCACACCAGGGACGAAACCGGCATCCTGATTTTGATCTGCCTCTTCGAGCACCGGGTGGAGGTGCTGGCCGATCGCGGCATAAACGCCGTCGTGCCGCAACAGACATGGCAGGAAATCGTCGATATGATCATTGACGGCCTGCACCAGGGCCAGGCCTGCGAGGCCCTCTGCCGGGCCATAGGCCGCTGCGGCGCCATCCTGGCGGAACAGTTTCCGTTGCAGGCAGGCGACCGCAATGAACTTCCCAATCTGATCATCGAATAAAAACGATGCCCTAAGGGCGATTCTCAGCGTACCGGCGATTCGCGTCGCCCCTTCCTCCCGCTTCAAACAGATAGAACTTCCCGGAAAAAATCGAGATTGCGGTTGCCGCCCTGCCATCCGCGCAGCATCAATGTATAGTTTCTGGTGGCCCGCAGATCGAGTTCCAGCATTTGCGAGGCCAGCCTGAAAAAGTGTGTGTCAGCCCCGAAAAACCTCTTCAGAATCGCCGGGACCCGGGAAAGGTTGTCGAGAATCGGCAGACTCCGCTTCTCGCGGGTTGCCGCCAGAAAACGCCGCCCCTGCTCGCCGGCACCCAGCAGGCGAAGATAGCGCGGACCCGCCTCGATGCACTCCTGCATGATCTGCCCGGATACATCGTTGAGGACATAGCAGAGGACCCGTTGAATCCGGGTGCGGGTCAACTGCCGGACCTTGAGGCGGTCGAGCAGATCCTCCCAACCGCTGCTTTCCACGGCGGCATCGACGAGTCTTCGGTCCAGGCCCTGTTCCACTTGATAGATGTTTTTCAGTGCATCGCGGCCGCGGAATATCTGGTTGAGCACCAGCCGATGCAAAAGATCGAAGTCGACAACCTGCCCCGCCGCCATGGCCTCCTGCAGCAGAGCCCCGCTCCCCTCAGGAAGAAAAGCCCTGACCGGCCGCCCCTCCGCCAGCATGCGGCGGATGCCCGTGGCGCTGGCAATTTCACCCGACGCCTCGGGGTCGTGATAACCGGGACCCAGTCTGCGGATGGTCAGGGGCTTGATCGGGCTGCCGATGTTCGTCAAAACGTGCAGATACTCCAGGCCGAGGATGTTGTTGGGCGAGCCGAGCAGGGAATCAGCGGCAGAATTGCCCGTCCATTCGGCCATCAGGTCGGCCCTGGCGGCGGGATAAGACACCCCTTTCCGCAGCCTGGCGGCCGTGCCCTGCCTGAGCTCAGGTTGTCGCCCGGCGATCATTGCCGCGGCTTGTTGCAATGAGGGCAGATCCCCGGCCTCGCTGCCGAAACAGAGGGCATCGACGCCCCCCAGGGCCTCCAGGCACTGCACCGCCCCCTTGGCGAAATAGGGCGCGCTCTGGCAGGCGAAGGCGAAAGGCAGCTCCAACACCAGATCAACCCCCGCCCCCAGCGCCATGGCCGTACGTCGCCATTTGTCGACCAGGGCCGGCTCCCCCCGCTGCAGAAAATGCCCGCTCATGACTGCAACGGCCACGTCTGCCCCGGCGATTTTTTTGCTCTCGCGAAGGTGGTGGAGATGGCCGTTGTGAAAAGGGTTGTACTCGGTGATCAGGCCGACGGCGCGCATAGAAAACCTTTGTGGACTTTGTGGACTTTGTGGACTTTGTGGACTTTGTGGACTTTGTGGATTTGGTGAACAACCCGGTCCACGCCGTCCACGCCGTCCACGCCGTCCACGCCGTCCATCACGTCCATCACGTCCATCACGTCCACATCGTCCACACCGTCCACTTTTCACAACACCACCGGCAGCCGCTTCCCCACCCGGTTCTCCTCGGGGGTGACCACGCTCCGGTAGGCCAGCACCTCCACCCCTGAGGCAGAGGCCTCTCTGAGCAACCGGCCGTAGATTGGGTCGATGGCGTCGGCCGGGGAGAAGGCGGTCGCTTCCCCCCGCTGCACGAGAAAAAAGATTACCGCCCGAAAACCCTTCCCTACGGCGGTCATCAATTCCCGCAGGTGCTTCTGCCCGCGGGTGGTGACGGCGTCGGGGAAACAGGCGGTTCGGGGGGGATCGCAGAGGGTGACGTTCTTGACTTCAACCAGAACACGCCCCTCTTCCTTTTCGAGCAGAAAATCGAGCCGGCTGTCGTTATAACGATACTCGGGCGTGACCCGGTACCCAGCCAAATCGGCAATCCATCCTTCCCGCAGCGCCTCCTCCACCACCCGGTTGGTGCGATGGGTATGGGTATCGACCCAGTGACCATTGACCTGGATCAGCTCCAGGGTATAGGCGAGTTTGCGCAGGGGGTTTTCGGCCCGGGAAAGGAGCACCCGGTGGCCTGGGACGGCGCACTGTTTCATGCTGCCGGTGTTGGGGGTATGGGCAGTGATCAGGGTGCCGTCCGACAGTTCGACATCGGCCAGAAAACGCTGATAGCGCCGGACCAGCCGGCCTTCGATCAGCGGCGACGGCAACTTCATGCCGACAACTCCGCCATCTCCCACTCGGCAATACCGAGCAGGTAGAGGATCGAGTCCAGACTATTTTGGCTGATGTGATAATCTGCCTGTTCCCGCACCCGGGCCTTGGCATTGAAGGCGATACCCAGGCCCGCCTTGCCCAGCATCGGCAGATCGTTGGCGCCGTCGCCGATGGCGATCACCTGACTGAGGGCGATGCCTTCGTTGGCAGCGATCTCCTCGAGCAGCTCAGCCTTGCGCAAACCGTCGACGATGCGCCCAGACACCTGGCCGCTGACCCGGCCATCGACGATCTCCAGGGCGTTGGCGAAGGCGTAGTCGAGACCCAGTTCGGCCTTGAGGCGATCGGTGAAGAAATCGAATCCTCCGGAAATGACCGCCGTCTTGAAACCGAGACGGCGCAGGATCGCAACCAGATTGCGGGCGCCGGGGGTGAAAGGAATCTCCCGGTAGACCTGCTCCAGGGTATCGGCCGGCAAGCCTTGCAGCAGGGCGACCCGCTCCCGCAGAGCCTGGCAGAAATCGATCTCCCCGTTCATGGCCCGGTGGGTGATGGCCGCCACCCGTTCGCCGACACCCGCCAGTCGCGCCAATTCGTCGATGACCTCGATCTGGATCAGGGTCGAATCCATATCCATCACCACCAGACGCTTGGCGCGCCGGTAGAGGTTTTCCTTCTGGACAGCGATATCGACCCTCAGCTCCCCACCGGCCTTCAGCAACTGCCGGGTCATCCCTTTGATGTCGGTACCGTGGGGCACGTTGAGAAAAAACTCGACGCAGCGCAGATGCCCTCGGGTCAGCTTGTTGATCCGTTCGATGTTGATCCCGCAATCCGCCAGCAGGGAGGCTACTTTGTACAGGGGGCCGGCATCGACCCGGTTGCCGAGCATGGTCAGCACGTAGCCGTAACGGGAGGACTGCAAGGCCTGATAGTCCTCTTCCTCGACCACCTCGAAATCGAGTTCGAGGCCGAGTTCCTTGGCCAGAAAAAGCAGGTCCTTGATCAGCGGTTTCTGATCGCTGCCCTGGGCGGAAAAATCGATCAGCAGTGACAGCAGCATCAGCCGGTGGGTCACGCTCTGTTCGATATCGCGAATGCAGGCGCCGGTAGCGGCGATGCAGCCGGTGACTGCGGCGAGAATCCCCGGCCGGTCAGGGCCGATCAGGGTGATGAGAACCAGTTTGTTGTTCATAGGGCCACTCTCCGAAAGCACGTTCGAAAAAAACGGCCCCATATTAACCTGAATCCTCAGCAGGCCACAACCATCTCCTTGCTCGGTCAAAATCCCTGTGACTTGTAATGACGGCTTTCAGCCGGGAGATCTGCCGGGCAGTCCGCCCGTAAAAGGATTTTTCAAGTTTTTTATCCAAATCGAAATCGGGATCGGGATCGAAATCGGCCTTTGGCTCTGAAAACCGGAAGGCTGACCCCCGATTTCGATTTCGATAACGATTTCGATTCGGAAAAACCATAAGTTTAATATGGGGCTGGCCCTTTTCAGCCCTGCCTGGTTCCCTCCAATTTGGCTGGACTCTAGTCCCTGAGTTCGATCACCGAGCCGGCCACCAGTTCCCGCCCCTCCAGAAAATCGTCATCGATATAGCCATTCACCCGCACGAAATCCCCCGGTTCCACTTTCTGATAACCTTCGTCATCCAGGGGATTGAAGGCCATCTCGTCCACCTCGACGGTGACCCTCCGCTCGCCGGTATTGATCATAAACTCTTCCCGGCCCACGGCGGTGACGGTCCCCTGAACTGTTATGCCGGTCAGGACGACGGGGTCGGCGTTGTGGGTCAGGTAATCCTCCTCGTCGGCGCTGCTGGCGAAAAAGATGGTGCCGAGCTTGACCACAAAGACGCTGCTGGCCTCTATGGTGGTCCTTTCGAAAAAATCATCGTCGATCTTGCCGTTGACCGTCACCTGGTCCCCCGCGACCAGTTTATAACCGTCGGCATCCCGGTCACCGTCGTCCATCTCCACCAGAATCGTCCCCTTGCCATAGTTCAAAGTGAAGGCATCGGACCTGACTTCCTCCACTGTTCCGCTGATACTGATCCAGCTTTCATCCGGTTTGCCATAGGGGTTTTGCGCGAAGGCGGGGATTGTGACGATCGCCATCAGGACGAAAAGCAGGCAGGCTGCCGGGAACCGACAACCTGTTATTCTTTGTGGCCGCTTCATACCTGCCTCCTTTGTGGTTGTCATTCATACCCGTACTCTTGATAGAAGAATAAAACCTTCCGCAAGCCCTTCAAGGCCTTCTAATATCCAGGGACGAGGGCTTTTGGAAAAAAACGGCCGACCTTGTTCGGTCGGCCAATTACAGAGTGGGAGGCGCTTTGGGTGGGGGGAAGCGCTATCCGGGGGTTACCCGGACCTTGGGACATCGGAAGAAAATTACGTTAGAAATCCCGATCAGTAGACCAGGAAAACCGTTACCAGGGCTACCGAGTGGCCGATGACGATGCCCAGCACCCCTCCGATAACCACGTCGCTGGGGTAATGGGCGCCGATAAATACCCGCGAAACCCCGATCAGCAGCGCCGGAGGGAAGAAATACCAACCGGAGCCGGGAAGGAGTGTGGCAAAGGTGCCGTACATGGAAAACGCCGTCATGGTATGACCCGAGGGAAAGGAGTAACGATCGGGGGGCTGCACCAGACAGGAGATATCCTTCCACAGTTCGCTCGGCCGCGGCCTTCGAATCAGCTTTTTCAGGCAGGTAAAGAGGGTGATCGACAGCAATGCCACCACCGCTGCGGCGGCCACGGCCAACCGCTCCCGACCCTGGCCGAAGAGCAGCAGAAACACACCCACCGCTCCCCAAAGGGGCCCGTCTCCCATCCGGCTGATCACCTTGAAAAGATTGGTCAGCCAGGGATAATGACGCAGCAGGCATATCTGCCGGATAAAAACGGCTTCACAGGCGGTCAATCTTTGAACATACCCTGGAGGAGCTTGCTTGAGCAGACAGGAATTATCCATCTCCGCCTCCTTTCGGCCTACTTAATGATGAATCCGTCTGAAGGCTAACCTCGGCTCGTTAGACCCAGGTTAAACGACCGTCAGATCTACATAAGAAAGTTGGTCGGCAGATCGGCTTCGGAGGGCGAGAAAAGCTTCAGGAAGATTGAAATTGGGCCGTTGTACCCTTCGGGCCATAACGGCGATCGACGAAAAGTCCATTGATGACTTTGAGGTGATCCACCAGAGGATCGACCTATAGGGAAATGGGATTTGCGTTGGCTATCATGCAAAATGTCGGTCAGCATGAGCGGATCGTTCCCGGCATCGGGTTCGACAAAGGGCGAAAGAGAGGTAATGCTCACGGATCTGCTCCATAATGTGGGACCAATTCTGATTCTCGGCAAAGACCCTCGCCTGGTGGCCCATTTCGCCAAGGAATTCGGGATTTTTCGCCAATTCGTCGATCGCCCGTGTCAGGGCCTGGGCGGTAATTTTCCGAACCAGGATGCCGGTCCGGCCGTCGGTCAGGACGTCTTTTGGTCCGGATACGTCAAAACCGAGGACGGGCAGACCGCAGGCCATGGCCTCGAGCATGACGTTGCCGAAGGTATCGGTCAGGGAAGGGAAAACCAGCAGATCACCGACTGCCAGCATGTTGGCGAGATCTTCCCCCTTGCGGTAACCGGCGAACACCGCCCTGTCTCCCGCCATCCTTTCCAGCCGCTCCCTCTGAGGCCCGTCCCCAATCACCAGCAGGCGAATGGGCGCCTTTTCGGGGAGCTGACGCCAGGCGTCCAGGAGCATGTCGATGTTTTTCTCCACAGCCAGGCGGCCGAGATAGACCAGCACGATGTCACGATCGTTGAAGCCCAGGGAACGGCGAAATTCCGGGCTCCGCCGGCGCGGATGAAACAGCCGGCTGTCGACCCCTCTGCTCCAGAGATCGACATTGCGGAACCCCTTCGCCTCGAGCATGTCCCGGATGGAAGGTGTAGGGCACAAGGTCATCAGGGTGGAATTGTGAAACCAGCGCAGATATTTCCAGGCGACAGGAGTCATCCAACCGGCCCGGTATTGGCCCAGATACTGTGGAAAGTTGGTGTGATAGGAGCTTATTACGGGAAGGCCGAGATTGGCGGCCGCCTGCAGCGCGGACCAACCGAGGGGTCCTTCGGTGGCGATATGCAGCAACTGACTGCCAAAGCCCTGCAGCCGGCGACGGATATTTCGCGGAGAAACCAGGGGCAGAATGATCTCTCGATAGAAAGGGAGACAGAACCCGCCCAGTTCGTTGCGCACTTCCCCGGGTCTCGATGGCCCGATCGGCTCATCGTAGTGCGGCACGATCAGCTGTACCTGGTCGCCCTGATCAAGACAGTGCCCAACCAGCTTGTCCAGAGTCCGGGAAACGCCGTTTATCTGCGGGAAATAAGTTTCTGAAACAATTGTCAGGCGTAAGTTCATGACGTCACTTCCCGGTCAGGCACCGCTTATTTTCCGGAAAGATTTTCCTTCTCGCAGATCTGCTGCAGATTCCGGGCGGACCGCAGGATGTGCCGGTAATTGAAATGGCCGAAGACAGCCAAACCGACCAGCAGCAGCAACAAGGCGGCGCTCTCCATCATCTCGCTCCCTGAAATTGAATGATGTGCAGATTAAAGTTGCAACCGGTTAGATTACGGTTAGCCGGATATGTGATCTTCGTCAGATTCCCGCCTTAGAGGGCCTTGTCGCTGGTGCTGCTTCAGATGCGATCATGCCTTATGAAAAAATTGAGATGGGCACCGGTCACTTCGCTGCGGCCGAATAGGGCGAACATGACCAGCCAGGTGGCCTGCAGGACCAACAGTACGGCAGGATGCCAGAAGGCAGAAAGGCCCGCGGCCAGATCGGGCAGGGCATGGACGGCGGAAAAGTGGAAGGCCAGCCAGACTGACCAGGGCACCAGCAGCAGCCCCATCACCTGGTAGGCCGACAGCTTGCGACCGCCCCGAAAGTCCGCCCGCAGGGTCTCTGAAAACACCCGCCAGAGCTGGGTCACAAGACTGGCCAGCAAAAAGGCAGCGGCATACCACCCGGAAAGGAACAGATACGCGCTAACCAGCCCGGTCAGACAGTAAATCACCGCTGTCAGCGCCTGGACGGGGACCACTTCCTCACCTTCCAGACCGGATGCATAGGCGATCTTTTTGGTCTCCCCCGAAAAAACGAAGTGACATCGACGAAAAATTTTTCTTACGCGCGGCCCGCAACCCCGCAGCGGTTTTCCATAGCAGCACCCATAGCTGATGCAGGCGAGGCGCCCGATCCCTTCACCGAAGGCATAACCGATCGCCAATGCCGCCAGGGTCGGCAGAACCGGCAGGGGATGATCGCCAAGGCCCGGCAGCAAGCGGCCCATGCCGAGGGCAATCCAGGGGGCCAGGAGAAAGCCGACGAAAACGGCGCCGCCCACGGTAAAAGTGTGGTTTTTGCCTTCGACCAGGCGGGCCGTCCAGCGGGCAGCGGGCACACAACCGGACAGCAGCAGGCAGGCCAGGGCCAGAATGGCGAGGGGGGAGATGCCGAGACTTCCCAGCAGACAGAAAACAACCCCCATCGCCACCAGATTGGCCGTAGCAGTGAGGACTCCGTACCAGGTCAGGTTGGTCCCCTGCCAGGTTTCCGAATGACGGTTGTAGCTCGGCACCGTAGCCCAGACCTGCCACTGACGGTCCGGCAGGTAACGGAACCCCCAGGCCAGCAGGATGGTGCAGAAGAGGGCCAGGGCCAGCAGAAAGATCACGTTTATCATCTGTTGCTCCTTTCAATATCGGGGTTGCCAATCCCTAAAATCCTGATTTTGGCCGCTGATAGAATCTGATGCTTCGCATTCGCTGATCAAAACCTGCAAATATAAACAAAGTTGGGTTTACAGGATGTCTTGTCCTTATCAGCGTTCATCTGCGTTCATCTGCGTCCGTTACGCAGGTACTTCTGGCGATCAGCGACCTCACCTGTACGTCCGTTTCCACCAGTGGGCGTCCGAAACCGCTGGAAAACCTGCTGTTGACGTCGCAACGAACCTGGTTGCGCAGCAGATCATCTGCGATACGCACCCTGTTCGGCTGGAAAATCAAAACGTCGGTGCTGCTGCCGGGGCGATACAGACTTTTCGGGCATCCCGCGCGGAGAAACTGTCCTGCACTCACCGGCACAGGATCGTCGTAGCGGTGTTCGCTGTAGCACTGGACGATTTCACCGATCATCAGCGCCACGATTTCGATCATGGCCACCAGGCCGACTCCGGTCCCTCCCGGCACGTCGGTGTCGATGACCGTGACCACCCGGCGGTTCTTGGAATAGGGGGTCACCTGGTGGACAATGGCGGAAGGATTGCAGCTGTGGAAAGTGCCGTCGATATCATAGAAATCGACCACCTTGCCGCTGACCGGGACATGATTGTAATGGTACTTGTCCGGCGTCAGGCGAAAGATGGCGAATTCCCCGTCGGTAAATGCTTCCAGCCAGTTCTCCCGATCACCGAGGAGTTCCTCGAGATCGAAGAATTTTCCCTTCAGAAACAGCTGGCGCTGGTTGCAGAAGCATCCGGTCAGCACCCGGGCGTCAGCCGGCGAATACACCCCACCCGATGCCTCCGGGAGGGGCCGGCAGTCCCAGTAGCGGATTTTCCGTTCGAAAACCTTGCGGGCCGTGTCGAGCTGCTCAGGGGGATCGAGACATTCACCGAGATCGACCCCGCATTCCTGCAGAAACCGGTCGTTACCAAGCAGACGCCGGCCGAGGGTCAGGTCGTAATTGAACAGGGCCAGAATTCGCGTGCTCCGTGCCCCGGTCAGGGCCCTGAAGAGCAGAGGAGCATTTTCGCGCACCGGGGCGTAAACCAGCCGGATGATGCGGTCGCCGAACAGGGTTTCGTTCCTCACGGCGCCGCTGGTCCGTTCAATATACTGATGCGGCTGCAGCATGGCAGGGTTGCTCCTCTCGCAGTTCTTCGGCAGCCCGCAGACTGTCCTGGTAAACCGAACACAACGTCAGACCTATGACCTGTCCGAGTGTTTCCCGGGGCAGCCTTTCGGCCAGCAGATCAGCCCTCACCGATTGCAGAAACCCGGCGGCATCCCGCCCCTGCAGCAACCGATCGAGGATCCCGCGCAGACGGCCGTCCCCGGCGGGCTGTCGTGCCGTCAAGATAAAATCCTCGCAGAGGATATCCAGCCCTTCACAAACATGCTTTCGACGAAGCTCGTCCCGGTAATAGTTTTCCGCCGCCATATTGAACTCCCCGGCGGACAGGTTCATCGGGGAGCGTGCGCCCGCCGATTCCAGAATGCCCTGCCGCAGTTTGGCAGCCGCCCCGTAATGTTCGGGGGCTTCCAGACGCAGCCGCAGATCGTTCAGCGTCTCCCGCACGTTCAGGCTTTCAACCAGATCGGCACCGTCCTCAAGCAGGGTTTTCAGCAGACCTTTACGGTACTCGGCTACCGGGACCCGCAGATAGCCGGGATAACGCCGGCTGGCCCGAATCCCTTCGGTCCGCTTGAGTATGCGGCTCAGCAACAGATTGCGGCTCCTTTTTTGAACGAAGAAGGTGGGAATACCGAGGGCCGCGCCGAAAAACATCTGCCGGCGTTCGCTTTCAATGAAGGGGTTGTCCGGAATGTGCCGATGACTCACTCGGCCCTGGGCCATGTACTTGAAAGCCAGAGCGGTGACGAGGGCCTGCAGGTCGGCCGCCCGCCCCATATCCTCTTGGAAATCGGCAAACAGACTGTAGTGTCTGGCTTCGAAACCGGTAAAACCGATACCGGCAAACTCCCGCAGCTTGATCAGGGTGTAAAGAGACATCCGCTGGTCGAATACCCCCATCTCCGCCAGATCCTGCTTGAGCTTGTCCTGATTGCCGATACGGCCGTTCCAGGCCGGGCTATGCCAGGTGCTCAGCAGCCAGGCAGGATAGTCCACCAGCCGAAAATCGGCGACGTAGTCACCCTTGAGCCCGAACAGCCCTGCAAAGAGCCGGTCGAACCAGGGAGGACCGAAAGGCGTTACCGAGCGGCCGAACATCGACAAACTGGCTTTTTTCCGCCAGCGGCGCCAGAGCATGCGAAGATGCGTGTAATCCAGTTCATGGGCCAGAAAACCGAGCGCCTTTTCAGGATGGAAATCTGCGAAGCCCAGCCGCTGGGGAGCGGCACTGTAGGTGCCGACAAACAGCGGCAGGAAATGCTCGCTGATCTTGACCGCCAGATCGCCGACATATTTTTCCTCGGCGGCACCGAAACCGCGCAAACCGGCAGAGCGCAGGGCAGTCAACATCCGGCTGCCAAGGCTGACATGGGTCCCGTTGTTGGCCAGGCTGGTATTGGAGACATTGGGCAGGACCACCAGGTTGTTGGCGATGATGCCCGCCTCCCGCAGTTTGGCCACGGCGTTGAGCTGACTGCGGCTCAGTACCTGGTGGCAGAGATGCATGTAGCGATGCTTGTCCTCGCCGCGATCCCATCCCGACAGGCAGGGGCTCATGAACAGGTCCCGGTACAGGGCATCGGGGATCAGCTCGTTAAGGGCCCTTTGCCGCAGGGGAGGCTGAGGGGCCGAGTAGATCATCGCCCTCTGGCCGGTGGCTGCCAGTGCAAAACGGTCGTTGGCGTACTGCACCAGCAGTTGGGTGAGGACAAAACGTTTGGCCGCTTCCCGCGCCGCCGCCCGGCCCAGCCTCTGGTCCGGCTTCAACGGGATGACATGGAAGGAAAAGGTTTCGGGGGATGTATTGTCGTTGAGGAAGTGATTCATCAGCCCCCGACCGAACCTCCGCAAATGCTCCGGCAGCTTCGGACCCCTGTCCAGCGCATCGGCCAGGGCCAGCTTGATCAGATAGCTGATTGGCAGCCGAAGCAGTTCCTCACCGCCCGCCCCTGCAAAAATGAATCGCCCCCGGTCAGAACGCAGCCCCTGCTCGGGATTCGCTTTGTCTGCCAGAAGATCGCGACGGAACACCTGATCGGCCTCGGCTCCCAGCAGATGTCGTGGGAACTTGACCCAGCTGTTTTCCCAGATCTGCTCTTCATTCCCGGCCAGATACCGTTCCAGGTCGTTGATCAGCCGAGCCGGGCTGTCACCGGTCCTCGCACGGCGGGCGATTTGTGCAAAATAACTCGATTTTTCGATTGTTTCCGGCAGATCGACCATTTCCCGCCGACCGGCAACCGCCGCCTGCAGTTCCATTTCCGACCCGGCGGTCATGTCCGTGCCGTTAAACGGCAAAGAACTGCAGGGCGTGGACCGGCCGAAACCGAGGGCCGCAAAAATCTGTTTAAGATCGGGCAGCGGCTCCTCCGGACGGGAAACCAGATGAAGTGCCATTCCCTGTCCATGTCGCTCCATAGACTGTCCTCCTTGATGTCATCAAAATCAGCCCCGGCAGGACCTCTCTGCCGCAAAACTTCGGCTCTGATGCCGGTGAATCCGCTCGCGGAGCAGTTCGCACTCCCGGTCCAGGGCGTCGAACTCCCTCTGCCATCGACGATCTTCGATGCACACCCCGGCCCGTTTGGTCCGCAAACCGCCCCCCCGTAAAACCCGTTTGAGTAGCTTCATCATATACCTCCGGTTAAAGCGGTATCAGGTATCAGGACCCTCAGCCCTCGGCCCCTGCTTTTCATGCACACAGAGCCTCGCTCTGAATGCCTGCCAGGTTCTGGTAATTGAGGAAAGCCTGGGCGCCTGTCTTGCCGAAATAGCGCTCCAGGGTCCGGATTTCGGTTTTGGTCAGATCGACCAGGATAAGACCATCCAGCACGTCGCTGAATTCCCGGTCCACGTTGAAGGCCAAAAGGTTGCCTCCCAGGTTGAGGTAGTGCCGAAGCAGCACCGGAATGCCTTTCTGCTCGATTTCGATATCGGCGATCAGGGCGGAAACCTCCTCGATATTGGAGCAGAAGGTCTGAGCCAGACCGGTTTTGCACCCCTTGACCCGCACCTTTTTGATCGCCAGGGGCACCCGCGGTTTGACCAGCCGGGCCAGTTGGGGCAGCTGCAGGGAGTGGCGCAGCGAACCGGCGATCAGCTGGCGGGACATGTCACTGTAGTCCCGGCTGATGCTGACCGGACCGAACAGGATCCGGTATTGGGGATTGGCCACCACGAAACGGCCGATCCCTTTCCACAGCAGCAGCAGAGGCGCATAGGAACGCTGATATTCGCAACGGATGAAACTGCGGCCCAGCTCCAGAGCCGGACCCAGCCGTTCAAACAGTTTGCTGCGATACTTGAACAGAGTGCTGGTGTAAAGCCCCGCCTTTCCCTGGGTGGCGAGGATTCGGTCGCACCGTCCGATTCGATAGGCGCCGACGACCTCCCGGCGCTCCTGATGCCAGAGAAAAATATGCAGATAGTGCCGGTCGAACCGGTCGAGATCGAAAGGCCGGCCCGTCCCCTCCCCCACGGCCCGAAACGTTTCCTCCCGCAACCGGCCGATTTCAAGCAGCAGGTAGGGAATCTGGACCGCTTCCGCCTGCCAAACCTGCAGATCACCGTTTTCGGCAAGTTTCTGAGCATTCGGCAGGCGCGACAACTCATCGGCAAGCAGATCGGGGTCCTGTGTCGCGATGAGCCGGGCCGGATCATCGGCCGAACCCTCCGCCGGACCGGATTTGCCGGGATCCTCCCGCGGAGGGCGGGGAGCGCAGCCTAGCATGTAGGTGCGCAGACGCAGATAGTCGGTCAACTCCTGATCGGAAGCAAATCGACTCAGCTGCTTGGATGGCAGCAGGACGCCGACCTGAACGGAAAGCTTCCTGCCCTGTTTGTTGAGAAGCTCCCGTGCCAGCAGGGCGGTACGCAGGCGGGGATGAATCAGGCCGGCGCACTGAAAAAACAGGCTGTTGCGTCCGGGCAGGAATACCGGCAGCACCGGAGCACCGCTGCGGCGCACGATACGGGCCAGGGTGCGGCTCCAGGGCGGATCGGCAATCGCCCGGTGGGAAGGTTGGTAGTGGGACACTTCACCTGCCGGAAAAATCAGTAGAAGGCCGCCTCTTTCCAGCCACTGCAAACTTTCCCGCAAAGGAGCAAGGTTGCGCCTGGCGGCACCGGTGCCGCCGAAAGGATCGACGGCGATGACCAGCTCCTGAAGCTGGGGAATCCGCGACAGCAGGTAGTTGGCCATGACCTTGACATCGGGACGGACGCGGCGCAGCAGGGCCAGCAGCATCAAACCCTCCACGGCTCCGAAAGGATGATTGGCGACGACCACGACCGGTCCCTGCCTCGGAATGCGGGCCATTTCGGCCTCCTCGACCCGACAGGTGACGCCCAGTTCGACCAGCGCGTTCGCTGAAAAATCGACGGAAGACTCGCCGCCGGGAAGCTTTTCGTAGAGTCGGCGGCATTGCTTCAGCCCGAGCAGCGATTCAAAGGCGGGACCGACAACGGCCGCAAGCAAGCGTTTTGGCAAGGGAGCATTTTTTGGACAGGACAGACGAAAGATATCCGCCGGATTCTGATTCTCGGTCATGGCAATCATCCTTGGCTGAAGGCCCGGGTCGGCCTCGATTTGATGTTGCCAGGCTTTTAACGTTCTTCTGTTAGCCGCGAGTTAAAGATGAATTAATTGTTTGTGACCTCCAGAAAGTGCCTTCTCTGCATTAAAATAGCTCTCAAGCCTCCTGCTTAACACAGTCCTAACATTTCTCTGTTAGCTTCGGGCCCCTGGATAATCAGGACTCGAAGGGAAGGCAAACATCATGGAAAACGCGTATATCAGCAAGGAGGTCAGCTGGCTGGCTTTCAACGAGCGTGTACTGCAGGAGGCGGCAGATCCGCGGGTTCCGCTCCTGGAGCGATTGAAATTCCTCGGCATCTATTCGTCGAATCGGGATGAATTTTTCCGGGTGCGGGTGGCGACCCTGAAGAGGCTGACCCTGCTCGGCGCAAGGGCCGAAAGGCTGATTCACAATGATCCGGCGCAGATTCTCGAGGATGTCCAGGAGAAGATCCTGAAACAGCAGAAATGGTTCGAAAGCCTGTATGCCGAAATCGAGAGAGAACTCCGTCACGAAGAAATTTATTTCAGTGATGGCACCGAGCTGAATGATGAACAGCGGGCGTTCATCGCAGATACTTTCCACCGTCAGGTTCGGCCCTTCCTGATACCCATTCTCCTGAAAAGCAAGGGGCCCTTCCCCCGCCTGCCCGACCATGCCATCTACCTGGCGGTGGCGATGCATCGCCCCGGCCAGAAGAAACTCGACCATGCCCTGCTGCGGATTCCGTCGAACCATTGTGCCCGCTTCCTGCAGCTGCTGGAACAGGGCCGCAGCAAAAAGCTGATTCTCCTGGACGACGTCATCCGCCTCTGCCTGCCGGACCTGTTCGCCGGCTTCGATTATGACCGGTTCGAAGCCTATTCCTTCAAAATCAACCGGGACGCCGAACTCGACCTCGACGACGAGTTGGACAAAAGCTATACCCAGCAGCTCGAGGACAGTCTGCGGCGGCGCAAGGAGGGAGCGCCGGTCCGGCTCACCTTCGATCGCAAGATGCCACGCAAAATGCTCAAGCTGCTGACCGAGCGGATGCAGATGGCAAGCAACGACACCCTGATTCCGGGAGCGCGCTACCTCAATTTCAAGGACTTGATGAAGCTGCCCAACATCGGCCGGGCCGAGCACTACTATCCGCCCTTCCAGCCCATGGTTCACCCGGACCTGCCCTCACGAAAAAGCCATCTGGCGGTTTTGCGGGAAAAGGATGTGCTGCTTCATCACCCCTATCATTCCTTCGGCAGTTTCATCGATCTGTTGCGGGAAGCGGCCATCGATCCCGATGTCCAGTCGATCAAAATCACCGCCTATCGTCTGGCGAAACGCTCGAGCGTCATCAATGCTCTGGTGAACGCCGCCCAGAACGGCAAGAAGGTCACTGTGGTGATGGAACTCCAGGCCCGTTTCGACGAGGAGGCAAACCTGCGCTGGTCGGAGATGCTGAGCGACGAAGGGGTCCGGGTGGTTCATGGCGTTCACGGACTGAAGGTCCACGGCAAGTTGTGCCTGATCAGCCGCAAGGAACAGGGCAAAAAGCGCCATTATGCCTGCGTCGGGACCGGAAATTTCAACGAGGATACCGCTTCGCTCTATACCGACCATCTTCTGATGACGACGGACAAGAGAGTCACCGCCGAGGTGGCCAGGGTTTTCGACTTTATCGACAACCATTACCAGATCCCCTATTTCCGGCACCTGATCGTGGCTCCCTTCCACCTGCGCGGCCGAACGCACCGGCTGATCCAGAACGAAATCAAGGCGGCCCGGGAGGGGCGTCCGGCCTGGATCAAGGTAAAAATCAACAACCTGTCCGACTTCGACACGGTAAGACTGCTGAATCGTGCCGCGAGGGCGGGGGTCAGGATCCAGCTCATCGTGCGCAGCATGTTCTCCCTGGTACCGGACCAGCCCTCATTGATGGGCAATATCGAAGCCATCAGCATCGTCGACAGGTTTTTGGAGCATTCCCGTTTTTTCATCTTTTGCAATAACGGCGATCCCCGTTACTATATTTCCTCGGGCGATTGGCTGCCGCGCAATTTCGATCGGCGGATTGAGGTTGCCTGCCCGATCTACGATGCCCGGCTTCGACAGGAGCTCAGCCGGTATTTCGAGATCCAGTGGCAGGATAACGTCAAGGCCCGAGTCTGGAACGGAAACCTCGACAATCATTTTCGTCCTGCCCAAAAACCTGTGGTTCAGGCCCAACTGGCCTTGACGGAATACCTGCAGGGTGCGGCCGGAGAAGTTTCACAGCCCCCGGAGACGGTTTATGCAAAGTGATCGCTACGCGGCCATCGACATCGGCACCAATGCCGTCCGCCTGTTGATTGGCCGCGTTCTGCTGCAGGGCTCGCCGCGGGTCGAAAAGGAGCTGCTGGTGCGCATCCCCCTGCGCCTCGGAACGGATGTTTTCACCCGCCGGGAACTCAGCAGGGACACGACTCGCCAACTGACCGAAACCATCAAAGCCTTCCACCATCTGATGAAGGTGTTTCGTCCCCGCGCCATTCGCGCCTGCGCCACCAGCGCCATGCGTGAATCACGCAACGGGGGAGAGGTGGTCAGGGAGATCGCCGAATCAACCGGCCTGCGCCTGGAAATTATCGACGGCAAGCAGGAGGCCGAGCTGATCTTCGGCAACCGCATCGACCGTCAATTCTTCGACCACGACTCCTTTCTCTACATAGATGTAGGCGGAGGCAGCACGGAGCTGAGCCTTTTCGCCGAGGGATTGCGCCTGGCATCGAGTTCTTTCATGATCGGCGGGGTCAGGACCCTCAACAATGCCGTTCCCGAGGGGGAGTGGCAGCGGATGCAGCATTGGGTACAGAAGAACTGCCGGGAACTGGATGCGGTCGCTATCGGCAGCGGCGGAAACATCGGTCGGTTGCATCGGATGGCCAAACTGGATGAAAAGCGCCCGCTGACCCGCAAGAAGCTTAGCCAACTGGTTGAGACCCTGGCCAATCTGGACATGGAGGGCCGGATTCGCGAATTCAAGTTGAAACCTGACCGTGCCGATGTCATCGTGCCGGCAGGAAAAGTCTATTCTGCGATCATGGAATGGGCTGATATCAGCAGGATCTATGTGCCCAAATTTGGGCTTGCCGACGGTCTGATCCTCAACATGTATCGGGAGTACGAAAAGATCGACGACCGATTCCCCTGCCTCTCATCCTGAAAATCCTCCTGAATTCTTCTAGCCCTAAAAAATTCAAGGTCACCTGGACTCAACGAAATTCAAAACCTCCAAACCCTTTCCTGGCGCCTTTGCGCCTTTGAGCCGGATTTCAAAAGAAAAGCCAGGGCGAATTTCGCCCTGGCTGATCTCGTGGGTGGGTCTGAAAATAAGGGTTAGTAAGTGGACCCCTGAGGTTCGGATTCGCCAATCCCGCCATCCTGGGGCTGTTCCTGCCCCATCTCCTCAGGCTGCATCGGCTCCTGCATCTGATCCTGCTGCATCTGATCCTGGCCGAACTCCGGAGAAATACCCAACATTTCCTGGGTTTCCGCATCCGGAGCCAAGGCCCTCAGGGTTTCCTCAGTGGGCTCGCCGGAGGCGGCCAGGCCCTGAGATTCCTGGAAATTGCGCAGTGCTTCCTGGGTCTGAGTCCCCATCACGCCGTCCGTGGAGCCCGGGTCATAACCCTGCTCCTGGAGAAGTCTCTGTACTTCGGAGATCTGGCTGCTGTCCAATTGAACTGCAGCCGTGGTTGGATCCATTCCGGACATCCCCTGGTCCATGCCCGTGGCTCCCTCGTCCATACCCGTGGTTCCCTGATCCATGCCAGTCGTTCCCTGATCCATGCCAGTCGTTCCCTGATCCATTCCCGCAGCATCTTCTGAGACTTGATCTTGCCCGTACTCGCCGGCTCCCAAACCCTGGCTGACAGTGAAGAGCCCGGCAATGAAAGCCATTGTGGTAATCAGGACTATACGTCTCATCTTTGGTTCTCCTTTCGGAATTTTTCTGAAAAACCACCCACTCATTTTTGACCTGCAACATGGTGCGAGTCTGCAATTTCGGTTTTCTGCCCCAACCGATTGATAAACACTTGTAGCATCCCAAAAAGGGTTGTCAATCGATAAAAATGGACGCAAAACCAATGAGTTGGATACTGATTTATTAAAACTGCGCAAATATCCGTGATCACTTCAGCTTATTCAGACAGCCACTCAATCCGCCTTTTTCGAAACAGCTTTTATGGGACGGCCCTGAGCTTCCGCTACTGGCATGGTTGGTGCAAAAACCCATAAAAATCTTATCCGGCCCTGCACATACCCCCTCGCCACACGCAATGAGACCCGGCCCTCCTCCTCACAACCACGCGGTAGGGACAATTTTTTGACAGTTGAAAAGGAAGGATTGAGATGTTCTCAAATCTGCGCAATTTTTGCATTCTTGTTTCACGCAACCTTTGCATCCCTATGGTGTTCCCGGCATTGTTACTGGCCTCTGTCATTACACTGACCTCGACGACGGAGTGCATTGCTGACAGTTTTTCTGAGGCCACGGCCGAAGGAACGGCCCCGAGGCACCTTGTCCCTTCTGAATACGGCCAGGTCATCTACCGGAAAAACGCCGAATCCCCCAAACAGCTCTACATTATCGGGCAGAGTCATCGCAGCGCCATAACCGGCCAAAACTCCGAGGATATTATCAAGGTGCAGGCCGAAATTTTTCGTATCGGGGAATGGCTCATTCAGGAACAGAATGTCGGCATGCTGCTGCCGGAAGGTTTTTTCAAAAAATTGACACCCGGCGAGGATTCAGCACCGGCGGAAGTGGTGCGGGAAAACGTCGGCCTCGACAATCAGACCCTGGAAACCAGACTGGGAGAAGCGCGATTCGTCAACGCCGACATGCTTCTCAATGCCAACTACAATATTCCCCTGGGACAGGTGGAAAACGAGGAGCTTTACCGGACCATTCGCGGCCTGCTGCAGAAAGCGACCAGAAAGGGAGACCTATCCGTCCTTCCCAGAATTCACGGGCTTCAGGGCGAACGCACCATCGTCATGCTGCAGAACATTCCCGACACCGTCGAGGAGGCGGTGGCCAACGGCCGCATTAGCCAGCACAGGGCCATCTTCACCATCGGCCTGAACCATGTCGGTGAAATCATCGACATTCTGAAAAAGGGGCGGCTGCCCTCCAGGGAGCATACCGATTTATCGGCAGGTGAAATGATGGGAGAAGCCGGCCTGAAGCTTCTGGAGCAGGGCTACGGCGTCACCGTCATTATCCCCAAGACCCTGGCCGAAAACGAAGACTTTCTTCGCCTTGCCCGGTTGGAAATAAACTGACCAGACAGACCGATCTGCAGACATGCCGCCCGCGTGGAGGCGGCATGTCTCTTTTCCGATCCTTTCAGCGCGCCTCCTTTAAAACATCAGGCTCAGTCTGTCCCCTCATCCTTCATGACATCCTATAACCTCTTCGGTAGAATTAAGAAAAATCCCGTTGCAGGAAGACATCCGAAATGATGACCTCCCAAACGCCGTCCGAACACCAGCGGCTTTCCCGTCGTATCGATCTTGGTTGGTTGATCCCAAGAGAACTGGAAGCCGCCGACCTGGATGCCGTCGTGGCAGCCAGGGATTGCATGTCAGCTCACCTTGGGCAGGTTTTTCCGGAGTTCGATTGGCATATGCCCCTGGTCAGACGAACCGAAGCGCTGCGGCAGGGGTCGATCGAACCAACCCGGCTGCTGGCGGAGGGCGTGGAGGAGCGGGATATCCGCCACTGGGATTTTGCCTTCGTTTTGACCGGTGACGACCTGCAGACCTATTACAAACCTTTTGCCCTGGCTGTCCCTTCCAGGACCATCGGCGTTGCGGTTATTTCCCTGGCCAGGCTGGGCTTTGAGGAAGAGGGGCAGGATCGGCCCGCCCGCCGCCTCTGCTCTCTCGGCATGCACCTGTTCGGAGACCTGAACGGCCTGCCCCATTGCACAGACCCGGCCCGATACATGTTTGCACCCGGTCATCGCGACAATCTGGAAAATATGGTTGGGTTTTCCGAAAAGGAGTTGGGACAACTGGACGCCGAACTGCAGGATGTGGCGGACCTGAGATTGGAGGAAAGACCGGCCGCGGCAAAATCGGGATCCTGGGCCTTCTATCTGAAGGGCATCTGGATCGGCCGCGGAGATATTCTCAGCGCCGTGGTTCAGGCCAAACCCTGGGAGTTTCCTTTTCGGCTGAGCCGGCTCACCACCGCAGCTCTCTCGGCGCTGCTCGTGCTGCTGATGACGGCCGAGGTCTGGGACCTGGGCATGAACCAGGCCCCGCTGTTTGTCGGGATTCTGTCCGGCGGCAGCCTTATCTTTACCACCCTGTTCGTCCTCAAACGGCAGAATCTTTTGCTGCATCGCCGACGGAGGCTGACGGAACAGATCGTCTTTACCAACCTGGCCACGGTGCTGATTGTCCTGCTGGGCATGACCACGACCTATGTGCTGATGTTCGGCTTGGTGGCGGTGATCGGCCTGACCATTTTCCCCCATCGTCTGGTCGAGCAGTGGGTGGCGTCCCTGCCCCAGGCCATCACCTGGCCCGACTACATTCTGTTGGCCGGCTTCGTGGCCTCGTTGGGGATCCTGATCGGTGCCCTCGGCGCCTCCTTCGAAGGCAACCAGTATTTTCGCCACATCACTTATGTCGATGAAGAAATCTAGCCTCCAGGCGACGAATTTCCTTCAGGTTAAACAGCACGATGGCCGCGCCGATGCAGATCATGCCGATGACCGGCCAGAAGGCAGGGGATTCCTCCGGCAACAGCAGCCAACTGAAGAGGGCTCCGCAAACCGGGATGAGGAACTTCCACAGGTTGAGATCCGAAACCCGAACCCCCGGCCGCCTCAGCAGGACGAACCAGATGGAAAAGGCGGCCGCGGACAAAAACGCCAGCCATCCCAGGGCGGCGAGATAGGGCCAGGTCATGACCGGCAGATGCCGCTCCTCCAGGGGCAGAGAGAGCAGCCAGAGCCAGAATCCGCCAAGGAAAATCTGCGCCGAGTTGAGAAAAACAGGATCGAGTTCCGCGCGATGCCGGGCCACCAGAATATTCCCCAATCCACCGGCGACGTTCGCCAGCAGCAGGACACCGATTCCGGCGAGTTGCCCCCAGCCGGATGGATCGATCCAGGGCTGCCGGCTGACACTGAGGACGGTTACTCCCGCCAGTCCCAGGCCCAGGCTGATCATCTTGATGACCGTCAGCCGGTCTCCGGGCATGCAGTAATGGGCCAGCACCGCCGCCACCAGCGGTGAGGCGCCGATAACCATGGCCGCCAGAGCCCCGGGCACCAGGGTCATTCCCCAATAGAAAAAGCCGTAAAGCAAAAAGGTCTGAAACAAGGCGACGGTCAGAATGAGTCCGGCCTGCCCGGTGACTGCCGCCAGGGTCGGTCGCCTGCGCCACCAGAAAGGCGCCAGCAGCAGTCCGGAAAGCATGAATCGCTGCCCGGCAAAGGCCAGGGGACCGGAATAGTGCAGGCCGACCTTGATGCCGACAAAGGCCGTGGACCAGAGAAGACAGGCCGCAACGGCAAGGGGGATGGTGGCCGTGAGAGGATTTCTGGACATGGCGATCTACCTTGTGAGGATCAACAGTCATCGATAAAAACAGCAGATACTCTTTTCCCCAGGCAAATACAAGGATCAAAATTTCCAACTGAAATCGAAACGGCATTCGATCTTGATTCTCAACCTCCTCACTCCTCACCTCTCACCCTAGACCACCCTCGGGGTTGCGCCCGACCGGCACATCCTTTAGTATCGTGTGATCTTTCATTCCCGCAAAGGGGCTGTTCATGGACTGGCAGATCATCATGTTTCTGTTCCTCGGCTTCGCCATTCTTATCGGCGGCGCCGAGTTCCTGGTCGGGGGGGCCTCGCGTCTGGCTCTGGATCTGGGCCTGTCTCCCCTGGTGGTCGGATTGACCATCGTTGCCTTCGGGACCAGTTCTCCGGAGCTGGCGGTCAGCCTCTTTTCTTCCCACGGTGGACAGTCCGGCCTGGCATTGGGCAACGTCGTGGGAAGCAACATCTGCAATATACTGCTGATCCTGGGGGTCTCCGCCCTGATCGCCCCCCTGGTGGTGTCCCGCCAGATCATTCAACTGGAGGTGCCGATCATGCTCGGCGCTTCCCTGGTGATGTTCCTGTTCTGTCTCAACGGCAGTATCGCCCCATGGGAAGGGCTGCTGCTGTTTGCCGGGGCGATCGTCTATACGATCTGGACGATCCGTCGCTGTCGGCGGGAACACCTGAAGGCCCTGGAAGCGGATCCGGGCATTGCACCCGAACACAAAAGCAGGAAATCTTTCCAACTGCTGAAGATCCTCGCCGGCCTGATCATGCTCGGCCTCGGCTCCCGTTGGCTTGTTTCCAGTGCCGTGGATATCGCCCGGTTTTTTCAGGTCAGCGACCTGGTCATCGGCCTGACCATTGTGGCCGTCGGCACCTCTCTGCCCGAACTGGCCACCTCGGCCCTCGCCGCCCTGCGCGGGCAACGGGATATCGCGGTAGGCAATGTGGTCGGCAGCAACCTCTTCAATATCCTGATCGTTCTGGGCCTGACCGCCGGAGTCACACCCGGGGGTCTTCCTGTCCCCCCCAGCGCTCTGCTGCTCGACCTGCCGGTCATGCTGGCGGTGAGCGCCGCCTGCCTCCCGATCTTTTTCACCGGCCACCGCATCGCCCGCTGGGAGGGCGGCCTGTTTTTCTGCTATTTTCTGCTCTACAACCTGTTCATCATCCTCAATGCACTCGAAGACCAGCACCTCGGCCTCCTGGTCCAGGCCACCACCGTTTTCATCATCCCCCTGACCCTGGTGACCCTGGTGATCTCCCTCTGGCGCCACCTGCACCGTTCCCGCATCTCTTCCTGATTCGCTGTTTTTTCCCATCGGACCGATTTGTCGGATACGATCGATGGGACAGATGGGACAGTTAACGAATCTACCCCCCACCTAAATTCTATTCCTCCAAAAAAACTTTCTTGACAAATCCCTCTCGATACATTACCTATTTTGTCGTCATTACCGTTTTGGTCATAATTCAGATATCGAGTGACAACCCCATCACCAGGAGGACCCAACCCATGGCTCGTTCAATTTCCGCCGACACCCGTCTGACCGATTACCTCAACAGCCGAACCGACATCAACACCGCCTTCGACCGCTTTGCCGAACAGAAAGTGAAATGCGGCTTCGGCAAACTCGGCGTCTGTTGCCGGCTCTGTTCCAACGGTCCCTGCCGCATCACACCCGATTCGCCCAAAGGGGTCTGCGGGGCAACCGCCGATGCCATCGTCGCGCGCAATTTCCTGCGCACCGTGGCGGCCGGCTCAGCCTGTTACCTGCATGTGTGTGAAGCCACGGCACGTCGCCTCAAGGCGATCGGCGAAGGCATCTCACCCCTGCCGATCCGTTCCAGGAAGTCACTGGACGAACTGGCCGAGTTATTCGGCGTCGAGGCGGACACCACGGAAGAAAAGGCCAGGCTGGTGGCCGACAAGGTGCTTGCCGACCTGTACAAACCTCGTGACGAAAAGATGGAACTGGTCCGGTTCCTGGCCCCCCAGGAGCGCCTGGACACCTGGCAGGAGTTGGGCATTCTCCCCGGCGGCGCCAAGGCCGAAGTCTTCGACGCCCTCGTGAAGACCAGCACCAATCTCAATACCGATCCCGTCGATCAGATGCTGCACGTGCTCAATCTCGGCATCAGCACCGGACTCTACGGCCTGGCCATGACCAACCTGATGAACGACGTGATCATGGGCGAACCGGAAATCCGGACGGCCGCCTGCGGTTTCTCCGTCGCCGATCCGGACTATGTCAATATCGCCGTTCAGGGACACAGCCATTCGGTCTTTGCCGGTTTGATCGCCTTTCTGGAGACGGAAGCCGGCCAGGCCATCGGCAGAGAAGTCGGTGCCAAAGGAGTCCGGGTGGTCGGCCTGACCTGCGTAGGTCAGGATATGCAGCTGCGTGCCGCTGCCAGCGGAACATCCGTTTTTGCCGGTCAGGCCGGCAACAACTTCACACAGGAAGCTCTGTTTGCCACCGGCGCCATCGACATGGCCATCAGTGAATTCAACTGTACTTTTTCGGGTACTGAAGCGATTGCGGAAAAGCAGGACATCAAACTGGTCTGCCTGGATGATGTGTCGAAACAGACCACTGCCGAACTGCTCAAGGATGAAAGGGGCAAGGAACTGGAACTGGCGGAAAAACTGGTCCGAATGGCCGCGGACCAGCACAGGCGGCGTCGCTTCACGGTCAACGCCGGTATCGTGATCGACATTCCGGACCACGGGTTCAGCGACGTTATCACCGGTATCAGTGAAAAATCGCTGGTGAAGTTTCTCGGCGGTTCGGTCCAGCCCATCATCGACCTGATCACCAGCGGCCGAATCAAGGGGGTAGCAGGCATTCTGGGCTGCTCCAACCTGGCCGAGGGAGGCCACGACATAACCACTGTCTCCCTGGCCCGTGAGCTCATCAAACGGGACATTCTGGTTCTCTCGGCCGGTTGCACTACCGGAGGACTGTCCAATGTCGGCCTCTGCTCGCCAAGCGCCGCCTCCCAGGCCGGTCCCGGCCTCAGGGCGGTATGCGAATCCCTCGGCATTTCCCCGGTGCTCAACTTCGGTCCCTGTCTCAGCATTGCCCGCGTCGAAATGGTGGCCAAGGCACTGGCCGAAACCATGAACATCTCCATGCCGGAACTGCCGGTGGTCATCAGCGCCCCCCAGTGGCTGGAGGAACAGGCATTGGCGGATGGCGCCTTCGGCCTGGCCATGGGTTTGACCCTGCACCTTGCCCAGTGCCCTCCGGTGGCCGGTTCGCCCATCGTCACCAAACTGCTGACGGAAGACCTGCCGAACATTACCGGCGGCCGGCTGTTCATTGAGCCCGACCCGGTCAAGACCGCTGAAATGATGGTGGAAATCATCACCGGAAAACTCCAGGCTCTGGGGGTGGCGGCATGAGAAAAAAAACCATCGATCTGTCGAAGTGCAGCGGCTGCAGAAACTGTGAAATTGCCTGCATTGTCGCTCACAGTCCTGATGAAAACCTGCAGCAAGCCTACCGGGATGGAGGGGCCGCCGCCGTGCGCTCCCGCACCCGTGTGGCCCAGACAGACGACGGGCGGTTCTTTCCCCAGCACTGCCGCCACTGCGAGGATCCCCAGTGCGTGCAGGCCTGCATGAGCGGCGCCCTGAGCAAGGGGGAGGACGGCTACGTGGTCTGCGATGCCGATATCTGCGTCGGTTGCTACATGTGCGTGATGAGCTGTCCCAACGGCGTCGCCCGCCCCGCCGCCGGCGGTCAACGGGTCATGCTCAAATGCGACGCCTGCGCTTCGCGAGAGGAGATGGCCTGTGTGGCGGCCTGCCGAACCCACTGTCTGTCGGTTTCCGAAGACGACCTGCCGGGGGATATTGTCGAATACATCAGCCAGCCTGACAACGGGAAGGAGGGACGGTTATGAAATACCTGATCATCGGCAACAGCGCCGCGGGGACCGCCGGGGCGGAGGCGATCCGCCGCCAGGATCCGCAGGGCGAAATCATCATGATCAGCCGGGACACCCGCTTCTATTCCCGCTGTCAGCTGCATCTGGTCGCGGCCGGAAAACGAACCGCGGAACAGGCCGATTTCCTGCCGGAAAACTGGGCGGGCAGATACCGGGTGGACCTCCAGCTCGGAATCAGCGTGACCGGGATCGATGCCCTGGGAAAACAGGTTCACTGCGACGACGGCCGAAAGATTTCCTACGACCGGCTGCTGTACACCACCGGCTCCCGCAGCGCCCTGCCGCCGGTGGACGGGATGCAGGGCCCGGGCGTCTACGGCCTGCGCGATTTGGCCGATGCCGAGCAGTTGGGCGAAATCTTCCGGGAGAAAAAGCATATCGTCATCATCGGCGGGGGACTGGTGGGCAGCGAACTGGCCGAGGCCCTGAAACTGGTCGGCCATCCATCGGTCAGCCTGGTGGAGATGGCCCCCTACCCTCTGCCTCTGCAGCTGGAAAGCGTCGCCGGCGGGCTGCTGCGCCGCCTGATGGAACAGAACGGGGTGGCGATGTACTGCGGCGACGGCGTGACCCGGGTGGAACGCTCCGCCGACGGCCAGGTGGTGGCGGTTCATCTGAAATCGGGCAACCGCCTGCCGGCCGACCTGATCGTCGCCGCCGCCGGGGTCCGTCCCAATACCGAATTGCTGGCCGCTCTGGGCGCCGACTGCAACCGCGGCATCGTCATCGACGAACACTGCCGCACCAGCCTCCCCGATATCTTCGCCGCCGGCGATGTCACCGAATGCCGGGATACCACCCTTGACCGGGTCATGGGGAGCGCCATCTGGCCGGCGGCGCGCAAGCAGGGCCGGGTGGCAGGAACCAATATGGCGGGCGGGGAAGCCTCACTGCAGGACCATACCGGTCTGCGAGCCTCGGTCACCCTGTTCGGCACCAGCTTCGTATCGGTCGGGGCCATATTCAATCCCGATCCAGCCTGGCAAAAGGATGTCTACCAGTATACCGACAGCCGCGGGCGGCTCTGCGGCAAGGTCTGCTTTACCGACGACCGGCTAATTTTGAAAGCCGCCATCCTCTGGGGCGATGTCAGTCAGGCCGGCCTGTACGGCGATGCGGTCATCAAGCGCCGGAAGCTGGGGGATCTGGCTCCTCAGGCGGCTCCCGATTACCTGCTGGCGGAGGTTGGTTGACATCTGGATAGAACAGGAAACAGGGCCCGGCAGATTTTTCTGCCGGACCCTGCTTGCACCATTCAAGAGGTTGGCCTTAGCGGTTGTATTTCGTTGTCGTTGTCGTAATCGTTGTCGTAGTCGTAATTTGGGTCGCCAATTCCGATTACGATTACGACAACGACAACCGTTCCGCTGCCGCTTCACTGACAACGAGTTGATTTGATTGCGGACCAAAGTCCTGTTTGCTATGCTTGCAGGGCTTGTTCAAACCAATGCAAGTGGTTTCGGGGTCGAAATTGAAGATCTTAATTCTGGTCTGGCTCTGTCTCTTTACATTGTCATGCGATAAAACAGGAACCCGTCCGACCATGGAAGAGTTGCTCGCCGAAATATCCACCGCCCGCATCAAAGATCATATCGCCCATCTCGAAGGAGTCCGCCATCCGCAGGCCGCCCCTGACAACCTTGAACAGGCCGCCCTCTATATTGAGACATGCCTGCGAGGTTACGGGTACGACGTCGAGCGACAGCCTTTTTTCGACAACGGAGAGGAATACCGCAACCTGCTCGCCACTTTGCCGGGAAGCGAACAGCCGGAAAAACGGCTGCTGGTGGTCGCTCACTACGACACGGTGGCCGTATCGCCGGGAGCCGACGACAACGCCAGCGGCGTCGCCGTGCTGCTGGAACTGGCCCGGGTCCTGCACAATTCCGGCCCGGCTCTCACCCTTCAGTTTGCAGCCGTGAACCTCGAAGAAAACGAGCGGCTCGACCCTCCCACCGGCAGTGGTTTGCGGGGCAGCAGTGCCTTGGCAAAGCATGCCGCCGACCAGGGCTGGCTTATCAACGGTGTCATCGTCCTCGAGTCGGTCGCCTATGCCGGTCCGCAGGCAGTCCAGACCGCTCCCAAAGGTTTGCCCCTCGAGGTGCCGGAGACCGGTGATTTCATTGCCGTGATTGGCAATACCCTGTCCGCCGGGCTGGTCCAGTCTTTTCTGCAGGCAGCGGACCGCCATCAACCGGATCTGCCGAAACTGCCCCTCATCGTACCCGGCAACGGCGAGGTCGTTCCCGATACCCGCCGCTCCGACCATGCACCCTTCTGGGACGGCGGCTATCCGGCCATCATGCTGACCGACACCACTAATTTCCGCAATCCCCATTACCACACCCCCGGCGACACCCTGGACACCCTCAACCTCGATTTCGCCACCGCCGTCTGCCGGGCCACGGCAGGTCTCATCCTGAAGCTGACCGGAGATTGATCCGCCTTCCCCGCGGGTACGATTTTTCCATCCCCCTGGTCCATTCGGCCCGCTTGGCCGTGTCCAACGTCCGACCTGTATTGCCATTCAAATAGCTTGATTTTCAAATTACTTGACAATCCAACCAGAGTTGCGGCATTTTGAGCTGCATTCGCCCCCGTCGAATCGGGATACTGTTATAAATAGATAGCGTCTCCAAGGATTGAAAATCATGCACATCCATAAACTGGAAGAGTGGCGGCACGGCCACAATTTCTTTGAACACCGCGAAGAAAATGAGAAAAACACTCAGAAAGTGATGGGCCTGACGGCCTTCACCATGGTCATCGAGATCGTGGCCGGTCTGGTGTTCGGCTCGATGGCCCTGCTCGCCGACGGCTGGCATATGGGGACCCACGTGGCGGCTTTCATGATCACCCTGTTTGCCTATCGTTACTCTCGCAAAAATGTCAATAATCCTGCCTTCTCCTTCGGAACCGGAAAGATCAATGTCCTGGGGGGGTTTGCCAGTGCCGTCGCTCTGGCCGTGGTGGCCCTGATCATGGCGATAGAATCGGTCAGCCGGTTTTTTGCTCCAGTGGACATCCATTACGGCCAATCGATGCTGGTCGCCGCAGGCGGTCTGGTGGTCAATGTCGTCTGTGCCTTCCTGCTTCACGGTAACCACGGCCATCATCACCACAGTCACGATCATGACCATGAAGACGAACCTCACGACCATCATGAAGACCACAACCTCAAGGCCGCCTACTTCCACGTCCTGGCCGATGCCCTGACTTCGGTGCTGGCCATAGTCGCCTTGCTGTTCGGCAAAATGTTCGGCTGGTGGGCGCTGGATCCGACGATGGGGATTGTGGGGGCACTGGTAATCACCCGCTGGTCCTGGAGCCTGCTCAAAGAGAGCGGCGCGATCCTGCTCGATGCCAGTGTCCCTTCCGGTCTGCGTAACAAGATCCGCCAGGCCATTGAAGCGGAGGCGGACAACCGGATCACCGACCTGCACGTCTGGAAGATCGACCCCCATCATATGGCGGCCATCATCACCCTTGTCACCCACCATCCCCGCCCCACCGACGAGTACCGGAAGCTTCTGGCGGGATTCGAAAAACTCAAGCACGTCACTTTCGAGGTCATCAACTGCGAGGACAAACCCTGCATTACTGTTGAACAGGCGGGATGATATGGAAGTCAAAAAGCTGGCGCGACAGATTGTCGAATTCTACGAAAAACTGTCCAACTGGGAACACGAGGTGGTGCGGGGCAGCGACCTGACTCCCGGGCAGATGCATGCGATTGAAATCATCGGCCATGAAGAGTCGCTGCGGATGAAGGAACTGGCGGAAAAACTGGGTGTGACGACCGGGACCCTGACCGTCACTGTCGACAGGCTCGAACGCAAGGGGCTCCTGGAGCGAAAACCCCATGAAAGCGACCGCCGCTCCTATCGGGTGGTGCTCACAGAAGCCGGGCGGGAACATTTCGCCTTGCACCATCAGTATCACCTCAAACTTACCGAAGAAATCTCTTCCGCTCTGTCCAAGGCTGAACTAACCTTATTCGGCCAGGTTCTGGAAAAGATGATGCGACAGTTTTGAATTCCTCCGGAGAGACAGAGGACTGTAATTGCCTCGAAAGGAACAAAGGTGAAACCTGTGAGTCGTTCGAATGATTCCGCCATTTTCACCATCGGCGGCATGCACTGCGCCGCCTGTGTGCGCCGGGTTGAAAACGCCATCAGGGAACTGGAGGGGGTCGAGGAAGCCGCGGTCAACTTCGCCTCCGAAAAGGCCTCTGTCATCTTTGACAGCACGAAAATTTCGCTTGAGGAGATCCGCGGCAAGGTGCAGGAACTCGGTTTCAAGGTCGGCGAAATCGCCAAGGACCTTCCCGCCGGCGAGCGGGAGATTGTCCTGGCCGTCGGAGGCATGAATTGCGCAGCCTGCGTCCGCCGGGTGGAAGGGCTCCTTGGAAATCTGCCTGGAGTTCGTCAGGCAGAGGTCAATTTCGCTGCCGGCACCGCAATCGTACGCTTCGACCAGGGCGCAACGAATCCCGAGCAGTTCCGCGCGGCCCTGGAGGGAGCGGGATACGCCTGGCTCGGCATCCGCGAGGAACTCTCCACCGACCGGGAACAGGAGGCCCGCCGCAGGGAGATGCGCCGGCTGACCGCTGAATTCATCCTCGCCGCGGTCCTGTCGGCCGTCATCATGGCCGGGTCCATGCCGCACATGTTTTCCTGGTTGCGGGGAATCCCCCATCAGCCCCTCCTGGTCGTTCTCTTCGCACTGACAACCCTGGTGCTGGCCGTTTCCGGAAGGCGATTCTATGTCGGCGCCTGGACCTCCCTTCGCCACGGCACCGCCGACATGAACACCCTGATCGCCATCGGCACCTTTTCCGCCTGGCTCTACTCGACCGCGGTTACGTTTTTGCCCGGCGTCTTTGCCAGCCCCGGCGGCGAGAGGGAGGTTTATTTTGACAGCGCGGTCATGATCACCGCCCTCATCCTGCTCGGACGGCTTCTGGAAGCCCGGGCCCGATCCCGGACTTCGGACGCCATCCGCAAACTGATGGGACTGGCCGCCAAAACGGCCCGGGTCATCCGGGAGGGCGAGGAACTGGATGTGCCGATCGATCTCGTCGTCAAAGGGGACAGAGTGGTGGTTCGTCCGGGGGAAAAGATTCCGGTGGACGGGGTCGTCACCGACGGCGCTTCCAGCGTGGACGAATCGATGCTGACCGGCGAACCGCTGCCGGTGGAAAAAGGTCCCGGCGACGAGGTCATCGGCGCCACTGTCAACAAGACCGGATACATCACTCTGCTGGCGGGGAACGTGGGCGCGCAGACCGTCCTGGCCCAGATCGTCCAGATGGTGGAGAAGGCCCAGGGCTCGAAGGCGCCGGTGCAGCGGCTGGCCGACAAGGTGGCCTCCGTCTTCGTCAGGGTGGTCATCGCCATCGCAGTGGTAACCTTCGCCGCCTGGTACGCTTTCGGCCCGGAACCGGCCTTCATTCCGGCCATGCTCAGCTTCATGTCGGTCCTGATCGTGGCCTGCCCCTGCAGCCTGGGTCTTGCCACACCCACCGCCATCATGGTCGGTACCGGCAAGGGTGCCGAACTGGGTATCCTGATCAAGGACGCCGGCAGCCTGGAGCAGGCCCACCGCCTGACCACCGTGGTGTTCGACAAGACCGGCACCCTGACCCGGGGCAAACCCCGGGTGACCGATCTTGTCACCTGCAAGGGGGTACAGGAGGACGCCCTGCTGAAACTGGCCGGGTCGGTGGAAAAGGCGTCCGAACACCCGTTGGGGGAAGCCCTGGTGCAGATGGCCGAATCCTGGGGACTGAAGCTGAACCTGCCCGAGCGTTTTCAGGCTCTGTCCGGTTTCGGTGTGGAGGCGGAACTGCAGGGATCCGCGGTGCTGCTCGGCAACGCCCGACTGATGGCCGAACGGGGCATCGCCATCGAAGAACTGGAGCAGGAAGCCCGGCAGCTGCTGGAAGCAGGCAAGACCGTTCTGTTCATCGCCGAAAACGGCCGCCTGATCGGCCTCGCAGCCCTGACCGACACCCTCAAGGAGCACTCGGTGGAAGCCGTGGCCGCGCTGAAAAACATCGGCCTTGAAGTGGTCATGCTGACCGGTGACCAGCGACGCACGGCGGAAACCATCGGCCGCCAGGCCGGCATCGACCGGGTGGTGGCGGAGGTTCTGCCCGGCGGCAAGGCCGACGAGATCAAGCGTCTTCAGGAGCAGGGCCGCATCGTCGCCATGGTGGGCGACGGCATCAACGACGCGCCGGCTCTGGCCCAGGCGGATATCGGGATCGCCATCGGCGCCGGCACCGATATAGCCCTCGAGGCGTCCGACATCACCCTGGTGCAGGACGATCTGCGCTCTCTGGTCACCGCCATCGGGCTCAGCCGGAGGACCATGCGCACCATCAAACAGAACCTCTTCTGGGCCTTCATCTACAACATCCTGGGCATCCCCATCGCCGCCGGCGTCCTCTATCCCTTTTTCGGCCTGCAGCTCAAGCCGGTTTTCGCCGCCATGGCGATGGCCTTCAGTTCCGTCTCCGTGGTCGCCAACTCCCTGCGCCTCAAACGCTTTCGTACAGAATTATCCTCCAGGTAAGATAAGCATTTTTTGCTACAGTTTCACAGAACACCTTTTTTGTTTTTCGGATTGCCAAGCCACCCGCTTGATTAGCAGCCATCGCAGCCCTGCCCCCCTAATAAAAAATGATTTCCGTTTTCATTTTTGCCTTGACCGAGTCGATCATTTTCTCTATTTTTGAAAACCGAATTCAGTTTCATGATCCAGCCTACCTGGATGGTCGTTCCTGACCGGTCAGGGAAAAGACCATTTTCTTTTTCGGGGAGACAGAGATGTTAAAACTCAGCATGCGTCAGATGAAGGAGAATCAGAAGGGGGTCATTGCGGCCGTGCGGGCGGGTGGCGAGCTCGGCAAGCGGATTCGGGACATGGGGCTGGTTCCGGGAACTGAAATCCGGATCCAGGGACGGGCACCTCTCTACGATCCGGTGGCGATCAGGATCATGGGCTTTACCCTGACCCTGCGCAACAACGAAGCCGACTACATTGACGTGGCCGTGGAGGACTGACCATGAGTGCGAACATCACTATTGCCCTGGCAGGCAACCCGAACTCCGGTAAAACTACTCTTTTCAACGCCCTGACAGGTGCGCGGCAGCACGTCGGCAATTACCCCGGTGTCACGGTGGAGCGGAAAGAGGGTCAATATATCGAAAACGGCGAGACCTTCCATCTCATCGACCTGCCCGGCATGTATTCCCTGACCGCCTACTCCCTTGAGGAAATGGTCGCAAGGGACTTCCTGGTGCAGGAGAAGCCCGCAGCCGTCGTAAATATCATCGACGCGGCCAACCTGGAGCGCAACCTTTACCTGACCGTCCAGTTCATGGAACTGGGTATGCCCGTGGTCATTGCCCTGAACATGGTGGATGCCGCCCAAAAACGGGGAATCGCCATCGACGGCACGAAACTCTCCGAATTGATGGGCGTGCCGGTAGTGCCGACCGTGGCCCGCAGCGGCCAGGGCAAAAAGGAGCTGATGCAGGCCACTACCGACCTGATCAAGCGGGGCAAATTGAAGGCGCCCCTCATCATTTCCTATGGCGAGGACATCGACCACGCCCTCGACGAAATGGCCGAAGACATCGGCAGATCGATGCCGAATGCCGTCTATCCGGCCCGCTGGCTGGCCCTGAAGTTTTTGGAAAACGACGAACAGATTCTTGAATTCGGCAAGAAAGAGGATCCGGCCCTGTTCACCCGCCTCGAAACCATCCGGGCCCGGGTCGCCCGCCATACCCAAAGCACCCTGGCCACCTGCCCCGAGGCCATTATCGCCGATCACCGCTACGGCTACATCAAGGCGCTGATCAAGCAGGGGATTATCACCCACAATATCGACCAGGACCGGCTTTTCCTCTCCGATCGCATCGACCAGGTGCTGACCAACCGCTTTGCCGGTCCGCTGATCATGATCGCGGTGATCATGGGTCTTTACCATTTCACCTTTACCTACAGCGAACTGCCGGTCGTCTGGCTGGAAAGCCTGTTCGGCTGGATCGGCGGTGTCGCCGATGCTGCCCTTCCCGACGGTCTGCTGAAATCTCTGATCATCTCGGGCATCATCGACGGGGCCGGTGGGGTGATCGGTTTCGCGCCAATCATCATGTTCATGTTCTTCGGCATCGCCATTCTGGAAGACTCCGGCTATCTGGCGCGGGTCGCCTTCATGCTTGACCGGGTGTTCCGCAGCTTCGGCCTGCACGGCGCATCGGTTATGCCGTTCATCGTTTCCGGCGGCATCGCCGGCGGCTGCGCGGTGCCCGGCGTCATGGCCACCCGCACCCTCAAATCGCCCCGTGAGCGCCTGGCCACCCTGCTCACCGCGCCTTTCATGAACTGCGGCGCCAAGCTGCCGGTCTTCGCCCTGCTGGTCGGCGCCTTCTTCGCCGAGCACGAGGCCAGGGTCATGCTCATCATCACCCTGATCGCCTGGTCGGGTGCCCTGCTGTCAGCAAAACTGCTCCGCATGACGGTCATCAAAGGGGAATCGACCCCCTTCGTCATGGAGCTGCCTCCCTACCGCCTGCCGACCTTCCGCGGCCTGTTGATCCACACCTGGGAACGGACCTGGCAATACGTCAAGAAAGCTGGCACCATCATCCTCGCCATCTCCATTCTGCTGTGGGCCCTGATGACATTCCCCGGCCTGCCGGAAAGCCAGCAGCAGATTTTTGAACAGCAGCGGGCGGCCGTGACCGCCACAGCAGCTGGGGATATGGAAGATCAACTGGCCCTGATCGATGCCCGCGAAGCCGAAGCCGGACTTCGCCACTCCATCGCCGGCCGGGTAGGCACCGCCCTGGAGGATGTAAGCAGCCTCGCCGGCTTCGACTGGCGGACCAACATCGCCCTGGTCGGTGGTTTCGCCGCCAAGGAAGTCGTGGTGTCCACTCTCGGCACCGCCTATTCCCTAGGCGAGGTCGATCCGGAGGAGACCGGCTCCCTGTCCCGGACCCTGGCCAACAGCCCGCACTGGAACCCGGTGGTGGCATTTGCCCTGATCGTCTTCACCATCTTCTACGCACCCTGCTTCGTCACGGTGGTCTGCATCGCGAAAGAAGCGGGTTCGTGGAAATGGGGAGCTTTTTCCATCATTTTCAATACCATCCTCGCTTTTGGTCTTGCGGTCCTGGTCTATCAGGTCGGATCGAATCTCTTCCTCGGAGCTTAATCTGTCATGGAAACGGTACTGGTGACCGCAATCGTTTTGACTGCAGCCCTGCTCGTCACACGGCATGTGTGGAAAAAATTCAGGGCACCGGAAAAAAATTGCTGCGGCGGTGGTTGCTGCAGCCGCAATAACCCTTTAAATCAGAAGGAGAAGAGTTGAAATGCATTCTTCAGAGGAGACAATAATGAAAAAAACCATCAAAGGGTGGGTCATAGTGCTGGCTTTGAGCCTTGGACTGGCTGTTCCGGGGGTGTCTCTCGCCGTGGAGTCGTCGAAGACACTCGGTCTGTCGGAGAGAATCGAAATACTGGAAAAAAAGATGGAGGAAAAGGACGGCCTGGGCCGCTGGCTCGACCGGATCAGCATTGCCGGCCTGATCGAAGTGGAAGCCGGTTATGAGGATATCGACTTCGACGACCCCGCCGTCGAGGACGAAGACTCCAGCGATCTGACCCTGGCCACGGTGGAACTCGGCATCGACGTCGATTTCATCAAGCATGTCAGCGGCCATGTGCTGCTGCTGTGGGAAGAGGACGACACCGAGCCCCTGGACGTGGACGAAGCCTACATCCGCCTCGACGGCGAGGACGTACTGCCCCTTTACCTGCAGGCCGGCAAGATGTACGTGCCCTTCGGCAAATTCGATACCCATTTCATCAGCGATCCCAACACGCTGGAACTGGGTGAAACCCGCGAATCGGCGGCCGTAATCGGCTACGCCAACGAGATGGTCGAACTCTCCTTCGGCGTCTTCAATGGCGACATCGACGAGGCGGGGAAGGACGATCATATCGACAGCTTCGTCGCCGGCGCTGTCTTCACTCTGCCTGAGGAAGCCGTTCCCGGCCTGGCCCTGGCTGCCGGCGCGTCCTGGATCTCCAACATTGCCGACAGCGACGTGCTGACCGATGAAATAGCCGTTGACGGCATTGCGGACAAGGTCGACGGCATCAACGCCTTCCTCACCGCCACCCTGAACGAGCGATGGACTCTGATTGCCGAATACCTCGGAGCCCTCGATGAGTTCGAAGCTGGCGAACTGGCCTTCGACGAAGGGGAAGCCCTCGAACCCAAAACCTGGAACTTCGAAATCGGCTGCGCGGTGACCGACGCCCTGACCCTGGCAGCCAAATACGAAGGCGGCGACGACCTGGGCGGCCTGCTCCCCGACTCCCAGTACGGCGCCGTGGCCAGCTACGCCCTGTTCGAAAACACCACCCTGGCCCTCGAATACCTGCACGGCGAATTCGAGAACGACGACGAGCGGGATCTGGTTACCGCCCAGCTCGCCTTCGAATTCTGATCACAGCTACACAACCTCGCACCACCAAAGAGGGGCGGCTGAATGCCGGCCCTTTTCTTTACTGAATTACAGTTTTTGATATCGTCGCCTTTATAAAGATCGCTAATGGACAGGAATCATTGACTGCAACCCTGTCGGAATAGCCGGATCATTCCCTTGATTCCGTAAGCGATCCACTGTAAAAATCGACAGGAACAATTCCAGCGGAATCTGAATGTTTTTCTGGTCAGTCACCAGATAGACCCGGTTCAGCGGCTCGGCGCGAGGGTGGAATTTTTGAAAACAGAAAGCAGGGGAAATTGCAATCGGTGACAAAGGATTTGCAGATACTGATCAGTTGTGAACATGGCGGCAACCGCGTCCCCGAAAGATACCGCCATCTGTTCCACGGGTTTGAACCTTTGCTGCAAACCCACCGAGGCTATGACATCGGCATTTTGCCGTTTGCCGAATTCCTCGCCGCCGAATTCGCAACGCCGCTGATTTCAGCGGATGTGACCCGCCTGCTGATAGACCTGAATCGCTCCTCGGGCAGCCGGACCCTGTTCTCGGAGATCTCCCGTCATCTTTCTCCAGAGGATAAGAAAGATATCTTGGCCCGCTACCACGATCCCTACTGGAGAGCGGTTGCGGATATGGCCACCGGCATCATCGCTTCCGGTCGTCGTGCCCTGCATCTCTCGATTCATTCCTTTACACCGGTTTTTTCCGGCGAAATTCGCAACGCCGGCCTCGGTCTTCTCTACGACCCGAAGCGTTCTGAAGAAAAAGTCTTCTGCCTGGCCTGGCAAACGGAACTGTACCGAATCGATCCGACCCTCAGAATCCGTCGCAACTACCCCTACAAGGGAAACGCGGATGCCTTGGTGACCGCCCTGCGCAAACGTTTTTCGGCCGAAGATTACCTGGGCATCGAACTGGAAATCAACCAGCGCTATCCCCTCTCGGGAAGTGGATCCTGGGTACAACTGCAGGAACAACTGGTTCAAACCCTGCGCCGTTTGCTTGAATCCAAATTCACACGCGCCTGATCAGGCGTCCCGTTCTTTTCCAATATATGCTCCCGCATATTCTCAACAGCTCCCGCAAAAACCACCTAAATTGATCACCATCAACTTTCCCCGGCAAAAAAAAGCGTAGTCTGTGCTCAAGAAACGGTCACCACTAAGCGTTTTAAAGAGCGCTGAGCATAACGACAACAATCACCAAGGGAGGAAAGTATGAGCATGTTCTGCAACCAATGTGAGCAAGCAGCCAAGGGGACAGGATGCACCGTAAGCGGAGTCTGCGGCAAACAGCCGGAAGTGGCGGCCCTGCAGGATGAGCTGATCTACGGCCTGCGCGGCCTGGCCTGCTACGCCAACGAAGCCCGCAAACTGGGGGCGAAGGACAAACAGATCGATCATTTCGTTCTCGAGGCCCTGTTCGCCACCGTCACCAACGTCGATTTCGATCCTGCCAGACTGAAGCAATTGATCAAAGAGTGTGCGCAGATGAAGGACCGGGCCCGGGATCTGTTCCTCAAGGCGGGGGGCAAAGAGCAGGGCAACTCCTTCTTCGACAAGATCAAGGCCATTTTCGGCGCAGGCGGTGATGCCCCGAACGGTCCGAAAGCCTGGACGCTGGCCGCCGACCCGGTCAAGCAGGGCCAGGAGCACGGTCTCAACACCCTGCATCAGGATGCCGATGTCCGTTCGGCCATCGAGATCCTGCTCTATGGCCTCAAGGGGATGGCGGCCTACTCCGAGCATGCCCAGATTCTCGGCAAGACCGATGACGAAATCTTCGCCTTCTATCATCGCGCTCTGGCCGCCACCTGCGATCCTACCCTCGGCCTGATGGACTACGTCAATCTGGCCATGGAGTGCGGCAAGCACAACCTGACCGTCATGGGCCTGCTCAACGCCGGTCACGTGGAAAACTACGGCCATCCGGTGCCGACCCCGGTCAACACCGGCACCAAAGCCGGCAAGGGGATCCTGGTCTCCGGCCACGATCTGAAGATGCTCGAGGAGCTGCTCAAGCAGACCGAGGGCAAGGGGATCAACATCTACACCCACAGTGAAATGCTGCCGGCCCACGGCTATCCCGGACTGAAGAAGTACAAGCACCTGGCCGGCAACTACGGCGGCGCCTGGCAGGATCAGGCCAAGGAACTGCCCAATTTCCCCGGCGCCATCATCTTCAACACCAACTGCATCCAGAAACCGGCCGACAGCTACAAGGACCGCCTGTTCACCTGGGGCTGCACCGCCTGGCCCGGCGTCAAGCACATCACCGGCTGGGATTTCTCGGCGGTGATCGACAAGGCCCTGGCCTCTCCCGACCTGCCGGAAGCGCCGGGCAAGGAGATTCTGGTCGGTTTCGGCCACAATGCAGTGCTCGGCGTGGCCGACAAGGTCATCGAAGCGGTCAAGGGCGGCGCAGTGAAGCACTTCTTCCTCATCGGCGGCTGCGACGGCGCCAAGCCGGGCCGCAACTACTACACCGAGTTCGCGGAAAAAGTGCCCCAGGACTGCGTGATCCTGACCCTGGCCTGCGGCAAGTACCGCTTCAACAAGCTCGACTTCGGCGACATCGGCGGCATTCCGCGCCTGCTGGATGTGGGCCAATGCAACGACGCCTACAGCGCGATCCAGATCGCGGTGGCTCTGGCGAATGCCTTCGAGTGCGGGGTCAATGATTTGCCGCTGAGCCTGATCCTCTCCTGGTACGAGCAGAAGGCGGTGGTGATCCTGCTGACCCTGCTGCACCTGGGGATCCAGAACATCAAGATCGGCCCGAGCCTGCCGGCCTTCGTCACCCCCAACGTGCTGAACTTCCTGGTCGAGAACTTCAACCTCGCCCCGATCAGCACTCCGGAAGAGGATCTTAAAGCGATCCTCGGCTGATCAATGATGAGTGAGTGAAAGAAAAGGCGTGGCTTCGATAAGATGCCATGCCTTTTCTTTGCCGAATCGGCCTGCCGCAAATCCTGTCACTTCTTACGACATCAAATAAGCTTCCTCGCCCCGGTCAGTCGCTCCCCATTCAATCTTCTTGCCACTCAAATTGCCGAGCAATCGGGTGGCATTCTCTTCAGTCAGAGGCCGGGAATAAAGAAAACCCTGGCCATAATCACAGCCGCACTGCAACAGATGGGTCGCCTGGTTTTCGAACTCGATCCCCTCTGCGACCACCTTCAGACCCAGCCCATGGGCCATCCTGATAATGGCATTAACGATTTCCCCTTTGCCTGAATCAAGTTCAGTGATGAAGGTTCGGTCGATCTTCAACAGGTCGACGGGCATGTGATAGAGGCGGCTCAAAGAGGAATAGCCCGTGCCGAAATCGTCCAGATACAACTGCACCCCTAGCTTTCGAAGTTCGTCGAGCCGGCAAATCAAATCCTTTTTGGCAACGGAAAGAGCACTTTCGGTAATTTCGAGCCCCAGGCAGCGTCCAGGAATGCCGGTGCGGGCAAGAATTTGACAAAGTGCCGGGATGACGTCAAGCAATTGACCGTGCACGCAGGACAGATTGACGGAAACAACCAGGGATTGTCCGATACCGAACTGATCCTGCCACCGGGCCAACCGATGGCAGACCTCTTCGAACACCCAGGTGTCGATCTCCCCCATGAAACCCCCACTTTCGGCAAGGGGGATAAAACGATCCGGAGTCAATAAACCCAAATCAGGATGATTCCATCTCACCAGGGCTTCAAAACCGTGAATCCTTCCTGTAGCCAATTCAAACAAGGGCTGATAGTAGACCAGGAGCTCTCCGCGCCGTCCCGCCCCTCGCAGATGGTTGTGCAGGGTCAGGCGCTCAACGACCCTTTCGTGCATGCAAGCGTTGAAAAGTGCGAAACCGTTTCTACCGCCCTGTTTGACCTGATACATGGCAGTATCGGCATCCCGCAGCAACTGTTCCGGTTCGGAATAGCGTTCAAGCCCCATCGCGATGCCGATACTTGCGGATAAAAACAGTCGATGCCCTTCCCAAACCATAGGTTCCTTCAAATGATTCAGTAGCCCTTTGGCAAGATCCACGGCCTCATTGGCATCGGCAAGCCGATGGAGCAGAACGGCGAATTCGTCCCCACCCAAACGGGCAAGCATATCCTCTTTCCGGAAATAAAGGCCGAGCCGATTGGCCGCCATAACCAGAAGTTCGTCCCCTGCAATATGACCGAAACTGTCATTGATCAGTTTGAAATGGTCGATATCGATAAGGAGAACGGCAAATGTCCAGTCCGCACCTTGCCGGACTTGTTCCAAGTTTTCTGAAATACATTTGAAAAGCAGGGAGCGATTGGCAAGTCGGGTCAGAGGGTCGTGAAGAGCATCATAACGCAAAGTTTCCTGGGTATCCCGCAATGAATCCAAGGTCTCATTGATGGAGACAGCCAGGTTCTCCAGTTCATCTTCGCCCTTGACGGGCAAGCGGAGATTCAGATCCCCGGAATTACGTATCTGCAGGACGCAGTTGTTCATCCTGGCCAGTCTGGCGAGAACAAGGCGGTTTACAAGCAAAAGCATCGCCACTACAACCACGATTCCCGAAACCAGCAGGTTCAGCAGTAGATATTTCTGGCTGACCCTTCCCTGCCGAAAAATCCAGCGATCGACAGGAACACGAATGGTGGCGACTTCTCGACCCAAACCGTCAAGCAGCAGGAAATATCCGGAAATATTATCAACATCCTCCACCCGGATCACCTCCGACTGCTCGAAGCTAAGGGACGAAGGTTTGTCCTGTGAAGAAACCAAGGACATAGATAAATTTGCGGAAGCAGCAGCCTCCCATAATCGGGAAGAAGAAAGATAGCGCCCCATAAGCAGAATTCCGCGAACCGGGCCTTCCCCTTCACTGGTCAGAATGGGGGCCGCGGCCACGAGTAAAGGTTGCCCTTTGACTAGAACGACGCCGTTTACGGGAGACCAATCTTCCGGGACCGAGCCCAATCTGGGGTCCTTCTGGATTTGGGAAACAAGATCCGCTGACGGGGTGACTACCTCGCCCTTGTCGTCAAGGGCAAAACCGGCAAAAAGAGATCCGTCAGTGCGAAAATAGAGAAAAAGATCGAAATCGAGGTTGGAAAAGGTGCTGGAGGAACAATTGGAACGGATATATTCCCGGTTTCCATTTTCCATAAAGGAATAGCTATCATCCCACGAGGCCCAGTCGACCACATGTTTGAGTATTTCCCCCGTCAAGATGTCTATAGCCTTTCGCCCACGAGCAATTTGCCGTTGAACCTCCTGCTGTTCGAGCATAGAAAATCCCTTAACAAGAATCGTCGAGGAAGCAGAATAGAGAGCTGTGAACAGAGCTGCCAAGGTAGCTGCAATAACGAGGAGGGTCCGAAGGCGAAGACTCAAGAGGGTTCTCCATGGCAAAGGAAACCTGCAATGACATCAGCAACAGCCGAACGGGTTCTCCGACTCAGTCTGCAAATTGGATACCTTTTGCCAAGGGCAAAAACAAGCGACTGCCTATCCAGTAAAGAGATTGACATCCTCTCGGTTTTGAGCTAAATAGATGGACTTCAAATGCTTTTGCCACCCTAGCTCAGCTGGTAGAGCAACTGATTCGTAATCAGTAGGTCGTGGGTTCAAGTCCCATGGGTGGCTCCAGAAAAAATACGGGCACTTAGAAGCAATTTCTAGGTGCCCTTTCTCTTTGGTCAAAGTGAGTCTATTACGGCAATCCTTGTCCTGTCTCCGAACCGGAGTTGGCGGGTTAGAGGACCGGGCTGGGAGTTGTCAATTTATAACTCTTATGGTATTATTTTGATAGCGATACAGGATCCTGCTCATAAATCGCCTTGGCGCGCCGGACTTTCCCTCCTGACGGCGCGTCTTTTTTTTGTGCTTAAGACATAACCAAATCGAGTAGGGTGAGGCGAACTGATCAGGTTCGCCTCATCCCTCTCACAGAACCGTGCGTACGGGCCTCGTACACGGCTCCTGTCTTTTCTTTCTCTCAGTAGTCCTGAGGCAGGTATCCGGTTTGTACCGAAGCCATCTCAAAAAGACCCAATTCCCTTAAATAGCTGTTGGGAATGGCGTAGTTAGCCAGATTGCTGGCGGCATTGCACCAAGAGTTCATCTTTATTGCCTTGAACTCCCCCTGATAGCCAAGCTGTCTCAATCTGCGGTGCAGCCTTTGGGGCTTTTTCCACTGTCTCAACTGCTTGGCTCGCAGGCGCCTTCTGATCCACTGCATCAGCGCTCCAAACTCTTTGCGGCAGTTGGCCACTCGGAAGTAGTTGGCAAACCCGCGTATCACCGGATTCAGGTCGGCAATGACCTTGGCCAGGTTGACTGGCGAGTTGCGCTGGGTGATTTTCTTCACCTTGTCCTTGAACTCGCGCACCTTCTCTCGCTTGATCCGGGTGTACTTGGTGTGGATCGTGACGCCAAGATAGCTGACGCCCTCGAAGCTGGAGACGATGCGACTTTTTTGTTCATTGACGGTAAGGCGAAGCTCCTTTCCAG
The DNA here is from genome assembly GCA_041390365.1 of Syntrophotaleaceae bacterium. Taxonomy (NCBI): domain Bacteria; kingdom Pseudomonadati; phylum Thermodesulfobacteriota; class Desulfuromonadia; order Desulfuromonadales; family Syntrophotaleaceae; species Syntrophotaleaceae bacterium. Next base: position 500,172 of record JAWKQB010000002.1, on the reverse strand, counting down.
GTATTCTCTTGCCACCTTGAGGGCATGGTGTGCCGCGCTTTTCGAGCGGGTGAGGATCAGAATATCGTCCGCATAGCGGACGATTCGATACCCCCGACTCTTCATGAACTGGTCGAAGGCATCGAGGTAGACGTTGGCGATGAAGGGGCTGATGACCCCGCCTTGGGGACTG